>JACSRE010000069.1 GCA_014879945.1 Myxococcus sp.
CGCATCTTCGGCGTGATGGGGATGATCACCGGCGGCCCGCCGAACTCCTGGATCTGCGCGATGTCGGCGAGTGACTCGCCCGTGCTGCTCTTTGCGCTCCGCAGCACGCCTATGAACACCTCGTCGCCATCAGCGATCACCGAGATCGCATTGCGGAGGTCGCCGCGCACCAGCAGCGACTTGGTGCCCCCGAAGCCCTCGAGCTGACGCGCTGCCAACGTCAACGGCGCAGGCGGTCGGATGGGCTCGCCACCCGGCGCCTGCGCCGTCAACCCGCTCACGACTTCGTTTCGGAGGGCGTGCGCCTCCTGCTTCATCGCCCGCTCGACGGCACCCTTGAGTCTCCCCGAGGTGTTGGAGAGCAGCTCCCGAGCGCGAACCCAGTCGCCGGTGCGGGAGATCGCCATCGCGGTGCTACGGGTTCGCCGGAGGCTCCGGGATGCAGGTGTTGCCGTCGATGACGCCGGCGTCGTCGGACGTCACGAACGAGCACACGAGCGGCCGGCGCGCGAGGCGGCTCAGCTCCCCGCAGTCGGCGAGCGTGCGCCACGCTTGCTTCTCGTTGCAGACCTCGACCGTGTTGCCGAGGCAGCGCGACGCGCCGGGGTCGCAGGGCGGCTCGGTGCAGCCGACCACCGCGAACATCAGGAGGGCCATCAGGATCAGGTTCTTCATCGGGACTCCATGCTGCGGGTCGAGTGGAACTTCGGAGCGGCGGGAGCCCGCGTGTCTTCCGCCAAGCGCCTGCTCCAAAGTCGGCGTCCACCCGAGCCGGGGACGTCGCGATTTCTCGGCGGATTTCGGTGCGACCTTCAGCGAGCAGCGGGGCGGTCGCTGAACGACACAATGAGGAGATTCCGTCGTGGCCGGCGCCGGAAGAGCCCGAAGCCTGTCGGTCGCGCCTCGGTCACGTAGAGGCCGGGCGGCGTGCGCACGGCCCAGACCAGGCTGCCCTCGGTGTCGAACAGCCCGCTGAGTCGGTCGCCGGGGCGGACGAGCGCCTCGCCGGTCTGCAGGTCGACCAGACCCAGCCGCTCGAGGTCGGTGAAGTGGAAGACGAGGTCCAGGCTCGACTGAGGCGTGTTGCCCGCGGGCGTCATGCGGAGCGCCTCGATCGTCTGCGGCTCGACCTGGCACGGCAGGCGGACGGGTGGGTGTTCGTGTCGGTAGGGCTCGGCCGCGCCATCTCCATCGGCGTCGAGCAGCGCAGGCTCCTTGAAGTCCTCGTCGTAGCCGGGCGCCTGCGTCGACATCGCGTCGGCATCGAGCCGGCGGAGTTCTGCGAGGAACGGGAAGATGAGCCGTCCTCGCATCACGCAGCTCCGACCGGTGAGCTTCGGACGTAGGGGAGGAGAAGCGCGTCGACCTCCGGGTCTCCAGTCAGTGACTGGCCAGCACCCCGATTCGATTCGAGGCGGTAGGACTGGTCGCGCGTGCGCTCCTCGATGATTCGCCAGCGACTGCGCGCCTCGAACGCGGCGTCATCAGCCATCGGATGAAGCCCACGCATCACCAGGAGGATGCAGGCCCGCTTCACCGCAAGCGGCGTTCGCCCATCCGGAGTGCCGTCGTCCTCGGTGTACCCCCAGCGCCCCTCGGCGATGACGTTCCCGTGGCCCTTCGGGAACACGAGGCCGTGCCGCAGCGTGAGGCGTGCGCCGTCGTAGCCGGGACCAATCGGAGCTCCGACGACGAGGAGCACGGACCGGTCGAGGCCGAACCCAAACGGCGCGGCGCCGACGAACGGGAACGGCTGCATGCCCTCGTAGTCGACGCTGAGTCGCGTGAGCTCAATCGGAGGAACTGGGAGTTCGATCGTCGGCGTGCCGCGACCGTCGAGACGCAGCGTCGCTCGCCGTGGCTCGAAGAACTGCCGGGTCACCTTGTCGATGGTTCGCGTGGCCTCGTCGATCAGCGCGACGAGCCGCGCGTCGGTGGCAGCGGCGGGCGTAACGCCCTCAGCCCGGACCTCTGCCACCGACGCGTACACGTCACGCCTTCCGCGCGGACCGAGTCGGCGCCTTCGCGTCGGCGGAGACGTCACTTCGCGCGGGGCTCAGGCGCACGTCGTCAGCGGCCGCCTTGCGCACTTTGGCTTCGCTCTCCTCGCGAACGTCGAGTGCCTTTGCCTCCTCTTCGCTGCACACGTCGAATGCGAGGGGCGTGACGTCGTCGCCGGCGACCTGTCTGGCCGTGCGCAGGTAGTCGGCCACGTTCTTTTCCACCCGATACCAACCGCGGTCCTCGTGGAACTTGATGCCCGCGTAGGTGAATCGGCGGACGATGTGCCCTCGTCGAGGATCGAATGACTTGAGCCGAACCAGCATGGTCTCCATGAACGAACTCCTCAGAGCTGAATGTTGATGAGCTTCGCGACGCCCGCCTCTTCGGCGAACTTGGCGTCGAAGCGCATGGTCGCCACGACGCGGAGCACGCCCGCCGACACATCGCGGAACGACTCCAGGCGAATCTGGCGCCAGATTCCGACGTGGACGTTCTTCGGGTTGCAGAGCAGGGCGACGGTGCGGTTGCCGCCAGGCCCCAGGTTCTCGGGGAACAGCGGCACTGGCTTGACCGGAACGCCCGAGTACAGAGCGGGGGTGTCTTCCTCGATGAACCGGTCGCCGCCGACGGTGGCGCGGTCGGCCAGCGAGTTGCGGTAGTCGAGCTCAGCGTCGACGGACGTGAGGAACGCCATCTGCTTCTTGTCGCGGAGGTACTCGTTGGGCAGGGACTTGAGCAGGTCGCGCAGGAAGTTCTTGCTGAGCGCCACGCCGCCGGCGTCCACGATGTGGCTGGTCGCCTGCTTCAGCAGCCCATCGATGGTCGCGAGGAATGGGTCGGCCGAGGTGGTGTCGCCGTTGATGATCACCTCCTCCATGTCGCGCCCCGCGGCTTCGGCGATCATCTCGAGGATCGTCTGGCGCAGCTCACCGCGCTCGATGTTGTCCTCGAGCACCTCGTCGGAGAGGTGGACCTCGGCCTTGACGAGTTGCGCGTCCAACTCGAGATGCGACATGTCAGGCCGCGCCCGGTCGGCGACGGGGAGGGCGGTTGCTTCGGTGCCGCGCCGCAGAATGCGGCTGCCGAACTTGATCTTGGCGATCTGGTGCTTCGGCGACGCCATCGGCACGACGGTCGCCATCTGCATCAGCACCGACTGCTTGATGAGCAGGCGCATGAACTTCTGGGCCTGCGCTGGGAGCAGCACACCGCCACCCGCGGTCAGATCCGCGAGAGCGAGGTCTGCCTTCTCGAGCAGCGTGCGATTCGAGGTGTAGCTCACAGGGTGCTCCTCTCAGGACTCGTGGAACGACAGCGACTTCTCGACGCTGTCGCGATCGAGGGGGTTGTTGAGGTCGAGGGGCCAGGCCACCTCGTCGTCGGGCTTGGTCTTCGGCGTCGCCGGCTGGGTGGGGATGCTGTTCGGCAGGCCGAACTGCTTCTCGACGCGCCCGAGTCGTTGCGCCTGGCTGGTGACTGACTCGGAGAGCGCCTTGAATGTCTCGGTCAGCTTCGTGAGCCCTTCCGTGATGGGCCTCAGGTCGACCTTGCTCGTCGCGTCTGTCATCTCACCGTCGTCGGCTGGTGGGTTCTTCGGCTCTGGCTTCTTCCCGCGCCTCGGTCGGGCGGCAGCCTTCGTCGCGTCGTCGTCGGCCGGCGCCTCGGAACTGGCGCGCTCGAGCAGGTCCTCGCTCGCAGCGCGTAGCTGCTCCGCGAGACTGGTGACGCGCGGGTCGGAAGCGTCCTCCCCCAGTTCCTCGACGATCTCCGTCAAGTTCTCCAGGGCTGCGATCGCCACTTGGAGCGGCGAGTCGTCTGGTGCATCGGCCTTCTTCGCGTCCTCGGTGTCGTCCATGGTGTCGTCCCTCTTCACGATGAGAAAGCGGCGCAGGTTCGCGGCGCGGTCGACGAGAGAGACTTCCTCGACGACCATGTCCACGAGTCGGTGCACGCCGTCGGTGGTTGTGCTCATGCGGCTGCCTCGGAGGCGGGCGGGGTCGGTTCGGGTACACGTCGCGCGGAGCCGCCGATCGAGAAGCCGGTGAGCTCGCCGCTCTTCACCTTTCCCCAGAGTTCGTCGCCGAGGACCCGAACCGCGAGCAGCCAGGTTCCCTTGCGCACCGAGGTCTCACCCAGAGTGAAGTCGGTAGGCGCGAGGAAGCTCTCCAGCACCTTCACCTGGTCGTTGACCCGAAGGCGGTGCATCAGACCGAGGCCGCCGAACTCCTCCATGAACCGGTGCGCTGCCTCCCGGATCTCGTCGGCCGAGTAGATGTCGCCCTGCGCGTCGACGACCTCGGGCTCGAGGACGATGCCCAGTACGTACCGCTCGTCGCTCGGGTCGGCGCCCTTGATGAGCTTCGTCCGCTTGTCGAACTCCGACTCGTCGGGCGCGCAGAGCCAGTCGTCGATGGCCTTCGTCGTCGGCTCGTAGTTCGCCACCAGCAACTGCGTGAGCACAGACGGACCACCCACGCCGCGCATCGAGCCGATGCTGCGCGGCGTGCGGATGCGCTTCACCCAGAAGTCGGACTCCTTCACCATCGCGGGGAACTTCCCGCGGATGCCGTAGGTGATGAGGAAGCGGCCCTTGAGCGTCGCGAGGAGCTTGAAGAAGCGCTCCTCGTCGAAGTCCGACTCGCCGACGTCGACGTTGTACCCAGGGTACGGCGGGTCGAGGAAAAACGCGGTGTCCTTCGAGTCGTACTTGCGGACGACTCTCTCGTAGTCGCCGCCGTAGACCCTCACCTTCTTGAGGCGGGGCGCGAACTCCTCGATGCGCTTGATGGTCTTCGCTTCGACGCCGACGACGGAGGGGCTGAAGCTGCGCCCGCGCATTTTCCCGTACGAGAAGTGCGTCAGGTACAGGAATCGATGGAGCCGCTCGACATCGGAGTTCGGCTTGGCGTCGAGCAGTCCTTTGAACGTCTTTTCGTCGCCGATCCACGGCAGCTTCTTGAGGCGCGCGAGGTCGGCTGGCGTGAGCTTCTTGAGGAGCTTGTACGCCTCGGCGATCTCCGGGTCGGCGTCGTTGATGACCTCGACCGGAGCGGGCTCCTTCGTGAAGAGCACCGCGGCGCTGCCAGCGAATGGCTCGACGTACGTCTTGTGCGCCGGGAGCATCGCTGCGAGCCGCTTCGCCAGGCGCTTCTTGCCGGCGGGGGAGCCCCAGATGGTCTTCTCGACGTCGTCGGCCACCGCGGTGCGGAGCACGGAGCGCGAACGCACGATGGCGGTCATGAGGTCGGTCATGGGGTCACTCGCCCAGGTGTCGCCAGCTCAGGGGCTCGGGTGGGGCCGGGTGGGGTGGTGTCGCGCGCGTCCGGCTCGGCAGGACCGGTCAGGTTCGCGACCGCGATGGAGCTCGACTTGAGGCCGCTCTGCAGGATGAAGATGGCGACGACGCCGGCGACCGAGGCGATGACCGCGTCGGAGACGGGCGGAACGTGCCACTTGAGCAGCACGGGGTTGATGGCGAGCAGCACCAGGGCCGACAGCGCGGCGGTGAGCCCGCGCTTGAGCGACGCCGGGTCGTTGAGGTGAAGCGCAGTCAGCAGCGTGGTCATGGAGCCCTCGGTGGTCAGTGAGCCGCGCCATGCGGCTCGTCACACGAGGCTGAAAAGCGACGCGGTTGCCCGGCGGGGGACACGCCCTCGCGTCGAGTCCATCGACCGGGGCCCCCGCAGCGCACGCCGTCGGGGGCGTTTGAGTCCTGGGTGAAGGCCCGCCGACGTCGTTCCTACCGTCGTGCGCCGCCCGTGACAGGCGCAGCAGCGGCTTCCCCGGCCGCGCGCGGCACGGCCTGCTTCGCCTCCTGCACCGCCTTGTTCACCTCTCCGAGACAGCAGGCACCGGAGGGGTTCTTGATGGGGCAAGCGCAACGGTGAGCCTTGACCTCGGCAGCGATGCGCGCAGGGACGGTTGAGTCCCCGGCGTTGGCGACCTCCGACCGCACGTCGGCGCGCGAGAAGCCGAAGCAGTAGCAGAGCGGAATCGGGTCCTCGGTCTCCTTGATGCCGATCCGCGTGACGGCCTCGCGCTTCTCGAACACCGCTCCGCCCGGCGCGAAGTAGAGCACGTCGCAAGTTGGCGTGCGGCAGAACCTCCAGTCATCCGGCCTCAGCGCTGCGGCCGCTTCGGGCTTCAAGATGGCTCGCAGGGTCCTCTCGCCGACCGGCCGTCCCGTGTCGCCGCACCGGGGGCAGTTTCTCAGCTGGCTTCGAGCAGGCTCCGGCGAACTCGCGTTCATGGTGACCTCGTCGTGTCTTTCGGTGTGAGCAGCGAAGCGCGGTAGCCGAGCTTGTTCACCGCGTCCACGAGTTGCTTCGGCTGCACCTTCGACGGTTCGTACTCGACGAGCGCCTCCTTGTTGGCGCGGTTGACGTCTACCGACCTGACGCCCTCCAGCTTCTTCAGGACGGTCTTGACGGCCACCGAGCATGAAGCGCAGCTCATCCCCTCGACTGCCAGCCGGGCGGACGCGACGCCGGTCGCGCTCCCGGCCGAGGGAGCAGCCGCCAGCACATGCGTTGTCGCCCAGCAAAACGCTCCGACAAGGATGGCCACCCCAGTCCGTTGCAGGTTCATGACTGCTCCTTCACTGGAACAGGTAGGGCGCGAGGTAGGGGAGTGCGAGGAGCGCGACGACGACGACCGAAGCCACCCACAGCAGCGTCCTGCCAAGGCGGTTCCGCTTCGGCCGCTCGCACGCGCACGCGACCGCAGGTTTCCGGTAGGCCAAGAGGAAGCCGGTCGCCAAGAGGCCAACGGTGAGCGCCACGAAGTACGGTCTGTAGGGCTCGAACTTCAGCAACAGGCCAGCGCCGCCCAATCCGAGCAGAGCCAGCACGAGAGGGCCGACGCAGCAGGCTGAGGCCGCGGTCGCGGACAAGATCGCGCCCGCTGTCGCGGTGGCGGACCAGGCCCCTGCGGTGGAGCGCTCGGCGTCTCGGATGCATGCGGTTGGCTTCATGGCTCGAGTCCTTTCTGGGGCCGGCGGTCGAGGGCGTCCAGAATCGGGCACTGCAGCGCGTCGCCGCCGGCGCAGGATGCGACGAGAACTTCGAGTGCGCGCTTCATCGCCCGGAGGCTCCGAACCTTCGCTTCGATGTCGGCGATTTTGGCCGACGCGGCGGCCTTCACCTCAGCGCATTTCGCGCGCTTCCCCTCGCGGAGGCGGAGCAGCTCCTGCACCTCCTTCAACGAGAAGCCCAACCCTTGCGCGCTCTTGATGAAGCGGATCACCCGAACGTCGTCGGGCGCGTACTCGCGGTAGCCGGACGGGCGCCGCACTGGCTCGCGCAGGAGCCCACGGCGCTCGTAGTACCTGAGCGTTTGCACGTTGACGCCCGCCAGCATCGCCACCTCTCCGATGCGGAGGGACTGGTGTTTCGTGCCCATGCTCAATTCATAAGGTCTGCACCTAGGTATAGAGTCAAGGCAGACCGTCGACCGAAGCAACCGCTCACCTTTTGCGGGGGGCATCATGTTCCAGCGTCCTGCAGTCGAGCGACGTGGGCTTCAGGTCAAGCCGCGAGCGTGGTCGTTCTGCACAGACCGTGGAACGGAGGGAACCCGAGGCCGGCGTCGCCGAGCCCCTCGACCGCTATCCGTGGTCGGAACTCGCCGACTTCGTCGCGCCGGCCCGCCGCCGAGCGAACTACATCTGCGATCGAAACGCCGGCACTGTGAAGCGTGAGCCGGTCACCATCGAGGCGCTCGCGGACCCACGGCAGGACGCGCTTGATGTCCTCCGGCTGCTCGAGCCGCTCGACCTGATCGAACTTTCGAAGCGCGTCAGCGACGGCGAAAGTCTTCCCGTGGAGGAACCGGCAGATGTGGGTCGTCCGCTCATCGAGCACGGACTCGATTCGGTACCGCTGAACACCGGCCTCTGCGTAGCTGCTCACCTGCGCGAAGGAGCGCCCCTGACCGATGAATGCGCTTGCGACGACCTCCCAGTAGAACGGCGCACGTTCGATGAGCGCGGCTCGAGCTGCGGACTCCAGCTCGCCGGCAATGTCGGAGCGGCCCCAACCCCGCTCGAGCCCCGAGGCGACGACCCGCGTTGCTTCGCGACCGAACCCATCGAGTCGCCGCCCGTACTCGTCGCGGACGAGGTGCCCCTGCGCGTTCACGATGTGCCGCGCGACACGGTGGTCGAGCGCGTTGAAGCGAGCCCCGATGGCCAGTTCCTGCACCTGGCGTGAGTGCGCGCGCGTGGCGTTGACGACCGCCGTGGCCGCATCTCCAAGTGGGACCTCGATCCGCTTTGGGATGAGGGCGGTCGATCTGCCGGCAGCCACAAGGGACTCCGCGACGAGGCGCCGCCGCTGAGCAGCGGTGGTGCGCCCCCAGTCCACGTCGAGCACCGCCACGGCCTCGCGAAGGGCGTCTGCCTCAGCTGGCGCTGCCGAGCGCCGGAGCCGCGCCGCCAGAAGTGCCGACGCGCGGTCGAACCCTTGGGGACTCCCGAGGTCCATTACCTTCTCGACGGGCAGCCGGAGCACCTGCTCGAGCAGCTCGTCGGTGAATACCCGGGCATCGTGGAGCTCAAGCAGGCTCACGCTGGTCCCCGAACCATGACTCGAACTCCGCGCGCGGCACCGTCACTCGCTCGGGCTCCAGGTAGCGGCGGGCGAGCTCGGCCCGTTCGGTGGCGAGACGCTCCTCTTCGGCGCGCAGATCCTCTCGGAGCGTGAGCAGTTGCTTCGCGCTCTGCGCCAGCGTCGAAGGCGGCCTCGCTGCGGGAGTCAGGTCCACGCTCTGCGTCTGCACGCCCGCGAGGGTCAGCGTGATCGGACGCTTGGTCCAGTCGTCGCCGATCTTCCGGAACTCCCGGTTGAAGATGTCGCCGGCGAGGACTCGGCCCTCTTCCGGTGTGAGCACACCAACGCGCACCAGACGCTCGACCATCTCGGTCATGCGCTCCGGGTCGCGTGTCACCGGCGTCTGGGAGCGGAAGCGCCAGAAGCGAATGCCCATGTCGGCGAGCACCTTCCGGTTCATCAGGAAGTCGAACTCGTCGCGCTCGGGCTGGAAGACCTGATCCTCGGCGAAGCGGAGCGCGCTCTCGGCTGTCGCGCGGTTGAAGTCCTTGCTCTCGCCGCGGAGCATTCGCGGGAGACGGAAGGCGCCGCCGACCTTGTCGATGTTCCGCTCGTCGTAGACCTGAAAGAGCGCGTCCTGTTGCTGAGCGTCGGTGAGCGGTCGGAGCTCAATCTTCGCGCGTCCGCCGTCGCCGGCGCCCGAGCCGTCTGCCTCGAGGATGAGGATCTTGTGGAAGTTGGCCTTGCCCTTGAGGTTCTCCTCGATGAACCGCTCGATGCGCGGAACCGACGCGTCGGAGAGCCGGCCGCCGGAGACCAGGAGCGCCATCGGCGGGACGCTCTTGTTTTCGAAGTAGAGGTAGTTGACCTCCTCCATCTGCCGCGAGCCGAGGACCGAGAGGAGCGTGCCGACCCAGCGCGGCACTCCGTACGGCGAGCGCGGGGAGTGGATCGCGAAGTGGAGCAGCTCGGTGGCCGGGCCGTCGGTCGCGTCGGCGGTCTTGAGCGACGAGACGTCGGGGAACGCGGCGCCGGTGTTGCGCGAGATGACACGCGGGTCGCCGAAGGACTTGAAGAAGGCGCGCTCGGTGCCCTGGATCTGCACGTATCGGCGCAGGCGCCGACGGGCGGAGACCGTGTCGAAGGTGACTGGCGAGACGCGGACGCGCTCCTTGACCTCGACCGGGTCGCGGTCGAGCGGGAGGAGTCGGACGGTGTACGAGGGGACGTAGACCAAGCGGGCGAGGTCGCCCTTCCCGTCGCGCAGCACTTCCCAGAAAGCGTTGCCGGTGACCTCGAGGTCCTGGCGCGTGCGCCGGCGCAGGTCGACGAAGGAGTGGTCGAAGCAGGCGAAGTCGAAGAAGGCCTCGAGGCGCGCTCGTTCGACGCGCGAGTGCTGGCGGAGTTCGTCGAAGCGTGCGTTCGCCTCGTCATCCGTGGGTGTGATGTTGGTGGTCGCGTCGAGCGTGCCTGCTTCACGCGCGGCCAGGCGCTCGAGCATCAGCGTGTCGCGGACCCGCTCCCGGGCTTCCTCGGCCTCGAAGTCGATGACTGGGTCGAAGCGGAAACCGAACCCGTCGATGTTCGTCGCGTACGCGTCTACGTTCTGGCGCAGCGAGTTCGAGTGCTCGACCAAGAGGCACATCCCCTCTGGGTCGTAGGGAGGCGAGAGGGCACCCGCGTCGGCGAACGCCGATGACTGCTCACCGCCTCCCCGACTGGCCGGGTCCTCAACCCGTGCGCCAACGACGACGGCCTTCAGGATGGTCTGCAGGCGCTGGTCGACAGGCGAGTTGTCCACCATGGCGAGCGGTCAAAGCGCTCTGACAAGGGTTGGCGGGGACCTCAGGAGAGCGACGGGCGGACCAGCCACGCAGCCGTGGCCCGGAGAGCTGGATTCTCTGCCAGTTCCGGGAGTCGCTCGAGGTGCAGTTCGGCTGCTGCGCGGACCAGGCCGGCGTGCCTCTCTGCAAACCAGCTCGCGACTGGCCTTGACGCCCCGAGTTGCTTGGCAAGCGACGGTGCCGCTTTCCCGAGCGCGGACAGAAAGCGCCGGACGAGGTTCTGTCGGCAGAATCCGCCAAGGACGGCACGCTCCAGTGCGGCGGTCCAACCGCGAAGCACGCACCAATGCTCGAGGGTGAGCCCGAGGTCGAGCGGGAACAGTCGAGGCCAGAGCGACAGCTGAATGAGGTTCGCGTCGGCCTCAGCCGCGGCTTCCTTCGTGAAGGCGATGAGCGCTTCGGGAACCGAACGCCCGACTGGGTTGAGTCCGAAGCGCCCGAGGAGCATCTGGTTCACGTGCACGAACTCGTGCTCGAGAATCGAGGTGAACACCTCGCTGCGGGCCTTCCGTCGTCTGAGCGGGACAAGCACGAGGGGGCCGAAATTCGTGCCCGCCGCGAGCGCATCGCACTCGGGGGCGACCTCGTTGAGTCGCGCATCCTCGACATGCGCGATGAGGTAGTCGCGGCCGAACAACACCGACCTCTGCCAGCGGATCGTCTCAAGACGAAGTCGCTGGCCCCCGTAGTCAACGAAGGGCAGGAGGTCGGCAACGCCGAGGAACAGCATGGCGGCCTCGGTGTACATGGCGTGGGCTCGTGCGCTGGGAGTGCTTCGGCGAACGAGTCGTTGCGCGCGCTTCACCTCCGCTGGGGTGGGCCGGTACACCCTTCAGAGGCTACTCGACCCGAGATCGCCACTGGCGTCTGACGTAGGGTGCAGCGGTGGTTCGACCCAAGACGCTCATCACCGACTTCAGGCACCTTCCGGAGGTCGGAGGTGACGAGTTCGTTGCGGGCCGCTCGCTGCCTGCCTTCCTCGCGGGGATTGTGGCGATCGGCTCGCTCGAAGGGCCAAAGGCCAGAGTTCGAAGTCCCATGCGATGTCGGTGCCGACCTGGCAGACGTGCTTGTGCGGGTGTCATCCTGATTGCTCGATACCCTCGGCACTCGGAGATCGAGTGGCGATGCTCGGAGTGCGAGTTCAATGGGTTCATCACGCATTGGCAGGGGTCTGCATGGGACCATTCAACCTCGGGCGGCAAGCGAGTGCAGGGCGGTCGGCCGGCCCACCTTCGGCTGGTGACTCAATCCGGCTTTGATGGGCCATGGCTCATCGAGGAGATTCGGCCGGGGCCCCGCTCCTACCTTTCAGACACCCCGATCGACCTCGACTACCTCGGAACGCCGCACTTTGAGTTCGACGGGCAATGGGGCTCGATGCGGTTCGCCCGCCTCATGGGCAACCTCGATTGCCGCTACTCGGGCAACAAGGTCGACTTCTGCTGGCGCGGGGATGAAGACATGAAGGAGTTGAGCGGCCGCGGCGTTGCGCGTTTCGATGGTGCAGTCCTGCGCGGCGAACTGTTCACCTACGGAAAGGCGGACGTTTCCTTCGTCGGTCGGCGCTTCCGTGATGGCGAATCGATGGACCTTTCCACGCGTGAGAAGTTCGACGAGGGATGATGACTCAGCCGAGTACGCGCACCGAGATATCGCCCGTGCGTGGCGTTGAGCTCTGGCGCTCCCTCTGACAAGCGAGGGCCACAGCCCAGAACTTGTCGGCGTGACCGCGGGCGTTCCGCTCGGCGTCGAAGCTCACCTTCCCCGACGGCAGCACGCGCCGCTTGATGGCGTGGATCTGCGCGATTAGGTCGCGGTCGCGAGGCATCGTCACATCTCGGCGCTGGAGCAGGATCTTGAAGTCAGTCGCCCAGCGCTCCTTGGTGTCGTTGGTGAAGTTCTCGCCGACTACTTGAGGGAAGTCGCGGGCGAGGTTCTCGGCGAGGTTCATGCCGATGCCGCTCCGGTCGATGGAGAGTCTCGCGACGAGGAGCGTGCCGAGGAGGCGTCGCAGCTCGGCCTCCTGCTCGGCGAACGGCGTGCCCTCGAAGCTTTTCAACATGCGGCAAGTGAACCGGCCCTCGATCTCCTCGAACACCGCGAGTTCTGAACGGTCGCGCGTGCGACCCACGTCGAAGCCGGCGACCAGCCGACCTTCCGGAGCGCGCATGGACGTCGGGTCGTCGACCATCACCAGGTCGTCGGTCGTGCACGGCAGGATGAGTTCGTAGGGGAAGAAGCTGTACGTCTCGTCGACGAACCGCCCCTCGAACTCCTGCTGGAAGTCGTCGAGCGGCAATGAGTCGAGTTGCTCGATGAGCGTCGGCCGGCCGAAGACGGACACGCGCTCCTCGGTCGGCATGTTCGGCGCCTCGACCGCCGCGCGCTTCGTGTCCGCGCAGAAGAACCGGCAGAGCCACCACGGCACGTACTGCCGCGTGTGGTGCGGGTACTTGCGCAGTTCCTCGTTGGCGATCTCCCAGAAGATGCCGCGTCGACCGAGCGGAGTGCTGCACCCCGTGAGCTGTCCGTTCGACCGCAGAATGAGTGCGGTCGAGCCCCGGTACACCTCGCGGTCGTTCACGTAGTGCGCGAGCTCGTCAAGGTAGACGTCACCCTTCTTGCCACGGGGTGCCTTCGACGGGTGCGAGAGGATTCGCGACAGGCGCTTGTTCGTGCCGTTCGACTCGAACGCGAGCTCGGTCTTCGAGTCGACCACCAGCCGCTTCTGGTACGCGAGCGGCAGTTCCTCGTGCACCTGGCGCGCGACGAGGATCTTCTCCTTCGCGTCGTCGAGGTTGTAGCTGACGAACACCGCGGTGTGCTTCTCGCGCAGGTGGCACCTGGCGAGCGCCTCGAGCGCGAAGAGGAACGAGAACCCGACCTGCCGGCTCTTCGTCACCCAGCGGAAGCGGGAGCGATTCTGCAAAAACGCGAACTGGTACTGCTCGAGCGCGACCGGCTCGTCGTCGAAGGAGCCCAGGCCCGAGATGAAGCCCCACTCGGTGCCGAGCCAGTCGGCGAACTCCTCCTCCGTGCGCTTCACAATGCCGAGCGTCATCGCGTTCCTCCGCTTGCCTGCTCGCGAGAACGAAGCGTGTATGGCTCGACATGACGACCTACGCCGACTCCATCTCCCGCCCCGCGCGCACGCTGACTGAGAACGAGCAGCGCCTGCTGCTGAAGGTCACCGGTCAGCGGCTCGATGGGTTCCGCGACCACGTCATCTACAGCGTCGCGCTCGGCGCAGGCCTGCGAGAGCACGAGATCGTCGCGCTCAACATTGGCGACGTGTTCGACGAGGCCGGCCACGCCAGGCGACGGCTGCGGCTTCGGGTCTTCAAGCGGGCCAGCGAAGACCCGGCGCCGCAGGAAGTGATGCTCCCCGACCTCGTGCGCGCCAAGCTCGAGAAGCTGATCGCGAGTCGCAGGCACGCCGGCGAGGCCCTCACGCCCGAGACGCCGATCTTCGTCAGCCGGTTGGGCCGTCGGCTCTCCACTCGGCAACTCCGCCGCGCCTTCAGCGTCTGGCAGAAGCGCTGCGGCTTCGACCGGCACTTCAGCTTTCATACGCTTCGTCACTGCGCGTGCACGAACATGTACCGGGCGAGCCGAGACATCCGGCTGACCCAGCGCTTCGCCCGCCACAAGTCGGTGCTGTCGACCGCCATCTACACGCACCCCTCCGATGAGGAGCTGCTCCGCTCGGTCCAGTCGCTCATCTGCTGACCGAAGTGCCACTCGCAGCTCGAAACCGAACAGGCGGTGCTGCTCAATTTCTGCGGCGAGCCGTTCCTGAATCCCGGGTTGCTCAGTTTCCCGGAATTGACCCACTCGAAATCGGCCCCGGGAACCCGTCAGGGCGCGCGACCGGGCGCCGAAAATCCGACCCGCCCCCCTCCCTGGGGCGGCCAGGGGAAGTGTTCGTCCGCGGCTCGTGAACCAGGGGCGAGCAAGAGACCTGCTGCACGGAAAGCGGCCGTTCGCGACCGGAACCGAGGCCCCGCATCGAGCCAGCAACCTCGCGAATCCTCGGAGCGGCGCGCGCGCGAACGGCCACTTTTCTCTCTTTCCGGCCGTTCGATTGGCGGCCGCGGTGGCCACGGTCACCACGTCTGACGAGCTCGAGATCCTCGAGCACTGTGAGGTCACACCTCGCGCATCTCCGCAGAACTCCGATGCGGTACCCGTCGCGCCGTGTGCTTCCGCGACGACGTGCTGCTCTGCATGGTCGTGGGCGCACTTCACGGTTCCCCTCCGTTCGCGCGACGTGGGCCTACGTCGGCCGCCACGGTGGCCTTTCCACCGTCCATCGGTTTCTGAGCGGCGTCCTCGAAAGTGAGCGGCGGGGGATCGGCAATTGAGCGCCCGGCCGAGAATTGAGCGGGCTCCGAGGGCCGCTCAGTTTCGACGACACCCGTGAGCTCTGGCGTGGCCTCGTTCAGCTCGCGGAGCATCCGCGCGTGCCGCTGCTGCAGGCTCTCGAGCGACAGCGCGGCGTGGAGTTCCTGCCGCGAGTCGGGCCCGCCGAGCACGTACTCCTTGAGCCGGACCATCGTGTTGAAGTCGGTCGGGTTGTCGAAGCGCACCCGCCCCTCGAGGAGCGCCTTCTCGTAGTTGAGCAGATAGCCGTCGATCATCCGCACGGTGTCGTCCTTCGACACCGCGAGCGCGCTGGCCCGTGCCTCGATGAGCTTCTCGTCGGCGCGAGCGGAGATGCGCGCAACCGCCTCTTCCCGCCGGCGCGTGCAGTTGTGGCTTCTCGCGTAGCTGGCGATGACGCTGGGGGCGACGCCGTACCGTTCCGCGAGCACGCGGTGGGTCGGGTAGACGGTCGTCGAGGAGCCGTCGTCGAGCTGCTTCACCTCGCCGAACACCAGCAGGCGGTCGAGTTCCTCGAAAGGAATGAGCGGTGCGTCGGCCTTGTGAGGTCTGCCAGGCTTTCGTCGGGGCTTCGGTTCGGCCTGTGCTTGTTCGGGAGGTGCTGGTGCCTCGACGACGGGCACTTCAGCGGGCGACTCTCCGCGCGCTTTGAATTCCTCGCGACGCCGCGCGCACTCATGCTGGCCCGCGAAGTTGGCGACCAGGCTCGGCGCGACGTCGTACCGGCGTGCGAGTTCCCGCTGTGACGGCCACACGCGAACGCCGTCGACCAGCTCCCCTTCGACGAGGAGCCGGTCGACCTCGAGGTACGGCATCTTCGGACCGGCCTCTCGACGAGGTCGACCAGCCCGCTTGCCGGTGGATGGAGGCTCGCGCTTCGCCATGCGTCAGTTGAGAAGTTGCCCGTTCGCCAGGCCCCGCAGTCGCTGAATGGTCCGCGTCCGCCCGCGCTTGAGCCGCTCGTAGAGCTTGTCGCGCTCCACCTCGTCGGTCGGGCCTACTCGAGCCACGTAGGTGCGGAGCAACTCCGAGCGCAGCGTCGTCGCAGCAAGCACCTCGAGCGAAGCCTGGGGAACGCCGTCCTCTGCCGCGCGCTCGAGCAGCCTCGCCAACTCGACGCGAGCCTCGGCGATGAGCTGGTCGCTCGGGTCGACGAGGTGGTGCTCCAGGTCGCAACCGTGCTCCTCGTCGTCGACGCTCTCGTGCTGGTGCGCGCGTTCCTGGCGGAGGCTCTGGAACACGAGCCGCTGTGTGCGCTGGCGCAGTCGCATCGGGAGCCGGTCGCTCCCTCGACCCGCAACAGGAATCTCCGCCAGCGCCGACCAGAACGACGCGAGGACCAATTGGTCGAGCTCATCTCGCGGCACTGCGTCGCCGATGATGCGGTTCCGCAGTCGGCTCAGCATGGGGAAGAACGCGACCGCGAGCACCGACGACCAGAACGGCGTCTTGGTCGTTCGGTGCATCGCCAGGAGAGCGTTCGCCAGCGCGTCGCGGGCCGGGTAGCTCGCCTCGCGCTCGTCGGCCAAGGTCGAAAGGACCGCCGCCGCATCAGGATGCGCAGCGAGTACCGGGTGCTTGCTCCTGCCGTCCTCGAACACGCTGGGCGTCGCGTTGAGGACCTGCTGACGGAGCCGCTCGATGAGCGCCTTGAGCGTGCTCATCGCGGCCTCCGTTCCCACCACTCGCGGGTGAGTTCGAGGAAGTCCTCGAGCTGCATGGTGACGAGCGCCGGCTGGTTGTCGTCCTTGCAGATGGCGAGCGGCCACTTGCCGGGTGGGGCGCACTCGACGGCCTGCCGCATCGCCGCGCGGACGTTGGTGCGGTGGTGGTGCTTCGCCTCCAGCCAGAAGCACGGCACCTCGACGTCGGGGAACTCGTCGCCCGAGCGGTACTGGAGCCCGCGGCGAATCCCGGCGTCCGGCATGATGTCGCGGAAGCGCTGCACCAGCAGTCGCTCGAACTCCGCGCCCTTCCTTCGAGAGCGAGCGCCACTCATGCGAGCGTCCTCCCCTCAAAACGAACGGGGATGCCGCACTTGGCGGCGTACTGGAGCTCGCGTTCCATGCCTGGCGTGATGCGCCCGCCGAACACGCGCACTTCGTCGCAGGTCGAGAGCAACTCCACGCAGAGGTTGAGCGCGCGCTCGCGTTGCGTGGCCTCGTCGACCAACTGCGGCAGGTAGAGGTGCGGCGCGATGGGCAGGACGCCCTCGGCGATGAGCGCACGGCTGATGCGCTGAACACGCCCGATGTTCGCCGCCGGCCCGTCGTTGAAGGGGTGGCAGACGTAGACGCGCTTCAGGCGACCGACAGGAGTTGCCTTTCGCATGCGGTGCGCGAGGCGACGGGCGACCTCGAGCGAGCAGCGCGCGTCAGCCAGGGCGCGGTGGGGGCTCGGCCGCTCGAGGCCGAAGAGGGCGGCGACGGAGTTGAGCGACAGCGAGCTCAGCTCACCGGTGGCGACGAGCGGCCAGGCGAGGCTGGCTGTGTCGAGCCGGTGGTAGTCGACCTCGGGGAACGGCAGCTCCTCGCGACGGAAGGCCTCCTCGAGGAAGGCCCAGTCGAACCCGACGTTGTGGCCGGCAACGAGGGCGCCCTCGAACAACGGTGCGACCCGGGCCAGCGCGACCTCGAGCGTCGAGGCCTCGGCCCAGTCCTCGAAGGAGTACCCCGCGATGGCCAGCGCTTCGGTCGACGCGTTCTCCAGGCGCTCGGGGCACACGCGGACGTCGCACTGGGCGACGATCTCCAGCGTCCTCGCGTCGGCGCGGATGACGCCGATCTCGAGGATCTCGTGCTTCCGGAAGTCGAGGCCCGTCGTCTCGAGGTCGACGAAGGCGATGGCCGAAACCGACGGTCGCTTCGTGGGCGGCTGCGGCTCCAGCGGAGGGGGAACGAGCGCGAGGACTGCGCGCTCCAACTCGGTCGCGCGCTCCATTACGCTACCTCCTTCGCCCAGAAGCGTGGGGAGTGCGTCTTCTCTGCGCGCGCTTCGAGCTCGGCCTTGAGCAAGGCGACTCGGGAGCGGTCGAGCGACTTGCCCAGGCGCTTGAGCTCTGCGTCGAGAGCCTTCTTGTCGATGGTGCCGAGTTCGGCGGTCAGTTCCTCGCGGGAGCGGCCGGTCGCCTCGGAGAGCACGTCGAGCGTCGGCCCGAGCGGGTAGTCGACGCTGGTGGTGGTGAACATCCGGTAGCGCACGCCACCGAGCACCAGCTCGTCGTGGTGCTGAAGGTGCGTCTTGAGGATGTCCTCGAGCTCGGCCTTTCGAGCGGAGAGCGCCTTGGTGAGGTGCGCGACCTCTTCGCGCTCGCGCGCGACCGCCTCGAGGTCATCAAGGTTGGCGCAGATGAACTCGCGCTTGCCCTTGAGGGCCTCGGCGTAGGCGGGGCAGTGCTGCCGGTGGTCGCAGTAGCTGCAGTTGGCGTTGAGGCGCGCAGGGAACTCCGTCGCGGTCTCGGTCTGCTTCCCGAGCACCTCGGCGTAGGTGAGCGCGTCGGCGAGCTGCTCCTCGGTGCGCGTCGTCTCGAGACGCACGCCGTGCCGGAGCATGAGGAAGGCCAGCTTCACCTTCTTCGCCCACGGCCAGAGCCGCTTCACCGCTGCGGCGTAGAGGCTCAGCTGCAGCGAGGTGTCGACCTCCTCGCGCGTGAAGAGCTGGCGGTTGGTCTTGTAGTCGATGACCTCGATGGTCTCGTCGTCGACCTGGTCGACCCGGTCGATGAAGCCGAGCACCTCGAACTCGCCGACTGGGAGCCGGAACTCCTTCTCGACCGCGAGGACGTTGCGGTGGTCGATGACGCCCTGGCCGCGCACGAAGTCGCGGACAATGCGAAGCGCCTCCTGGAACACGTCGACCCCGACGAGTTCGTCAGCAGTCCAGGCCTCGCGGAGCAGCTCGAGCGCGCGCTCCTCGGAGAGCGGGCCGGTGAGCTCATCTTCAAGCACCTCGCGAACGAGGTTCTCGAGGACGGAGTGAATGAGCTTACCGAACCGAAGGGGAACGCCGGGCTCGGCGGGGAGCTGGTCGACGTAGTGGAACCGGTACGAGAGTGGGCAGGTCTCGAACCGCGAGAGCCTGCTGAAGGACAGGTGGGTGTTTCGCTTCGCCTCTGGAGTCATGAGCGCCTCGGAGGGCGCTCCAGGCGCTCAGGGTTGGTGTGCTTCTCGAACGAGATGACCTGCGAGCCGGGGAAGGCCTCGAGCACGCGCAGCACTGCAGCGGCGTGCTCGAGCGTGAGTTCCTTGCGTGGCTGCCCGGTGTAGGCGGGCACCAGCCAGAACTCGCCGTAGGTGTTGGAACGGAGGCGGACCTCGACGCCGAGTGCCTTGAACGACTCGAAGTCAGCGGTCGTGAGCCCGCGCGGGGCGGACGCCTCTGCTTGTGACTGCTCGGTGGTGCGTGGCGCAGGCGTTGGTTCCGGCGGGGCAGGAAGCGCCTTGCCGTTCGTCTTCAGCCACTCGACGCACATGAACTCGTCGGGCAGGGCGCACGCGCCGTTCGCCTTGAAGTGCGCGCAGCGCTTTCCTTCTCCGCGGACGTACTTCGGGCAGGTGATGCCGCTCGGGCGCTCAGCCGCGGGCGTCGGTGCTGGTCTGAGGAGGTGCTTGAGCGCCATGGTTCCCGGTCGACGCTGCTGCGTCGTTTCCAGGAAACGCCGGCGTGTTCAGCGAACTGGGACACCGGGAGCGCGAGTGCCGACGAACGCGTATGCCTTCTCGACGTCGAGCAGCACCGTGCGGCGCCGGTCCTCGTTGGGAACGAACATCACCCGCTCGCAGCGCGCCCTCACCACGTCGCGGAAGTGCAGCCAGCCGAAGTGGAAGAGCCGCCGCATCTCGCGCACGGTCAGGCGGCATCGCTCAGCACGGAACATCGCGGGGGCAGCCGACTCGAGGTGGAGGGCGACTCCGCCGTCGCGGCGAATGAAGTGGGTTCCCTCGGTCAGGGTGCCGTCTTCGATGCAGAGGAGCACGGCGAGAATGAGCTGCGGCAGGTGCTGACGCTCCACCTCGGCCTTCGTGCGCTGAACGTTCACCGCCCGCATGAGCCGGTTCGACGAGACCCGCGACATCAGCCCTGCGCTCACCAGCTTCGCGGTGACGCGCTGGAACTCGAGGACCAGGGCGTCGCGCGCCTCGTTGTTCGGGAAGGGACTGGCGTCGTTGCTCATGCCCAGAAGAACGCGAGCGCGTGCTCCGATTGGGACGACGATGGACGAATGGGCGCCGCGAGTTCCGTCCACGCCCAAGCGGATTCGCTCAAATGCGGAGTCGCTTCAGATGGTTGAGCGCGCGTGGCCACGGGACGCCGTCCAGCGAGTAGCCGCGATGGCGAGGCAACGAAGCTCGGATGCGTGAAGGCCCCTTGAGTTCAATAGACCTACAGAAAGTTCTCTGTCCTCAGAGAGAAGTTCGAGCAAGCCGATGAAAGAGCACGTGAAAAGTGTGGTCGCGCTTGTGTCCTGGACGGACCTCGCGACGCCCATCCGTCCAGCCACTACGAGCCGGCTGCGTTGCGCTTCTTTCTGAAGTTGACGACGGCGGTTCCCCACTCTCCCTGCTCGGCGCCGACGGGCCCAATCACCGACGTCCACTCTGGATCGCCGGCGGCCTGGCGTCCTTCGACGTAGCCGATCACCTCAGCGCCAGTCAGCGCGATCGCCCTCTTGTCGCGCTCGGCGAGGAGCGTCGCGATGAGCGCCAGCAGGTCGTCGACGGATCCGAGAAGTAGCTCCGCGTGGACTGAGTTCGCGTACTGGAACTTCGTTTCGCCCGGGCTCGGTTGGAGGTGGGCGCGAGTGGCTCCATCGACGTTGAACTCCATGGTGCCGACCGGGCGGGGAGGCGACATCCACGACGCGGAGTGCTCAGCCCGGACGCGGATGACGCCCGCCCGCGGCTCACTGGCCTCCGCGGCGACCACGTAGACGGAAGGACGCAGATCCAACCCGCCCGTGGCACGGTCCTGAAACTCAACATCGGCGATCTCTCGTGGGTCAGTCTTCTCCCACGCGGCCCTGCGCTTGCCGAGGCGCACAACCAGCCGCTGCACCATGCGTCAGTCCAGGTTCGCGAGGGCTTCGTTGAGGGCAGCCTTCACGCCCGGGCTCGGCTCGCGGGCCAACATGGTCCGAAGTGCCTCTCGAGCCTCGAGGGAGGCCTCAAGGTGCGGAGAAAGGCCGTAGATCGCACCTTCCCGGACGACCGCGTCAGCGTGGGCAAGCAACGGCAGTAGCGCGTTCACGACGAGGGCCGTGTTCGCGATGCGCCCTGCGGCCTCTGCTGCGAAGGTGAGCAGGGCGGGGCGGAGGCTGGAGCGAATCAACTCGACCAGCCGCCCCGGGTTCTCATCGGCGAAACGAACGAACTTCTCCTCAGAGAGGTCCTCGGGCGCGTGGGGCTCAAGCGCGGTGCCGATGGCGGGGGTCTCCACCGGCGTTTCAACGCGTCGCAGTCGAGGGCGGGCCTGCGTGCGGGCGTTGAGGTAACCCTCAATCGACGCTGCGCTGTTCATGGCTGCCACCCTTTCTTGAAACGTTCGTGACGGTCCTCTGGAATGAGACGGACGAAGAGCTCATTCAGGTCTCCGTTGGCGCGTTTGAAGGCGCCCGCGAGCTCGCTGGAGGGCAGAGCGCGGCGGATCGACCGTCGGCACTCCAACTTCACAACGGGAACTGGCGGCTGTGCGACGCGAAGGACCGTATCGATCGCGATGTCGACTGAGCCTTCGTCACGCGGAGTAGTCAGGCGAACCGCCACGACTGGGTCTCTCTCCGCGAGTTCGAGCGCCGGTCCGAGCATCGGCAGGAGCCATGCGAGGTCGCGCGAGTCCTTCCAGTGTCGACCACGCTCGAGGTGGTCAATCTTGGCGAGCTCGATGCCCTGCAGCTCGAGCTTGGCTCCCAGCTCCTCGCTGCAGAACCGCTCGAACGCTTCATGTTCGCGCAGAAAGCGAGACAACAGGCCCTTGTTGGCGTCCCAGTCGTTGAAGCGGGGATAGGCGTCCTGGCGAACACGCCAGTTCAAGTAGAAGCGATCGTGCTGCACCTGAATGATGAAGACGTCGTCCTTCGAGATGAGCCACGTGCGCAGTGGCCCGACGTCTGGCCCAAAGTTCAGCTCGATGCCCTCCAGCGAGGCCGGGGCGATGGGCGCCTTGAACTCGCGCCGCGGGAACTCCTTCTGACGAGCCTTCCAAAAAGCGCCAAGTGAGACCGGGTCGAGCCCGGGCACGGGCTTGAAGAACGACCCGCACACGACCTCGGTGATGGGCGGTTCCTCGAGTTTGCCGAGCGGG
>JACSRE010000109.1 GCA_014879945.1 Myxococcus sp.
CCCCGTGATGGCCCCGCCCGGGTTGCCGCAGGCGATGAAGAGGACGGTGGAGAGCAGCAGGGACGACGGTCGGACGGACATGGGACTCCTCGTGCCAGGACGTGCCCAGCATACCCGCACAGCCCTCGCCTGCCCGCGCTCCTCGCGCGTGAGGTTGGCTGGCCGCGCCGTGTCGCGGAAGTCGAAGGCGAGGTGTTCGCACCTCCCACAGGAGTCGGCGGGTCGAGCCGACGGCGGGAGCCCCGGGTCAGACGCCGTCAGGCACCCGCGAAGAGTCGCTTCGCTGCACGGAGTACACGTTCAGCAAGGCGCCCGCCTGCGGCTGCCACGTCTTGCGAAACTCGAAGCCGAGGGTGTTGGCGAGCGCGATGGAGCGGCTGTTCCACGGCGCGATGAAGCCGAACAGCTCGTCGAGCTCGAGCACCTCGAAGGCGCACCGCATGGCCTCGCGGCCCACCTCGGTCGCCAGCCCCGCCACCCGCGCCGTCGGCGACACGAGGATGATGTACTCGACGCCCGGCCACCCCTCGGGGAACCAGAGGCCGCCGCGGCCGAGGAGCCGGCCCGTCGCCTTCTCCTCGAGAACCCAGGGCCCGAAGCCGCGCAGGTGCCAGTGCCCGACCATCATCGCCAGCACGCGCCAGGCCTCATCGCGGTCGAGCGTGGGCTGCTGCATCCACCGCATCGTCTCGGCGTCGGCGAACCAGGCCGCGAACGCGTCGAGGTCGTCCTCGCGGGGCATGCGCAGGAGCAGCCGCGAGGTCTCACGTCGCATCAGGGTCGGGAGCGTGTCGGGCTTCAAGCGCCACAGTCATCGCAAAAGCGACGCGCGCGCGCCACGGAGGGCGATGTCAGGCGCGAGCGGCACGCCCTCGCAGGCGTCATCGACGGCGAACTGGAGCGTGGGCTTCGCGAGCGTGACCTGCTCGCCGTCTCTGGCGGCGGTCTTGTGGCCCGCGCGAAGGTATTCCTCGTCGTCATCGGGGTGGACGATGGCCGACCAGCGGGTGCCAGAGGCCCTCGAACCGAATCGCCTCGGCGAAGGCCTGCTGCGCGACGGCGCTCCCGACGCCGAAGGCGCGCACGCGGTCGGCGCTGGCCTCGAGGCGGCTCGCCATCGCCGCGTCTCCCTGGGCCTTCGCCGCGCTGATGGCGAGCGCCGAGGCGGCCACCCCGACGCCGAAGACGATGGGGCCCGAGTCGGTGTCAGCAGCGCCCTCGACGCCGCGGGGCCACTCGCGAAAGCCGACGACGCCCAGCGGCAGCGCGACGAAGAAGTCACGCACGTACGTCTTCCACCAGGTGCTGGCCCGCGGCGCGTCGACCTCGGCGAGGTAGCGGCTGATGAACGACTGCGCGCACCCGCGCGGGTGCTTCGCGCCCGGGCCTTTGCCCGTCACCTCCGACACCGGGAGCCCTGAGCGGTGCAGGCCGTGCTCGTCGAGGTACCGCCCGAAGCGGGCCGTGGGCTCGACGTGAAACGAGGTGCCGTGGGCGACGTCGGCGCGGTGGAGACCCGCCAGCAACGCGGCCTGATCCGCCGGCCACCGCAGCGCGAGGTTGGCGTAGGACGGCACGTGCGCGAACGCGTCGGCCACCGACTTCGCTGAGAGGCCGGACGCGAGCGCGAGGTGGAGCTGCGCGTCGGGGCACGGACCCAGCGCGTCAGCGGCGCCCAGCACCAACAGCCAATGAGCCAGCGACAGCGGGTCGGCGGTCGCCAGGAGCGCGTCCGCGTCGCACCGCCGGGCGCCGTCGGCCGTCGGGCACTGCTGGGCGTGGAGCTCCACGGCGCGCGCGTGGGCCAGGGCGAGGCACCCTCGCGCCGCCTCGAGGCGCTGCGGGTGCTGGAGCGCCTGTCCGCGGCACCCGTCGGCGAGGTGCGAGAGCGTGATGGCGCGGAAGCCCGCGGGGGTCGCGCCGTAGTCGCCCAGGACGAGCGCGCGCACGAGGGGCGGCGAGAGCCCCAGCGGGGCGAGGATGGATTCGGCCGGCGGCGTCGAGGCGAGCAGCAGCGCGGCAGCGGCGAAGAGCATGAGGGAGTGAACCGCGGGGTCCTCTCGCCGTGCGGCCCAGGCTCCGTGAGCGGTCGGAAGTCGGGCTGGGCGGTCGCCGCCGCGGGCTGGCGCAGCAGCGAAGGCCCGTCGCCGCTCGTCGTTCGAGCCATCCACGGCGACGCCCGTCTGACGTTGCCGTGCCGCTCCGACCCGCATGGACGCGCGCGGAACCCCGGCACGAACGGCGCTTCGACTTCAGGACCAGCACGACGGGTGGTCGCTCGCTGATCGGTGGCCCGAGGTGCCCGTCGGCCAGGCGCGCTCCTCCCGAGACCGGCGCGGCGAGGACGGCAAGCGCCAGGCGCGTGGTGCTTGGTGCTGGCGTCGCCGTCTGCCCTCAGGTTGCCTGTGGCCATGTCACGACACACGGCGACGATTCACTGGGAGCGCGAGGGTGACTTCTCGCGAAAGAAGTACCACCGCGCGCACCGGTGGTCCTTCGACGGTGGCGTGAGCGTGCCCGCCGCGGCCTCGCCGCACGTGGTGCCCCTGCCGTGGACCGCGCCGGACGCCGTCGACCCGGAAGAGGCCTTCGTCGCCGCCGTGTCGAGCTGCCACATGCTGACGTTCCTCTTCCTCGCGGCCAACGACGGCTTCGTGGCGGAGTCGTACGACGACGAGGCAGCGGGGCTGCTCGCCGCCGACGCCGATGGAGGGCAGTCGCTCCACGAGGTGGTGCTGGCGCCTCGCATCACCTGGGCCGAAGGCAGGGCCCCGACGCCCGCCCAGCTCGACGACCTGCACGCTCGCGCGCACCAGCAGTGCTTCATCGCGCGCTCGGTGAAGGCGGCGATTCGGGTCGCCACCTGACTGCTGAGCTGGAGCCGTGAAAGCGAGGTCTGGTTTCAGCCCCCTCCGCCTCGGCCCTGGCCTGGCTGCGGTGCTTCTGGCCGCCCCCGACCAGAGAAGGGCGCTCTGGTTTCTGCGCCGCCTGACCTCGACGCGCTCGCCGCGGCGGGCGAGGTGGTGCGGGTCGGCGTGGGGCCATTGGGCGAGCGCGCGGCCAGGTCGCGGCGCTGCGGGCGCGGCCAGAGAACCGCGCCCTCGAGGTGGAGCGCGCCTCGACCCAATCAGGCGCCGAGCGCGCGGCGGAGCAGGTCGAGCTCGGGAATGCCGGCCAGCGCGGCCACCTTCGCCTCGCTCATCGGCGCGCCCTTGAAGAGCGACGCCACCGCGCGACAGAGCTCCTTCGCCTCGGCGGCCGACGAGAGCGCGGGAAACGAGAGCCGGTCTCCCGGGAAGGCCTGGGTCAGCACCCGATTCAACGCGCCGTCGTGGGCGTCGGCCGTCACCGACACCACCTGCCCCGCCTTGAAGGCCCGCGAACCCCAGCCACCCTTCGGCATCACGATGGCCCCGTGCAGCTTGCCGTTCGTCTTCCTCAGCTCGGCCAGCGCGTGCTCGCCGCCTTGCGGAGGGAAGAGCGCGTGCACCAGCACCAGGCGGGGCGCGAGCAGCGCGCAGATGGGCTTGAGGGCCTCGGGCGACGGCACCGGCACCAACAGCACCCCGTGCGAGGCGACGATGGCGTGCAGGGCGTAGAAGCTGTCGGGCCGCGTCGTGGCGTAGAGGGCGACCGGGGCTGCGCGCGCCGCTTTGACGTCCTTCATCTTCTCGAGGGCCGCGGCGCGACGACGCCGACCCTCATCGAGCACCAGCGAGGCGCGGCCCATCATGCGCTCGGCGGTGTCCGAGGCGGTGGTGTCGGTGAAGCCCACCGAGGCGCTCGCGCCCTTGTCCTTGAGGCCGCGCTTGAGCGCGTTCGTCACGCGGGTGCACAGGGAGCGCGTCTGCTCGAGGGTGGTGGCGGGCAACAGCAGGCTGAACTCGTCGGAGCCCAGGCGCGCCAGCACGTCACCTGGCCGCACCACCTTCTGCAGCAGCGCCGCGGCGTGCTTGAGGAGCGCGTCGCCCGCCGAGGTGCCGTGCAGAGCGCTCACCGCCTCGAGCCCGTCGAGGTCGATGAGGATGATGGACACCGGCTTGCGCGAGCGTTGCTTCAGCTCGTGGGTGAGCAGGCTGGTGAAGAGCTGGCGGTTGGCGAGCCCGGTGAGCGGGTCGGTGGTCGCCGCCGCCCACAGCCCCTCCTGGTTCGAGAGCGAGGGCCCGGTGGCCGCTGGCGTCACGGGCTGCGACAAGGCGTCGAAGGCCGCGGCCCGCAGGTGCACCTTGCGGCCCAGGCGCGTCACCAGCTCGCGCCGCCGGGTGACGAAGCGCGCCCACAGCACCCGCGCCGAGTTCTCGTCGACCATCACGCCCACCAGCTGGGCCACCAGGGCCTTGAAGGGCTCGGGCCTGGTGCGCGCCACCTCGAAGACGAGCGCCCGCAGCTCCTCGTCGGTGCGCGTGACGGGGAAGAGGTCTTTCTCGGGCCGCCACGAGGCGAGCTTCTTCTTCTTCTTCTTTCGCAGCACCACCACCTGCTCGTCAGGCATCACGTCGGCCCTCTGCCTGGCGTCGGCTCCGTCCATCATCAGGCGAATTTTGTAGCCCCGTCGCACCTGGCGTTCAACGCGCGAAGCAGCCGACACCCGCGCACAAACACCGAGGCCCGACCATCCCCCATGGATGACCGGGCCTCGGCATGGACTCGTTCCCCAGAGGGAGACGATTCTGTGGCGCGCTGCGAGGCGCGCGAAGGCGTTACGCGCGGCGGCGGCGAATGAGGGCCAGCATCGCCAGGCCCAGGCCGGCGACCGAGGCGTCGAAGGGCACC
>JACSRE010000120.1 GCA_014879945.1 Myxococcus sp.
CAACGCACCGCGGGCAACGCCGGCAACCCCGACGAAGCCCTCTTCCCTCGCAACCCCGGCTGCAACTGACGCTTCATGCGGGGGCTGAACGTCAACGGGTTCGTCGTCGTCGAGACGCTCGGCTCCGGTCGTTCGGGCATTCTGTACCTCGCGCGCCACCCCACCACCGGGCAGGAGGCCATCATTCGCCTGGCCTCGGCGGGCGAGGACGGACTGACGGCGAAGGTGTTCCTCGAAGAGGCTGCGTCTCTGTTGCCGTCAGCGCGTGACGTCGAGCCGTCTGTCGCCTCGGACGGCAGTCGGGTGTTGATGGCGCTCGCCTCGAGCCCCAGTGCACCGACCGCGCCCTTACCGCTCCCCTTTCCCGGCGAGGGCCGAACGGAGCACCCGCAGACCGCGCTGTTGCCGGACACTGCGGCGGCTCCGAGGACGAGCGTCGTGCCGCTCGTCGTCTTGTTCGTCGGCCTCACGTCACTGGGCGCAGGCGTCACCGTCGCCTTCCTCGCGCTGCGTCAGCCGGCTCCGGGGATGCTCGTCGCCGAGGCGCCTCCCTCATCGGTTGCTCCAGACCGCGTGCCCACGAACTCGGGCGCGGCATCACCGACGCCGGGTGCGGCATCGCCAACGGGCGCGGCATCGCCGTCGGGGGCGGCATCACCCTCGGATCCGGCATCGGCAACGGGCGCCGCATCGCCGACGGGCGCGGCCTCGCCAACGGGCGCGGCATCACCAACGGGCGCGGCATCACCAACGGGCGCGGCATCACCAACGGGCGCGGCATCGGCAACGGGCGCGGCATCACCAACGGGTCCGGCATCGCCAACGGGCGCGGCATCACCAACACCTGGCGTGGCGTCGCAATCGCCCGCCCGACCGTCCCCCTCGTCAGAACCGGCACCACGCCGCGCAGAACCCACCGACCCCCAGGCGCCGCCGAACGAACCCGCGTGCGCCGCCGACCAGCGCACCCTGCTCTCCGCGCGCCTGGCGGTGCTCGCCGCCACCCCAGCCGAGCGCAAGTCGCTCCTCGCCGCGATCTCCCGCGCTTCGACCGCCGCTGACTGCGACGCCATCTCCGCGCGGCTCAACGGCGTCGAGCGCCGGCTCCCGTCACCACCGAACCCGAACGAGGAGGAGTGCGTCGTCGACCGCAACTGGCACAAGGCCCTCGCCAACGATCTCCACTACGCGCGCGCCGCCGTCGGCCGGAAGAACGATGGACCCCTCTTCGCCCGCTTCGAGAAAGAAGAAGACGCGCTGCTCGAGCACGTGGAGCGCATCGAGCACCAGGTGACCTGCCGCGCCCTGAACGTCGAGGTCGATCGCTTCCTCGCGCGGTGGAACCAGATCGCCCCGACGCACTGAGGGGGTGGCGAAACGCGGTCCCATGGCTACCTTGGTGGAGCCACTCATGACCACCACTCGCCCAGCCGCGGTCGCAGGCTCCTTCTATTCGGGGGATGCCGAGGTGTTGTCGCGAGAGGTCGATGGCCTAATGGAGCGCGCCACGCCCGTGTCAGGCCGCCCCCACGCCTTCATCGTGCCGCACGCAGGGTTCGACTACTCGGGCCCCATCGCCGCGACGGTGTACGCGCACCTGGCCCGGCGCGACCCGCTCCCCACGCGGGTGGTGTTGCTGGGCCCGTCTCACCACGTCGCCTTCACCGGCCTGGCGCTGCCGGGGTGTGACGCGTTCGAGACGCCGCTGGGCACGATTCCTCTCGACGTCGAGGGCCTGCGCCGCGCGCTCGAGCTGCCCCAGGTGCGCGTGCTCCCCTCGGCCCACGCGCGCGAGCACTCGCTCGAGGTGCAGCTCCCCTTCCTCCAGCGGGTGCTGCCGCGCTTCACCCTCGTTCCCCTGGTGGTGGGCGACGCCAGCCCGACGCAGGTGGCCGAGGTGCTCGAGGCGCTCTGGGGCGGCGACGAGACCGTGGTGCTCATCAGCTCCGACCTCTCGCACTTCCACGCCTGGAGCGACGCCAGAGCGCTCGACGGCCACACCGCGCGGCGCATCGTCGCCCTCGACGCCGAGCCGCTCGACGGAGACGAGGCCTGTGGCTGTCGCCCGGTCAACGGGCTGCTCGAGGTGGCGCGACGGCAAGGCCTCACCGCGACCGCGCTCGACCTGCGCAACTCGGGCGACACCGCGGGCGATCGCTCCCGCGTCGTCGGCTACGGCGCCTTCGCGTTCGAGGCGCGACCATGACGCGCGGTGAGCTCCTGCTCCGTCTCGCCCGCGCCAGCATCGCCGCGCGCTTCGGAGGCCCGCAGGTCGAGCGCCCGGTCGATCACCCGTGGCTCGACGAGCAGCGCGCGGTCTTCGTGACGCTGAAGAAGCACGGTGAGCTCCGCGGCTGCATCGGCCAGCTCATCGCGCGCCAGTCGCTCTTCGAGGCCGTGCGCGACGCCGCGACCGGCGCCGCCTTCGAAGACGACCGCTTCCCGCCGCTCGCCGAAGACGAGCTCGCGCAGGTTCGCCTCGAGCTCTCGGTGCTCTCGCCGCTCGAGCGCCTCGAGGTGCACTCCGAGCAAGAGGCCATCGACGCGCTGCGGGTCGGCGTCGACGGCGTGGTGTTGACCCAGGGCCACCTGCGCGCCGTCTTCATCCCCGAGATGTGGAAGGAGCTGCCCGACCCGAAGACCTTCCTCTGGCACCTGCGCCGCAAGGGCCGGCTCCCGCTCGAGCGCTGGCCCGACGACCTGAAGGTCGAGCGCTTCACCGCCGAGCACTTCGAGGAGCCATGAAGGGGCCCATCGTGCCAGGGCGGTGGTGGCACCGGCTCGACGACGGGCGCGTGCAGTGCGACCTCTGCCCCCGCGACTGCAAGCTGCACGAGGGGCAGCGCGGCTTCTGCTTCGTGCGCGCGCGCGAGAACGACCAGGTGATGCTCACCACGTACGGGCGCTCCTCGGGCTTCTGCGTCGACCCCATCGAGAAGAAGCCGCTCAACCACTTCTTCCCCGGCACCAGCGTGCTCTCGTTCGGCACCGCCGGCTGCAACCTGGGCTGCCGCTTCTGCCAGAACTGGGACATCTCGAAGGCCCGCGAGCTCGACCGCCTGCAAGACGAGGCCAGCCCCGAGGCCATCGCCGCGCGCGCCCGCCAGCTCGGCGCGAAGAGCGTCGCCTTCACCTACAACGACCCCACCATCTTCGCGGAGTACGCGATGGACGTCGCCGACGCCTGCCACGCGCTCGACGTGCGCACCGTCGCCGTCACCGCCGGGTACATTCACGACGCGCCCAGGCGCGCGCTCTACGAGAAGATCGACGCCGCCAACGTCGACCTCAAGGCCTTCACCGAGGACTTCTACGAGAAGCAGACGCTCAGCCACCTGGCGCCGGTGCTCGAGACCATCGAGTACCTGGTGAAGGAGACGAAGGTGTGGGTCGAGCTCACTACGCTGCTCATCCCCTCGCTCAACGACTCCGAGAAGGAGATCGCCGAACTCTCGGAGTGGGTGATGGGCCACCTCGGCCCCGACGTGCCGCTGCACTTCTCGGCCTTTCACCCCGACTTCAAGTTGACCAACCTGCCGGCCACGCCGCCCGAGACGCTGCAGCGCGCGCGGCGTCAGGCGATGCAGGCCGGCCTGCGCTACGTCTACACCGGCAACGTGCATGACCCAGAAGGCGACACCACCCTCTGTCCTGCCTGCCGCGCGCCCGTCATCGAGCGTGACTGGTACCAGCTCAACGCGTGGCGGCTCGGGCCCGGTGGTGCGTGCACGTGTGGAAACACCATCGCCGGTCACTTTGACGCCAGGCCTGGCGATTTCGGCCGACGTCGCCTGCCCATTCAGATGCGGGTGCGTTGAGCCCCACCCAGCGTCTGGTGTGCCTGGCGCCGCGAGATTCAGTCGGTTGATTGACGACCGCCCAGGGGGCGAGAGACGGCACCTGGCGTGCAACCTCGCTCAGCCATGCACGAGGCTGCGCTGGCACACACCATCGTCGAGCTCATCCGCGAGCGCGCCAGGGCCGCGCCCTTCAAGCACGTCAAGGTGGTGCACCTGACGCTGGGCGCGCTCGCCGAGGTCGAGGCCGACGCGCTCTCGTTCGGCTTCGTCACCGCGGCGCGGGGCACGGTGGTCGAGGGGGCGACGCTTCAAATTGAGCGGGTGCCCGGTGACGCCGTCTGCGCGGAGTGCGGCGCCAGGCGCCCCCTCGAGTCGCAGCACGAGCCCTGCGGGGCCTGTGGGTGCGTGGAGCTGTCCATCACCGGAACGCATGAGCTGGTCACCGAGGTGGAGGTGTCTTGATGGTCAGAGCGACCAGTCGATGGGCCCGCGCCCCGCGGCTACCAGCAGCGCGTTCGCCTTCGAGAACGGCTTGTCCTTCGCGACCGCGTCAACGAAGGCGTTGCCGTTGAGGGGCGAGGGGTGGGGCGTCACCAGCACCGGGTGCTTCGCCGCGTCCACCAGCTTCGTCACCATCGCCTCGGCGGGCTTGCCGAAGCAGAAGAAGACGATGGGCCCGGGCAGCGCCGCGACGTGACGGAGCACCGCCTCGGTGAAGGGCTCCCAGCCCTTCTTCTTGTGGGAGTTCGCTTCGCCCTCGCGCACCGTCAACACCGTGTTCAGCAGCAGCACGCCGCGGTCGGCCCACGGTGAGAGATCGGCCGTGGTGGGCGGTGGGATGCCGACGTCGAGCACCAGCCCCTTGAAGAGGTTTCGGAGCGAGGCGGGCGTCTTCACGCCGGGGCTGACCGAGAAGGCCAGGCCGTTGGCGTCGCCGGCCTTCGGGTACGGGTCCTGCCCGAGGATGACGGCCTTGATGGCCGAGGGCGCGGTGCGCTCCAGGGCGGTGAAGACCTGCGCGCGCGGGGGGAAGACCGATTGGGTCTGCCACTCCACGGCGAGGAACGCCTCGAGGGCCGAGAAGCTGGGCGCGCTCGTCGCGCCGCGCAGCACCTCACGCCAGCTCGGCGGAACCAGCTCGGCCAGCGGCATCAGAGGCGAGCCTCGAGCCCGAGCACGGGAATGGGGAAGCCCAGGGGCGATGACGCCGGCCTGGTGGTGAGCGTCACGTCGCCCCGGGCCTGCTCCGCGAGCGTCGCCGGGGCCACGCCGTACGAGGTGCCCGTCGGCTGCGCCCAGAGCGACAGGTTCTGCACGTCGAGGTAGGCCTCGAGCTCGAGCGCGCCGGGGCGCCAGACCTTCGACACCCGCCCGTCGACGCGCAGCCACGGCGAGGCGTTGCCCACCAGATCGCGGTCGAGCGGCACCCAGCGCGGCGCGCGGGTGATGGCGTCCACCCCCTCACGCTGGCCCTGGCCGTAGAGCCCGCCGATCAGCGGCGCGCCCGACTGCACCGTCACCGTCGCGCCCAGCGACCAGCCGTTGCCGAAGCGCCAGCCGGTCGCGCCCTGGAGCAGGTGCGTCTGGTCGAACGCCCACGGCACCGTCGCCTGCGCCTCGCCGCGAGGCAGCCCGTCGCCGCCAAAGCGCGTGATGGAGAGCGTGCGCCAGGACGAGACGAGGCTGTACGACGCGCGCACCCACAGCGTCGTCGTCGGCGTGAAGGCCCAGGCGATCGAGCCGCCGCCAGCGAAGCCCGTCCCCGTTCGTCTCGCGACGTCTTCGGCCGACAGGTTCACCTGGGGCAGGAAGGTGTCGTCGAAGGGCGAGAGCTCGACCGAGCGGCGCAGCGAGGTGCCGAACCCCCGCGCCTCGAGGTGGTGCGCCGTCGTGGGCCTGAAGCGCGCGGTGACGTCGCCCACCACGGCCTGCTGGAGCCCGAAGCGCCACGACGCGGTGTCCAGCACCGGCACCGGCACCAGCCAGCTCGCCGGTTGGTGTCGCAGCCCCGCGCTCGCCAGGAGCGTCCACGCGTCACCGAGGTCGCGCTCGAAGCCGATGCGGGGGTCGAGCGACGCCATGGCCTGCGCGTCCACCGGCTTCCACAGGTCGCCGCGCAGGCCCGCGCTCCAGCGGAACGGCCCCGCGCGATCGCTCGCCTCGAAGAACACGCCGCCGGTGAAGGCCGGGCCGAGCTCGCTGCGGCTCGAGGTGGAGGCGAGCGTGGGGTCGACCCCGGGCAAGGGCGGGAGCGCGCTCTGGGTCGCGCGGCTCACCACGAGGCGCCGCAGCGAGGCGTCGCCGCCCACCGAGAGCTGGAGCTCGCTCGTCACCATCGGGCGCCACGCCGCGCGGGCCGTCAGCGCCTGCTCTCCGCCGATGACGTCGTTGCGGGTCTGCGCGCCACGAATGGCCAGGGCGATGCTGTCGTGGCTGCCGGTGAGGCCGACCTCGAGCGCGCCTTGCGTCCACCTGGCGTCGACGAGCTGGCTGACGATGCGGGCCGTCAGTGGAATGCCCGAGACGGTGAGCGCGACGTCGTTGGCAGCGCCGAGGGCCAGCACGCGCAGCTCGCCGTCGCCGAGCGGTTGCGCCACCCGGAGCTGCCAGTCGCCCAGCAGCGCGCGCACCTTGAAGAGCGAGGCGCCGAGGGCCGGAGCGGTGAAGAAGCGCGCGGCCGCGAGCACCTGCGTCTTCGTCTCGGGCACCACGCCAGAGAGCGAGAGCCCCGTCGAAAGGACATCGAGCCGCACCGAGCCGTGCCAGCCCTCTCGTGGGCTCGCGCGAGGCAGCAGCGTGAGGGAGCGGCCCAGCGTGCGCCCGTCTTCAGCCGAGCCCGCGGCCTGGCTCACCTGAACGCCGTCGAGCCACGAGGCCGGCAACGTCGTGGGGCCGAGGAACCCGTGCGCGGGCAAGCGCAGCAGCACCCCGTCGAAGCGCACCGCCGAGGCCGCCGGCTGCAGCCCGTCGAACGAGGCGGGGCTGAAGCCCGAGAGGATGGCGCGCGAGCCCGGCACCAGGAAGGCCGTGCGCGCCGGGTCGGCCCAGGTGCCCGCCGCGTCGCGAGGCACGCCGGCCTGTGAGAGGAGCATCGCCAACAGCGCCGCCGTCACGCGCGCCTCCGCGTCAGCACCAGCAGCGACAGCAGGGCCACGAGCGTCGCGTCGGCGCTGGTGCACCCCTGGCAGCCCTTCGCGCTCGGCTTCGCCGCCGTGATCGGCGGGCCGGGCGGCGAGTCGGGCGCGAGCCAGAGGTGTGACGTCACCGTGCGAGGCGAGGCGCCGATTCTCAGCGCAGCGCGCAGCCGCCCCGAGCGGCCGTCGGGCACGGTGAAGGTGCGCTCGTGGGTGAACGGGTCGCTCGTCACCTGCACCTCATCGACGACGACGCCGTTCTCGACCCACTCCAGGGTCGCGCCCTCGCCGCCGGTGACGTGCGCCAGCACCTGCGCCGAGGTGCCCACCAGCGTGTCGCCGGCCCGGGGCAGGGGGGTGAGCGAGCTCAGCGAGACGAAGGGGTCGTCGGGCCCGCGCAGCTTCACCACCGCGCGGCCTTCTCGCAGCGCGCGCGTCAGCCCTGCCACTGAGAGCTCGGTCGCGTAGAGCAGGGTGGTCGGCGAGCCGATGGGGCTCTGGGTCTGGTTGAGGCCCACGCCCGCGCGGTGATCGTCGCTGCCTCCCACGGCGGTGAGGTGCACGCCTTGATCGGCCAGCGCCTCCCAGTAGGCGATCGCCGACTCGTCGAAGAGCGCGCCGGTCTCGTCCCACCCGCCGACGCCGATCTCGATGGCGCGCATCAGGCTCGGGTACACCGGCTGCTGCCACGCGCACCCGATGCAGAACGAGCCGAGGTCGAGGGTGGGGTGGTTGATGGTGGCGATGGCGCCCTGTTGGTCGAACGCCTGCAACGCGCTGGTGAGCGTCACGCCGTCACGGCCCAGCCAGAAGGGCACGAACTCCGAGGCGCCGAAGGCGTTGAGGTGGCCTGCGTAGGTGGTGAACTCCACCGAGGGCACCAGGAGCACCTTCGGGTGGCGCGCCTGCGTCGGGCTGATGAAGTCGTAGTGCGAGCTGGTGTTGTGATCGCTCACCGCCACGAAGTCGAGGCCGCGCGCGCGGGTGAAGGTGGCGATCTCGTCGAGCCCCGGCCGCGCGTCGCCGCTCTCGAGGGAGTGCACGTGCAGATCGCCCGCGTACCAGCGGGCCGTCGCCTCGAGCGGCGCGGCGGCGGTGTAGCTGGCGCGGTCCTGCGCGCTCAGGGTCGGGCTGGAGCGGGCCTCGATCTCGACGCGGTACCTCGCGGGGCGCGAGGCGAGCTGCGCCTTGCCCACCAGCACCTGCCACTGGCCGGTGGGGAGGGTGCCTGGCAGGTAGCTGCGGCTCGCCGCGAGGCGCCCGATGACGGCCTGCTCCCCGTTGCCGCCGCCCCACCCGCGGAAGGTGCCCCGCGCGTCGATGAGCCCCCAGTCGAGGATGTTGGCGCTCGAGAGGTCGTCGTGGCGCACGGCCAGCTCCACGGTGCCGCGAGCGACGGTGAAGGGCACGGTGAAGAACGCGCCGCCGTCTTCGGGCACCTCGCCCTCGAGCACCGTCGTCTGGGCCTGCGCGGCGCCCACCACCAGCGTGCCGAAGAGGAGCGTCAGTCGCGCGAGGCGGTGCGGCATGCCGGGTGGATACCATGGAGGGTGGCGCCTTCGGGCGCACGCTCAGGCAGTGCCTCGGGCGATGAGGTCGCAGGCGATACTTCCAGCCGGCCCGGCTACAAAGGCCGCCCGCATGTCCTTCAAGGCCCACTTCCGCCGCACCCTCGACGCCCAGCCCGGCCGGCTCCACTTCGCCGCGCACAGCCACCACCCGTGGCCCGACGTCACCTTCGAGGCCCACCAGCAGGCGTGGCTCGACGCCGCCAGGCACCTCGACTCGAAGTGGGACCTGGTCTTCGAGCAGCTCATCCCCCGAGTGCAGGGGCGCGTGGCGCAGGAGCTCGACCTCTCGTCGCCCGCGTCGCTGGTGTTCGCGCCCAACACCCACGAGCTCGTGCTCCGGCTGCTCTCGTGTCTGCCCGCGCGCCCCCGCGTCGTCACCAGCGACGCCGAGTTCCACTCGCTCGACCGCCAGCTGCGGCGCCTCGAGGAGGACGACCTCGTCGAGGTCACCCGCGTCGCGACCGAGCCCTTCGACTCGTTTCAGGCGCGGCTGAGCGACGCCGCCGCCGCCCAGCGCGCGCAGTTGGTGTTCGTCAGCCACGTCTTCTTCAACTCGGGCGCCGCGCTGCGTGACGTGCCGGCGTTGGTGAAGGCGCTCCCGGCCGACGCGATGGTGGTGCTCGACGGGTACCACGGGTTCTGCGCCGTCCCCACCTCGCTGGCGGCGGTGGAGGATCGCTGCTTCTACGTCGCCGGCGGCTACAAGTACGCGATGGCCGGCGAAGGCGCCTGCTTCCTCCACGTGCCGAAGCCGACGTCGTTTCGTCCCCGCAACACCGGCTGGTTCGCGGCGTTCGGCGCGCTGCAAGACAAGCACGACGGGCGCGTGCCCTACGCCACGCAGGGCGCCGCGTTCTGGGGCGCCACGTTCGACCCGGCTGGGCTCTACCGGCTCGACGCGTCGCTGGCGTGGCGCGAGCGCGTGGGCCTGACGACCGACGTCACGCGCGCGCACGCCCACGCGCTCCAGCGCCGCTTCATCGCCGGCCTCACGCCGCAGCACCCCGTCGGTGAGGGCCAGCTGGTGGTGCCGCTCGCCGACGCCCACCGCGGCCAGTTCCTCACCTTCCGCACGCCTGACGCGAAGGCGCTCTCGGCGCGCTTCAAGGAGCGCCACGTCATCACCGACGCCCGCGACGACCGCCTGCGCTTCGGCTTCGGCCCCTACCAGGACGAGGCCGACGTGGACGCGCTGCTCGCGCGGCTGCTGCCGGCCTGACGCCCCGACGAACGGGCAGACGACCGCGCGCCACGTGGCCCGTCACCCACGGCGGAAATCAGCGCCCCTCAGCCTCGGTTTGCTATGTGGAACGCCATGCTTCGTCGCCTGCTCACCACGACCCTCCTCCTCGCGCTCGCCGGCTGCCCCAGGCCGGGCGGCACCACCGGAGGGAGCAACCTGCCCGGTCCCCGAGACGTCAAGGCCAGCCGGGTCGCTGATGAGGCGCTCCAGAAGGCCATCCTCGTCGCCGACACCCGCACCCGGAGAGAGGCCATCGAGGCCCTCTTCGCGGTGCGCAAGACGTACCCCGACTCCACCGCCGGGCAAGAGGCGCTCTACCGCGCTGGCGTGCTGGCCTTCGAAGAGGGCGACTTCGTCACCGCGCGCAAGGCGCTGACCGAGCTGGTCTTCGAGAACCCGCTCTACCCGCAGGCCAACCAGGCGCGGCTGAAGGCGGGCCTCGCGGCGGTCGAGCTCAAGGCCTGGCGCGACGCGTACCAGACGCTGTCACCGCTGATGGACGTGCTCACCGGCGCCGACAAGCTGCTCGCCGAGGAGGGCCTGCAGAAGGCCGCGGCCGGCACCCAGCAGTTCGGCGAGGCGCTCAAGCTGGCCATGAAGGCCGTCGACGCCGCGCAGACCGACGACGAGAAGAAGACCGCGCTGGCGCGCCTCGAAGACGTGGTGGAGACGAAGACGACCTTCCTCGCCATCACCGAGGTCTGGCACGGCCTCTCGACGACGCACCCGGCCTGGCCGCTGCTCACCTTCAAGATGTCGCGCGTCTACTACCACCTGAGAGACTGGACGAACCTCGACCAGACGCTCAAGGCGCTGCTGCAGAACGCGCCCGAGTCGGCCTACGCCCCCGAGGCGAAGGCGCTGCTGGCGCGGGTGTCTCGCAGGGCCGAGACGAAGCCGAAGGTCGTCGGCGCGGTGCTCCCGATGACGAGCAAGAAGTACAAGGCGTTCGCCGACACCACCCTGCGCAGCCTGCAGCTCGCCTTCAAGGGCAGCGACCTCGAGCTCGTGGTGAAGGACTCGGCCGACGACCCGGCCCTCGCCGCCAAGCTGGTGGAGCAGCTCGCCTTCGACGACGGCGCCATCGCGATCATCGGGCCGCTGCTCACCGACGACTCCCGCCGCGCCGCGCTGGTGGCCGAGGAGCTCCAGATTCCCCTCATCACCTTGAGCCGCGCCGAGGGCCTCACCGAGATCGGCCCCCACATCTTCCGCACCATGGTGACGAACGCGCAGCAGGCCGACGCGCTGGTCGAGTACTCGATGCAGACGCTGGGCTACAAGTCGTTCGCCGTCCTCTTCCCCAACACCTCGTTCGGCACCGAGTTCTCGAACGCCTTCTGGGACTCGGTCGAAGCGCGCGGCGGCACCATTCGCGGCGCCGAGACGTACCCCCACGACGCCACCACCTTCACCGACGAGGCCAAGAAGGTGGTGGGCCGCTACTACCTGGAAGATCGCGCCGACTACATCGAGCGGCTGCGCGAGATTCGCGACAACGAGACCGACGCCTTCCGCCGCCGCAAGGCCCTCGAGAAGGCGCGCGCCGGGCTCAACCCCGTCATCGACTTCGAGGCGCTGCTGCTCCCCGACAGCTGGCAGAAGGTGTCGCTCGTCGCGCCGGCGCTCGCCGTCGAAGAGATGGTGACCAACGCCTGCGACAAGCGCGACCTCGAGCGCATTCAGAAGACGACCGGCAAGGACAAGCTCAAGACGGTGACGCTGCTGGGCCCCAGCACGTGGACCAGCCCCAAGGGCCCCTCCGGCGACCCGCAGCTGCTCGAGCGCGGCGGCAAGTACGTGCTGTGCAGCGTCTTCGTCGACGGCTTCTACGAGAACAGCGACCGCCCCAGCACCAAGGCCTTCGTCAACACCTTCCGCGAGGCGTTCTCGGGGCAGTCGATGACGCTGCTCGACGCGGTGGCCTACGACACCGCCGGGGTGGTGCGAAGGGTGATCGAGACCGCGGCCCCGAAGTCGCGCGCGGCCTTCCGCGACGCGCTGCAGTCCATCAAGGGCTACGAGGGCGCGACCGGCGCCATGTCCTTCACGCCGCAGCGCGAGGCCAAGCGCGAGCTCTTCATCCTCAACATCACCACCAAGGGCGTTCGTGAAGTCCTCGTGACGAAGAAGTCGGAGGGCTGACCCATGCGCCGCGCGCTGCTGGTGTCGCTGGCGCTCGCCGCCGGCTGCAGGACGTTGCCGAAGACGCCGCCCGAGGCCCTCGCCGCGCTCCAGGCGACGCCCAGGGGCCACCTCACCGGCACGGTGGCGGCGCTGGGCCCGCCCCGGGTGCTCAACCGCGAAGACTTCGTGTGGGACCTGCGCGCCTCGCCCGACTCGAGGTCGGTGGCCTTCTCGCGCCTGGGCATGAAGTCGTTCCACCTGGCGCTCTTCACCCTCGACGAGCCCGGCAAGGCCCGCGCCGACGTGGTGGTGAACCCGCTCGAGTTCAACGTCGAGGCCCTCGACTGGTCGCCCGACGGCGCCCTGGTGGCCGTGGCCAGCCGCGATCGCTCGGTGCGCTTGTTCGACGGCGTCTCGGGCGCGCTCAAGGGCGCGTGGCTGACCGACGAGGCGCTCACCGCGGTGGCCTTTCACCCCACCCAGCCCCTGCTGGCGGTGGCCAGCACCAGGGGCCTGCTCACGGTGTTGACCTGGCCCGACCTGGGCTTCGTGGCGGAGCAGCGCGGGCACGCCGACGAAGTGACCGCCCTGGCCTGGGCCTCGACCGGAGAGCTCTTCTCGTCGAGCTGGGACCACTCGGTCTCGGTGTGGCGGGTCGACGACGCCGACGCGTTGGCGCGGGAGTCACGGGCCCGCTTCGAGAAGAAGTCGGGCGTGCAGGTGTTTCGCGCGGTGCTCGACGGCAAGGCCTCGGCCTCGTTCGTCATCGACTCGCGGCTCCCGGTGGTGGTGGTGCGCAGCGCGCTGGCCCAGACGGCGGGCATCGACGTGTTGACGCTCACCGAGTCGCTCTCGATTCCGTCTCCGATGGGCGCGCAGATGGCGCGGCTGGCGCGGGGCAAGACGGTGTCGTTCAAGGGCCTCACCGCGAAGAACCTCGACGTGGCGGTGTGCGACGCCTGCCTGCCGCAAGACGCCCAGGCGGCGCTGGGCCAGGCCTTCCTCGACCGCGTGTCGATCGCCACCGACGAGTCCACCCAGGAGTTCGTGCTCACCCCGAGGGCCGACGCCGCCGACGTGGTGGCCACCTCGCCGAAGACGCTGACGCGCGCGCGCCGCTTCGTCTTCGAGGGCTCGGTCAACGACGTCACCATCGACGCCTCAGGCAAGGTGCTGGGGCTGGCGCTCAGCGAGCTCAAGGGCGAGCGCACCCGCGAGGTGTACGAGCGCGAGAAGCGCAAAGAGGTCGAGCCGGAGCGCCCGTGGGACTGCGCGGCGCGGGTCGACGCGGCGACCGGCAAGGTGCTCGAGACGCTCAAGGGCCACCGCGGCGTGGTGTCGAGCGCCGGCATCAGCCCCGACGGGAAGACGGTGGTGAGCGGCGGGTGGGACAAGCAGCTCGTCCTGCACGCCTCGCCGCCGCAGACGGAGTCGTTCGGGTGGGCGGTGCGCCGGGTGCGCTTCTCGCGTGACGGGCGGCTGGTGACGGTGGCCGCGTGGACGCCGCAGAACCCGCTGTCCGACCACCAGAGCGACCCCGCGGCGGTCGTCTACGAGGCGCTGTACACCGACGCGTCCGTGGTGCCGTGAGCCGATACGCGAAGACGCCGACGGCCGATCTGCTCGACCTGCTTCGCTACGCCGTGCGCAACAAGACCAGCCCGTTCGCGGTGACCGCCGCGCTCCGCGAGGTGCTGGCCCGCAAGGTGACGCCGCCCGAGCTGGGCGAGGCCGTGTTGACCTTCGACGCCTCGCTCGCCGCCGAGGCGCGCGACGCGCTCGACGGCGTCGACCTGCCCATCGCGCGGTTCCTCCAGGCGTGCGTGCCGGTGGACGTCGACGGGCTGCGCGTCGAGACGGCGTGGCAGTCGGCGGCCCAGGCGCTCACCCGGCTGGTGCGGCTCGAGAAGAGGCCGAAGAAGGACGCGCTGGCCGCGCTCAAGAGGCTGGCCGTCGACGGCGTCTTCCTCGAGGGCGCGCAGGTGGCGCTGGCGACCGCGAACCCCGCCGACGTCGAGGCGAACCGCTGGTTCCTGCCGGTGCTGATGATCGACGGGAGCGACGTCTCGGTCGACGCGCTCCTGCCGCACTTCGACGCGGCGGTGTCTTCGGGCGGGCCGGGGCTCGAGGCGTTCAAGCCCCTGCGCGCGCTGGCGCCCGCCACGCCCGCGATGCAGCGGCTGGTCGCGCGGCTGTAGCCCTCAGACGTTGAGGAACACCTTCGACGCCGGCACGCCCGCCGAGGTGAGGAGCGCCGTCACGTCGTCGGTCATCTCTCGCTGGCCGACGAGGAACGCGACGGTCTGCTGCGTCACCACCGACGGCACCAGCGCCTGCACCACGCCCACCGGCCCCGCCCAGCCGGGGGCGGCTTCGAACACCACGCTGTGCACGTCCACCGAGGGCAGGGCGCTAAGCTCCTCGACCCACGGGAGCTGGCGCGGGCTGCGCTGCCCCTGCAGCACCGTCACGCGCCCGAAGTCGCCGCGCTGCTGCAGCACCAGGCCCAGCACCGACCGCACCGGGGCCAGGGCCGTGCCGGTGCACACCAGGAGCAGATCGTGCCCGCGGGCGGCGTCGAGGGGAAAGCCGGGGCCCTCGGGCGGCGTCACCTCGAAGGTCGCGCCCAGCGGCCTGGTGGCGAGCGCCTCGGTCACCCCGGCCCCGCGCCGAATCAGGTAGTCGAAGGTGGTGGCCCCGGGAGGCGACGCGATGGCGAACATCGAGTCGGCGCCGCCGGCCAGCCGCACGCGGTGAAACTGGCCGGGCCGCGCGAACCCCGAAGCCACCGCCGGGGGCACCGACAGGCTCAGCTGGTAGAGGCCGTCGTCGACGAGCCGCCGATCGGCGAGAGAGGCAGAGTGCCACGAATGCATCGGGGCGTGGCATAACGGCCCCACCTCGTCTCAGGCAGGGAAAACGTGCGCGCGCTCCGAAGCATGGTGCTCATCAGCCTGGTGCTCCTCTCGTTCCTCGCCATCATCGGCTCGGGCTGGTGGCTCTACACGGCCAACACCCTCGCCAACCCGGTCGAGTCCGAGATGGACCTCGAGACCTTCCTCCGCCAGAGCATCGAGAGCGATCGGCAGAGCCTGCAGTTCAACAAGCGGGTGGCCGAGCGCGAGAGCGTGAAGTGGGCCAGGCCCGACTTCTCGCGGCTGCCGAAGAACCTGGTGGCGCTCTACATCACCGAGTGGGGCTGCCCGACCTACTTCCAGACGCCCCGCGAAGAGGGCTGGCCGTGGACCAAGCGGGTGCTCAACAGCGCGCGCGGCGTCGGCGGAGACGGCGACGGCGCGTGTGAGCTCATCTTCGCGCGCCGCCTCGCCTCGCGCCTGGGCGCCGGCACGCCTTCGCAGCTGGCGGTGATGAGCGACCGCATTCACAAGTTCCTCAAGAAGGACCAGCTCGTCGCGTACGACCTGCACGCCATGCAGTTCGACCAGGCCCTCATCGGCGTCGAGGCCGCCTCGCGGTACCTGATGCAGAAGGAGCTGCTGGACCTCTCGCTCGCCGAGCTCGCCGAGTTCCAGCTCGGCATTCCGCCCTACAACCTGTGGAACGAGGTGAAGCTCTGCACCAACGCCTCGCAGATCAAGCTGGGCCGCGACTCGCTGCTGCAGAACCTCATCAACGTCGCGCTCATCTCGGAAGAGCAGGGCAAGGCGGCGATGGCGCAGCCGGTGCGCTGCCTGGCCGTGAAGCGCTGAAGACGCCTGGCTAGCCCTCGAGCGCCGAGGCGGGCAGCGAGGTGGGCTCCAGCCGCCCGCCCACGCGCAGGTGCACCACGCCGGCCTCGACCTCGAGGTGCTGGGCCAGCTGGAACTGCGCGTCGCGCCCGAAGCGCGCCTTCGCCCTGCCTTCTTTGACCCGCGTCGAGAGCACCCCGTCGTCGTCGAGCGCGAGCGCCGCGACGTCGAGCCACTCGGCGGTGCGATCGGACAGCCGCACGCTCAGCCGCGCGCCCGCCGCCTCGTCGACCGCCACCACCCTGAAGGGCGCGTCTTCGACCTCGATGAAGCACCAGTCGTTGCCGAAGTGCAGCGTCACCTTGCCGTCGTCGGCGACGCGCAGCCCCTTGTTGAAGGCCTCGATGATGTTGGGGTGGTCGATCAGCCCGCCGTCGTGCCACCAGCGGAACTGGCGGTCGAGCCTGATGCCGCTGTCTTCCCGGGTGTGCCAGCGCGCGGGCACCTCGTCACCAGCCCCGCACCAGCTCGGTGTAGCCCTTGAAGCCCAGCGCGCCCCAGAAGTTCACCAGCACCCCGAGCGTCAGGAGCGCCACCGGCAGCGGCTTCTTCAGGTTCCAGCCGCCCACCGCGAGCAGCAGCAGCAGGTACGGCGTGTAGTCGATGGAGAACCGGAAGCCGAACTGGGCGTAGCCGGTGTTCTGGTAGAAGAAGCCGGGCAGCGCGCAGGCCGCGACGGTGAGCCACAGCGGCCAGTGCAGGCGCGGCTTCTGTTGCGGCATCAGCAGCAGCACCAGCGCCGGCAGGGTGAGGAACAGCGACATGCCCCACGGCGAGTACTCGAGCCGGCCGTTGGCGTACTTCGGGAAGAGCAGGAACGCGGCCTCGAGGTTGCGCGAGAGGTAGCTGGGGTGGAAGAGGCCGAAGGTGTCGATGTCCTGGTTGACGCGGTTCTCGAAGAAGAAGCGGTGGCCGAACTCGGCGATGGAGCCGAAGCGCGTCTGGTTCATCGCCATCGCGATGACGGCCAGCGGCGCGGCGCCCACCAGGAAGGGCTGCAGCTTCGTCTTGAAGAGCTCGCCCGGCTTCGCGAAGAACGCCTTCACCTCGTCCATTCGTTGGCCCGGCGTGGGCGCCACGGCCTCGAGGAAGAAGAAGACGCCGGTGAAGAGCAGCGGGGTGCGCGTCAGCACCGCCATCGACCAGAAGACGCCCGCCCACAGCGGCTTGCGCGCGCCCACCGCGTTGCGCAGGTACGCGCAGGTGAAGGCCACGCCCATCACCTCGGCCGAGAACCAGACCTCGCCGCGAATCGACGCGTAGAAGAAGAGGGTGCCGAAGCCGAGCAGCAGCGCCAGCGCCGCGTTCTCGCCCTTCGTTCGGGCCGAGCCCTCGGCCTCCGACAGCATGCGCAGCACCGAGTAGAAGAGGGCGATGGCCAGCGCGCCGACGAAGACGCCGAAGCTGGTGTCGTTGAGCTGGTACCCGTTGACGGCGACGAACGGCAGCATCACCGCCGAGGGGAACATCGGGAACGACGAGTACCACTTGTCCGTCGGCAGCAGCGGCCGGGTGCAGCGCTGCTTCACCCCGCCCACGTCGCGCACGCACGCCCAGTCTTCGAAGTTGGGCAGCACCTCGGGGTCGATGTCTTGCCGCCCGTCGAGCCACGCCCTGGCCTGGTAGACGAAGTGCGGCGCCGCGCTCTGCCGCAGGAAGCGCTGGCCCGAGAACATGGCGAGGGTGAAGAACGACACCAGGAACAGCACCAGCTCGACCCGGTAGGCCTGCGCCCAGAGCTTCAGCGCGGTGGACAGCGCGCCCGGCGCGGCAGGCGCTTGGGGAGTGGCGTTGGCGGCGTCGCTCATGGGCGCGCTTTTTGCCCTGTTTTCCCGCTTGCACAACCGCCATTGCCAGACGCGAGAAGGTGGTGCGCCCGGGGCGGCCAGCCGGTATGAGCCGCGCGCTCCATGAGCAGCGCTCTCATCATCGGAATGAAGGTCAAGTACCTGCCCCAGCCGGAGTGGGGCACGGGCCACCTGCTGAGCCTCGAAGACGAGGGCATGCGGGCGGTCGTCGCCTTCCCCGCGCGCGAGAACGGCGCGCCGATTCTCGTCAGCACCCGCGGCGGCGCGCTCGTGCACGCGGCGCTCCTGCCGGGTGACGGCGTGCGCACCGCCAAGGGCAAGACGGGCGTGGTGGCGCGCGAAGAAGAGGGCGGCCGGGGCCTCAAGCGCTACGCCATCACCCTCGACGACGGCGGCGAGACCGAGCTGCCCGAGACCGAGGTGCGCGCGCTCCCGCCGAAGCCCGACCTCATCGCGATGATGAAGGAGGGCCGCATCGCCGACGGCAAGAGCTTCTTGCTGCGCAAGGCGACGTTGAAGCTCGACGACGAGCGCCGCAGCGACGCCTTCGGGGCCCTGCTGGCCTCGCGGGTGATGGTGAAGCCGCACCAGGTCGGCGTGGTGCAGCGCGTGCTGTCGTCTCGCCGCCCGCGCTTCGTGCTGGCTGACGAGGTGGGCCTCGGCAAGACCATCGAGGCGGGCATGATCTTCTCGGCGCTGCGCCTCGCCGGCCTCGCCAGGCGGGTGCTGGTGGTCGCGCCCTCGCACCTCACCGTGCAGTGGCTGGTCGAGCTCTTCCACAAGTTCAACCAGCTCTTCACCTTGATGGACTCGGAGCGCCACGAGTCGTCGCTCGACCAGCAGCCCACCTTGAACCCCTGGGCCCGCTTCGACTTCGTCATCACCAGCCTCGAGCTGCTGCAGCGCTCCGAGCAGTTCCGCGACGAGGCCGGCGCGCGCGAGGCCGCGTGGGACCTGGTGATCATCGACGAGGCGCACCACCTCAAGGGCGAGAAGGCCTACGAGGCCGCGCAGGCGCTCGCGAAGAACTCGTACGGCCTGCTGCTCCTGACGGCCACGCCGATGCAGCTCGACCCCGCCGAGTACCAGTCGCTGCTCTCGCTCATCGACCCGGTGACGGCGCCGTCGGTGAAGGAGTTCGAGGCACGGCTGGGTCGCCAGGAGGAGCTGTCGAAGGCGGTCCGCGCGCTGCTCGACGGCAAGAAGACCGCCTCGGCCGTGAAGGAGCTGGCCGCCCGGTTCCCCAACGACGCGTCGCTGCAGGAGATCGAAGCGCCCGACGAGATGTTGATGCACCTGGCCGAGACGTACTCGCTGTCGGACCGGCTGATTCGCAACCGCCGCGTGCGCGTGGGCGGCTTCAGCGCGCGCAAGCTGCACGTGCACCCGGTGACGCTGCTGCCCGAAGAGCTCACCGCGCGGCAGGCGGTGCTCGACGCGCTCGCGAAAGACGGCTCGGTGCGCGGCGCGGCGCTGGGCAACCTGGTGCGCCGGCTCGAGTCGTCACCGGCGGCGTTCCAGGCGGCGCTGGCCAGCAACAAGGCGCTCCAGGGCCTCAAGGTTCAGGTGCCCGACAAGGACGCCAAGTTCGCCGCCTTCGTGAAGGTGCTCAAGGACGTCTGGGCCAGAGAGAAGAACGCCAAGGTGCTCGTCTTCACCGAGGCCCGCGACACCCTCGAGCGGCTGCAGACCCGGCTGCGCCACGAGCACGTCGAGGCGCTCGGCTACCACGGCGATCTGCCCATGGTGGAGCGCGACCGCCAGGTGGCCCGCTTCCGCGACCCCGACGGCCCGAAGGTGCTGGTGTGCACCGAGGTCGGCGGTGAAGGCCGCAACTTCCAGTTCGCGCACCACCTGGTGCACTACGATCTGCCCTGGAGCCCCTCGACGGTCGAGCAGCGCATCGGCCGCCTCGATCGCATCGGCCAGACGCAGAACGTCGAGATCCACGTCTTCGACGTCGCCGGCACCTTCAGCGCCGACGTGCTCTCGGTGCTCCGCGACGCGGTGGGCGTCTTCGGCGAGACGGTCGGCGGCCTCGACGCGGTGCTCGAAGAGGTCGAGCCCAGGCTGGCCGAGCTGGCGCTCGCGCCGGCGACCGAGCGCGCCGCGTACGTCAAGGAGCTGACCCGCAAGGTCTCGAGCGCGCGTGAGCAGGTGAAGAAGGCCTACGACCCCCTGCTGGACCTGCGGAGCTTCGACGAGCTCGCCGTCACCGAGCTGGTGGAGCGCGCCGAGAAGCGCATCGACCACGAGGCCGACGACGAAGACACGCTCGACGATCGCCTCTGGGGCCTGGCCCGCGACCTCGACGAGCGCCTCGAAGAGAACATCACCGAGCTGGCCGACCGCCTCGGCATCAAGGTGGACACCGACCAGGAGGTCGACGCGTTCCAGGCCGCCTTCCACTTCGGCCACGCGCTCTCGATCGAGGCGCTGCCCGGCTTCGACATCACCGAGGAGCGCACGGTGCTGGGCACCTTCTGGCGCGACACCGCCGTCGAGCAGGAGGAGATCGAGTACTTCGCCACCGGCCACCCGCTCGTCGAGTCGCTCTTCGGCTTCGTGAAGGACGGCCCCTTCGGTCGAAACGGCGCGCGGTACCTCGAGGTGCGCGGGCCGGTGAAGGCGCGCGGCGTCGAGGTGCTCTTCCACGTCAACCCGCCCGAGCCGGCCGACACCACGCCGGGCGCGAAGGTGCCCTCGCGCCAGCTCGCGCGGTTCCTCGACTCGTCGCTGGTGCAGGTGGCGGTGGCGCGCGGGCCCGACGGCAAGCCGAAGGTGGACCCCAAGCTGGTCGAGCTGCTCAACGGCACCGAGGGCAAGTCGCTCAAGGGCAACGAGGCGCTGGCCGCCTTCCCCGAGCTGCCCGGCTTCCTCGACGACGCCGTCGCCCTGGCCACGAAGACCGCGCAGGCCCGGCTCGAGAAGATGAAGGTCGCGGCCCAGCTGGCCATCGAAGACGAGCGCGATCTGGCGATGCTGCGCATCAAGCTGGCGCTCGAGCACCAGGGCGTCGCGCCGGAGCGGGTCGAGCAGGCCCTGCTGGTCGAGCTCAACGCGTACGATCAGCTCCTCAACGCGCTGGTGGGCGTGAAGGTGGCCATCGACTCGGCCTGCGTGTTCGTCATCAACCGCTGAAGCGAGGAGGCCTCCGGGCCGTCCGCCGGCACCGCAGCCCTGACAGCGGCCGGCGTTTCTGCTTCGGTGCCCGTCATGCTCCCGCTCCTGGCGCTGCTGCTCGCCGCCCCCACCCTCACGACGCACGCCGAGCGCACCGGCTTCGTCGAGACCGGGCGCTTCGACGAGGTGCAGGCGCTCTGCGCCGCGTTTCCGAAGGCGTTCCCTGGCAAGGTGAAGTGCGACGCCTTCGGCGTGACGCCGCTGGGCCGCCCGATGCTGGCGCTGATCGCCAGCGCCGACGGCGCGCTCACGCCACAGCTGGCCTCGAAGAAGGGCCGGCCGGTGCTCTTCCTCCAGGGCGGCATTCACGCGGGAGAGATCGACGGCAAGGACGCGGGCTTCTGGCTCCTGCGCGACGTGCTCGAGGGCAAGGTGCTGCCCGGCGTGCTGGCGAAGGTGACCCTCGTCTTCGTGCCGGTCTTCAACGTCGATGGGCACGAGCGCTTCGGCGCCAACCAGCGGCCCAACCAGAACGGCCCCAAAGAGCTGGGGTGGCGCGTCACCTCTCAGAACCTCAACTTGAACCGCGACTACGCGAAGGCCGAGGCGCCCGAGATGCAGGCGCTCCTCAAGCTGCTCCACCGGTGGGACCCGATCCTCTACGCCGACCTGCACGTCACCGACGGCGCGAAGTTTCAGCACGACGTGTCAGTCACCTTCGAGCCGTCGAACCTCGGGCCCGAGGGCCTGCGGAGCCAGGGCAAGAGCCTGCAGGTGTCGCTCTTCTCGGAGCTCGAGGCGAAGGGCCACCTGCCGGTCAACTTCTACCCGTCGTTCAACACCGACGACGACCCGGCGAGCGGCTTCGCGTACGGCTGGCCGCCGCCCCGCTTCGGCAACGCGTACTGGGCCGCCAACAACCGCTACGGGCTGCTGGTCGAGACGCACTCGTGGAAGGACTACCGCACGCGCGTGGCCACCACCTACGACGTGTGCCTGGGCCTCTTGCGCCTCACCGCCGAAGACGGGCCGCGGTGGCTGAAGGCCGCGAAGCAGGCCGACACCTCCGAGGCGAAGCGCGCCGGCGGTGAGGTGGTGCTGCTGTGGGAGCCGAAGAAGACGTCGCGCCCGCTCGAGTTCAAGGGCTACGCCTACACGCGCGACAAGTCAGACGTCTCGGGCCAGCCGTGGGTCCGCTACGACGACACCCGCCCCGAGGTGTGGACGGTGCCGTACTTCGACGAGCTGGTGCCCGCGCTGACGGTGAAGGCGCCCGCGGCCGGCTGGGTGGTGCCGGTGCAGCACGCCGCCTGGGTGGCCGAGAAGCTCACCCTGCACGACCTCGACTTCACGGCGCTCAAGGCCGACCGGCCCGGCCTGGCGGTCGAGGCGTACCGGCTGGTGGACCCGAAGTTCCGCACCGCGCCGTACGAAGGCCGCATGATCGTCACCGCGCGCGA
>JACSRE010000067.1 GCA_014879945.1 Myxococcus sp.
CCTTCGCGCCCACCGCCGCCGCCGCCGCCGCCCGAGTCGCTCGCCAGCGGACACCCGCCGGCGTTGCCCGGGCCGCCCCGCTCGCTCTCGGTGCCGTAGAGGCCCGTGGCGCCGGTCGTCACGCCTGCGAGCCTCGAGTAGAGCCGCGAGGTCGGCCCCGCGATGCCCTCGCCCTTGATGCAGCTCTGCGGGGTGTTCGTCTCGGTGCCCGGCGTGCCAGCGGGGATGACCGGCGAGCCGCCGCGGAAGCCCATGCCCACCACGTCGATGCGGCCGTTCAGCACCAGGTTCCGCGCGACGTCCACCGCCACCACGCCGCCGCTCTGCCCGTCCCACGGGAGCGAGGTGAGCGTCGCGCCGCCGCCGATGGTGAGGTCTCTCGCCTCGACCACCTTCACCACCTGGTACCGGTGCACGCCGGCGCCGGTGTTGCCTCCCGAAGAGACGGTGTCGGTGCTCAGGTACGCGTTGGTGAGGCCGCTCATCAGGGGCAGCGCCCCCGCGGCGACCGGCCCTGCCGCGCGCGCCAGCTCGTAGAGCCCCGCGCGGAAGTTCGTCGCCAACGCGCCCCGGCGGTCGGCCCCGCCCGCGCCATCGCCGTACCGCCCGTTGGTGGTGTTCTCTTCGCGGCGGTCGATCTCCACGCCCTGCATCTGAATGACGAGCACCAGGTCGCCCGTCGCGATGGCCGCGCCGCTCCCCGAGCGCGCCGCCCCCACGGGAATGGAGGTCGCCCCCGCGAGCACGGTGGTGGTGACGCTCGAAGGCGCCGGGTGGAACCGGTTGAGCACCTGGGTGCCAGCGACGGTGAGGTCCGTCGTGCCCCGGCCGCACACCTGCGCGGACGCGGCGACGGGGAGCAGCGCGGAGAGGAGGACGACTGCGAGCGCGGGGGTTCTCATCACGGCACCTCGATGGTCTTCTGCTGCGTCTTCTCGTCACCGACGATCACGAACGCCACCCGGCGGTTGAGCTCGCGGCCCTTCGCGGTCTTGTTGTCGGCCACCGGGCGATCGGGCCCGAAGCCCTTCGCCTGCAGCCGGCCCTCGGCTACGCCCGCCTTCACCAGGTAGGCCTTCACCGACTCGGCGCGCTCGAGCGACAGCTTGCGATTGTAGTCAGGCGAGCCCTGGCTGTCGGTGTGGCCCTCGATGACGATGCCGCTCAGCTCCTCGTGCTCCTTCAAGACGCTCGCGACCTGGTCGAGCAGGCCGAACGAGCGGCGCTGAATCGAGGCCTTCGCGGTGTCGAAGTAGACGCTCTCTTTGATCTCCAGCCGCTCGCGGGTGATGACGACCTTCTGCTTCTTCGCGACGGGACAGCCCTGGTTCGACTTCGGGCCGGGCTCGAGGCGGCAGTTGTCCTCTGCGTCCTCCACGCCGTCGTCGTCCGAGTCGGTCGGCGGGCAGCCCCGGTAGCGCGCCTCACCCTTCACCGTCGGGCAGGCGTCGACGTCGTCGAGCAGGCCGTCGCCGTCGGTGTCGCGCAGGGGGCAGCCCTCTTTCTCCACGAGGCCGGGCTCGGTCGGGCACTTGTCGAAGTCGTCGAGCACGCCGTCGCGGTCGGTGTCGCGCGCCGGGCAGCCCTTGCGCTCCTTCGGGCCGGGCTCCGTCGGGCACGCGTCGACCTCGTCGAGCAGGCCGTCCTTGTCGGTGTCCTTCGGCGGGCAGCCCTTGCGGTCCACCGGCCCCGGCACGTCGGGGCACAGGTCGACGTCGTCGAGCACGCCGTCGGCGTCGCGGTCGGGGCACCCGCGGGTCTCTGCCTGGCCCTTCACCGTCGGGCAGGCGTCGGCGCGGTTGGGCACCCCGTCACCGTCGAGGTCGAGGTCGGGGCAGGCGCTCAGCTCGTACGGCTTGCCCTCGACGCAGGTGGACGCGGGCCACCGCCACGAGGCCCCCAGCAGCACGCGGAACAACGGCGTGCCCGCCGCGCGGCCGATGCCTGGGCCGGCGAGGGCGTGCAGCTCGATGGGCCCGACGGGGTAGCGCGCGCCCGCCATGAGCTCTGCCGCCACCGGCTGCTCGGTGACGGGGAACACGGTGCGCAGGCTCAGCTCGCCGCGCAGCTTCTCGCCGAGGGTGCTGACGCCGACGCCGAGGTCGATCTGCGAGCCCAGGCGATCGCCGCCCGTCGACAGGGGCTGGGCGGGGCGGAGCCACCCGCCGAGCTCCGCGCTCACCCGCAGCCACTCGCCAAAGACGCGCCCGGCCCCGAGGCGGGGAATGAAGGTGACGCTGGCGTCGCGGGTCAGGCCGGTGGAGCTCCCGACCGGCAGGCCCAGCATCGCCGTGAAGGCGAGGTCGAGCGCCGCGCCGCGCTCCTGCGAGAGGAAGCCGACCCGGCCCTGGAGGTACGGCGTGCCCAGCACCGTCGACGGCGGCGGGGCCAGCCCGATGGCCTCGAGGTTCGACGAGCGCCCCTGCCACCCGACGACGGGCAGCTGGAGCCCCACCTCGAGCCACCGCGTGATGCCGTAGCCGCCGACGAGGTGCCCGGTGACGCGGCTGCCCACCACCGTCGCCAGCCGCTCGTTCGAGTCGGTCACGAACACCAGCGGGTCGTGCTGGTAGTGGCCCGTCAGCGCCACCCGCAGCTGCCGCTCCGCCAACAGGTCGCCGCCGCCCACCAACAGCCCGCCGCGCGCCGAGGGGTTGAGCACCAGCCGCTCGAGCTCGAAGCCGGGGAGCGCCGGTTGGGCTATCGCGCCGGACGCCCAGAGGCACAGGGCAGCGGCCAGGAGTGAGTGAGTGGTTTTCATGGGCGCGGAGAGTTCGACCTGGGGCGGGTGTGAGGGCGTGTGGTCAGCCGGTGCCCAGGCGACAGTCTGCCACGCCTGCGCGACGACGAGCGCGCACGTTCGCGTGGAGCCCTCTGTCAGTGAAACCACGCGCGCTGCAGCGAGGCCGCCAGCACGCGCGGGTGGTGCTCGAGGCACGTCAGCCGCGCGCCCCACGCGGCCCGGAAGGGCGCGAGCGCCTCTTCCGTCGGCCGCTGCGCGACGTGGAGCGGCGAGGCGTGGTGCGGCGCGACCACCAGCGCCTCGACGTGTGGCGTGGCGGCGAGGTCGAGCAGCGCCGCGTGCTGGACGCGCCCGAAGTCGGCGTGGGCGCTCCAGCCCGTCGGGGTGCGCTCGAGGCGAAGCGAGCGCCCCACCTGCACCTCCTGGAGCGTCGACGCCGTCCACGTGGGCAGGCACGCCGAGAGGAGCGGCCCCTGCGCCGAGGTCTGCAGCTCGAGGCGGCGCACGCGCCCCAGCACCGCCGAGACGGCGCCCACCTGCTGCGTGCTCGCGCTCCCCAGGCTCAGCGTGTCCACCGAGAGGCCTGCGACGCGCGCGGCCGTGGGCGCCCACCCGAAGGTGAGGTGCCCGAGCCGGGGCAGCCGCGCCAGCACCGAGGGCAGCACGCCGTCACGCAGCTGGCTCTGCAGGTCGAGCCGCTCCAGCCGCGCCAGGGTGGGCAGCCACTCGAAGTCGGCGAGCTGTTGGTTGACCGCGAGCCGCAGCGCCTCGAGCTGGGTCAACCGGGCCAGCGCGGAGACGTCGATGGGGCCGCTCGTCCACAGCGACAGGCCCACCAGCGAGGGGTAGCGCTCGGCCACCTCGGCGCCGAACGACTCGTCGTGGTCGTAGCGGAGGTCGACGACGCGCCACGCCTTCGGCGCGTCGCCCAGCATCGCGCGGTTCTGCGGGCCGAGGTTTCGCACCACGCGAACGCGCCGCAAGGCCTCGTGCTCCATCAGCGCGCGCAGCGTCTTGCCCGAGGCGCCGTTGGGCAGCGTCACGGCCTCGACGGTGCGCCACGCAGGCAGGCCCACCAGGTCCTTGAGGCCGCGCGGCGAGAGCGCGACGTCACCGGGGAAGCCGCGCCACGGCGTGCAGGCGCCGGCGTTCGAGAGGGGCAGCTCCCACCGCGCGCGCCGCTTCGGGTCCGAGAGCAGCGCCTGCTCGCGCTCCAGCCCCTCGATGGAGCCCCGGCCCGCCGCCCGGTGGACCTGGAGCGAGATGAACTCGCCGCGCTCGGTCAAGAGGTCGGCGAACACCAGCCGCGGGCCGTCGTCGTCGGGGCTGGCGTAGATGGCGCTGAGCAGGTCGTCGTCGCTCTGCCGCGCCCGGGTGTCGTCGCGCCGCTTCGCGTTGGCGGCGCGCAGCTCGGCGTCGAAGACTCCCTCCAGCTCGGCGAGCCGCGCCTGGTCGGCCGCTGACAGCTCCGCCACCGTGACGCCCTCCAGCTTCTTCGCGGCGCGCGCGCAGTGCCCGGCGATGACCTCTCCGATGCTGGTCTCGATGATGCCCTTGTACCGGCGGGCCAGGCTCTCGAGGCCGTCGCGCGCGCGCACGTCGCTCGACTCCACCAGCACGTCGAGGCAGGCGCGAAAGAAGGGCAGGGCGGTGCCGGCGCGCCAGGGCGGGCTCTCGAGCAGCTGGAGCACGCCCGAGACGACGCGCGGGTCGCGGCGCCTGGCGAGCAGCTTCACCCGCTCGGCCCCGGTGCCCGACTTCACCCCGCGCACGAAGCCGGCGAAGAGCCGTGGCACGTCGAGCGGGTCGCCCTTCGCCTCGGCCGCGAGCCAGCCCGCGGTGTCGACGGCCTTGCCCGACGCGCCGACGATGGGCCGGGGCGTCTTCGCCTCGAGTCGCGCCGACGCCCACTCGGCCACCTGCGCCCAGCGTGGGTGCGTCGTCTGCTGGTAGCGGGCGATGGCTTCGGTCAGCGCGGCGAGGTCGGCGTCGGCCATGGTGCGGAGCGTCTTCCGTCTGGTCGTGGCCCGCAACGTTCGTCATCGCGGCGCGCGAACTCGCGCCGAACCTCATCGCCGCCGCTTCTTCGCTCGCGGTCGCCGCGGGTGGCTCCCAGGACACCTCTTCTACTGGCAGTCTGCGGTGGTGCAGGTGCACGGCACGTCGACGGGCATGACGGCGCAGTCGCCCACCGGCCGGAGCCGAACCGTCGGCAGCGCGTTGAAGCCCGGAGCGAGCGTCACCATCACGTTGGCGGCCTGGTAGTGCTGCTTGCCCACCGCGAGCGTCTGCGGCCCGCCTGGCGTGAGGTCGAGCAGCTCGGCGAAGCCGCGGCCCTCCTTCGTGCACGTCGCGCTGCCCTGAATCACCACCCGCGCCGTGAGGGCCGCGCCGGTGCAGTCGTCCACCACGTTCAAGCTGACGCGCGAGCGCTCGACGCACCTCATCGACGACGGCTCACACCACAGGCCCGCCGCGCAGCCGCCGCAGGGAATGGGGCTCAACGCCACGTCGAGGCGGTTGGTGCCCTCGACGAGCGTCACCTTGAAGTCCTTGCGCTCGAACCCCAGCAGCACCGCGGAGCCGTCGAACTCGCCCAGCGCCAGGCCTTCGAGCGTGAAGGCGCCTTGCGCGTCTGACGTCGTCGTCACCGTCGCGACGTTCACCGTCACGCCCGCCAGCACGGCGCCGCTCGTCGCGTTGGAGGCGGTGCCCGTCAGCCGCACCTTCGGCAGCGCCGAGGGCAACCCGAACAGCTGCTCGCGCGACAAGGGCTCGAGGCCGCAGCCCGCCAGGAGGAGCAGCACCGCGAGGCGTCTCAGAACCATAGGCTCGCTCCCATCGTCACCGCGGGCTCTGCGAAGGGCACCCGCACGCCATCGAGCGCGACCCACGCTGCTTCGACCCGCCCCTCGGCCCACACCGACAGCCTCGGCAACAGGTTGCCCTCGACGTGCAGGCCGCCGCCGAGCGACGGGGCGAACGCGTCGCCGGTCGTCTGCGCGCCAGCGACGCGCAGAATCGTCTTGAAGCCCGCCGCGCCGAACGGCGTCAGCGCGAGCCGCTCGTCGAGCAGCAGGAAGCGCCAGCCGCCGCGCGCGTTGACGGCGAAGCGACGAAGCAGGGCCTCGTTGGCCGCGGAGCTCCGGAAGGCGCCGCGCACGCCGAGCGCCAGTCCGCCCAGGTGGTAGCGCGCGCCCACCTCGACGCCGTGCTCGAGCCCCGGCAAGCCGAACGGCGTGGGCGACAACAGGTAGGCGACGTCGAAGGCCAGCCTCCGCGCGAGCGACGGGGCGACGTTGGGCCGCCCCGAGACGTACCCCGCGTCGAGCGCCGCGACGACCTGGGGCGAGAAGGGGCCTTGAAACGAGACGGGCTCCCAGTCGAGCTCGCCGCGCGCGGCGCGCGTCTTCACTGGCGAGTCGACCAACGCGCTCAAGGTGCTGGCTTGCCCGGCGAGGAGCTCGACGTCGGCCGCGCCTCCGCTGTCTCCATCGCGGCGCTGCACCTGGTACCGGCCCTCTGGGAGCGTCAACGTCATGCGCCGGCCCGCGGGCTTGAAGAGCTCGGCGAACACGGGCAGCCCGCTGGGAGACGAGACGCGCAGCCGGCCAGAGGCGGACTCGGGGAGCACCAGGCGCGTGGTGCCGGTGAGGGTGATGACGGGGGTGCGCAGGTCGGCGTTGGGCGGCTCGAACCACGGGCGCTGGCCGGTGAGGCCCTCGGTGTTGAACGCCACGAAGGCAGCCAGCTCGCCGAACCGCACCACGTCGTCACCGTCGGCGTCCGCCGCGCCCGCCAGGCCCGAGGCCAGCACATGCGAGAAGAAGCCGCCCATCAGGTCGCTCGCCTCGCCGGCCGGCTTGTCGCTCTGCGCCGCGGTGATGACGCCGAACGAGGTGGCCTCTGCGCGCGCCTCGAGGGTGGCGATCTCCTGCGAGAGGTCGGGCCCGCCGCGCTGGGTGAAGAGGCTCTGGGAGCGGCAGGCGTCGATGAAGAGCTCGACGTGGTCGGCCCCCACGTCCATCAGCGCGAGCTTGAGCTCCTTGCCGGTGAGGCTCGCCTCGTCGCCTGCTTCGGGCTCCAGCAGCAGCCGGCCCGTCAACCCGTGGCCCGCGTAGAAGAAGAAGACGGTGGCGGGCCCGCGGTCGCGCCGCCGCGAGAGGGTGGCCTTGAGCGCGGCGAGGGCCTTGAAGAGCCCGCTGCGCGTCGGCGGCGTCACGGCCGGGAGCGGGACGCCAGCGGTCGAGAGCGTCGCGGCGGTCTGCGCGTCAGGCGTGGTGAGCACCGTCACGCCGCCCTCCACGGCCAGCCCTTCGAACCAGCGCGCCATGCGCAGGGCGTCGTCGTCGGCGAAGCGAAGGGTGGGCAAGCCAGGTGACGAGTCGGTGCGCCCGAGGCCTCCGTTGTGCCCGACGACGACGGCGTACACGTCTCCCCTGCCCGCAGGAGCCGCCGACACCACCGCCGCCAGGACGAACGCGAAGCTCATGGCCGCACGGACAAGACCCCCGTGACCTGTGGGTTGGCAAGCGGGAGGCGCCGGGTCGTGGCGGTCGCCTCCTTCGCGGCTGCCAGCGCCGCCGCCTCCGTCACGCCCTGCACCGCGAAGAGCCGCCAGGTGCCGGCCGGGAGCGACTGACTGGCGCCCGCCGGGAACAGCCGGGCGCCTCCAGGCCCGACCAGCACGACGACGACGGCGGCCTTCGAGGTCAGCTGCACCCAGTCGGTGGTGGAGAGCGTGGCTTCGCCTGACGCGGGGAACTCGGCCACCAGGCGCACCGGCGCGTCACCGGCCTGGGGTTTGGCGTACAGCGAGAGCGAGAACGGAGCGAGCGGTGCTGCAACGCCTCCACGTTCAGTGACTTCACGCTCCGTCGGCTGGTTGACTACCACCAGGGCCAGCGCCGCCGCGGCCACCGCGACCGGGAGCAGGAGCCACGTCCGCCTGCGCGATGGCGTGCGCCCGACGGGCCCACCAGCCAGCAGCCCCTGGAGGCGCGCGCGCTCGCGGCGAAGCTCATCGGCCGTCGGCTCCTGCGAGCCCGTCACCGCGCGGGAGGAGAGCACCAGCGCGTCGTAGTGGGCGCGGCACACCTCACACCGCGACAGGTGCGCGCGCAGGGCCGTCTCTTCGTCTGCGTCGAGCACTCCCGCGACGGCCGCTTCGATGCCGCGGCGGTGGAAGAACAGGCTCATGAGAGCCACTCCTTCGCGAGCGCGCGCAGCGCCTGGCTGGCCGACAGCCGCGCGACGAGCTTCTTCTTCAGGTACTTCGACTGCCGCACCGTCACGCCCATCGCCGTGGCCAGCTCGTCATGGGTGAGGCCCTCGCCGATGCCCTGGGTCAACACCCGCTCCTCGTCTGGGGGCAGCGTCTTGCGGAAGGCGTCGACGGCCTGCTTCACCGTCGCCGTCATGAAGCGCTCGTCGAGCGCCGGAGCGTCGAGCCACAGCGCGTCGTCGACGTCTTCGAGGGGCACCGAGGCGTCGGGCCGACGGCCCTTCGCGCGAATCAGCTCGCGGCACCGGTTCGACGTCACCGCGCGCAGCCACGGGCCCAGCGCCCCCTTGTTCACGTCGTAGGTGGACTGCATGCGGTGCACCATCAGCCAGACCTCCTGCGACGCCTCTTCCTGCTCGAAGGGGCTGCGGAAGAAGCGCGACACCCAGCGGCGCACGCTGCGGGCGTTCGCCGAGTACACGTCGAGAAAGGCGGCCCGCTCGCCGCGCGCGAATCGAACCTGGAGCTCGGTGTCGTTCGACACTGTCAGGGCTCTATGCCCCTTCGCCGGAAAGGGACAAACGCCCCGCTCAGCCGCGCGTCAGCAGCCGCTCGATGACCGCCGCCAGCACCGGCGCGCACGAGACGTGCTCGAGGGGGAAGGTGAGGCTCGGGGGGCGGGGCACGCTGTCGCTCACCACCACCCGCGCCAGCGGCACCTTCGCCAGCCGCTCGTTGGCCGGCCCCACGAAGAGGCCGTGCGACGCCACCACCGTCACCGGCCCTTCGGCGCCTTCGGAGAGGACCGCCTGGGCGGCGGCGGCGAGGGTGCCGCCGGTGCTGATCATGTCGTCCACCAGCACCGGGTGCTTGCCCTTCACCTCGCCCACCACGCCCTGGGCCTCGACGTCTCGGCCCGAGAGCCGCTGCTTGTGCACCACGACGACCGGGAGGCCCAGGGGCCGGGCGAAGGCCTCGGCGCGCTTCACGGCGCCCAGGTCGGGCGACACCACCACCGCGTTGGGCGGCAGCCGCGTGCGCAGGTGCTCCGTCAGCGAGGGAATGGCCGAGGCGTGCTCCACCGGGAGCGGGAAGCAGCCCTCGATGGCGCGCGAGTGCAGGTCCATGCAGATGAGGCGCTCGAGGTGCGAGGCGCCGAGCAGGTCGGCCACCACGCGCGCGCCCAGCGGCTCACGGCCGGCGTCGCGGCGGTCCTGCCGCGCGTAGCCTAAGTACGGCACCACCGCCGTCACCCGGCCCGCGCCCGCGCGGTAGCAGGCGTCGGCGATGAGCGAGAGCTCGAGCAGGTGCTCGCCCACCGGCGCGACGAGGGACTGCAGCACGAAGACCTCGGCCCCTCGCACCGGCGCCTCGAGGTCCACGTCGAGCTCACCGTCGGGGAAGCGCTCGACGGTGCAGCGGCCCAGCGGCACCTGGAGCGCGCGCGCGAGGTCGGCAGCGAGGGCAGGGTGTGATGAGCCGGCCAGGAGCACGCAGCGCATGCGTTGGGTTGTGACACAGCGCCGCCGCCGCCGCACCAGTCGCGCGTGGGGAGCGTGGTAAGCCTTGCGCCCCGACATGTCTTCGCCCGTGGCTGGCCGCTACCACCTCATCAGGAAGCTCGCGGCCGGCGGCATGGCCGAGGTCTTCCTCGCGCGCCAGCAGGGGAAGAAGGGCTTCGAGAAGCTCGTCTGCCTCAAGCGCATTCTGCCCGGCTACGCCGACAACCCCGACTTCGTGCGCATGTTCGTCGACGAGGCGCGCATCGCCGCCGACCTGCGGCACCCGAACCTGGTCAGCGTGTTCGACGCCGGCGAAGACGACGGCGCCTGGTTCATCGTCATGGAGTACCTCGAGGGCCAGGACGTCGCCTCCATCATCCGCCAGGCGCACGCGCGGCAGGCCGAGGTGCCGGTGGCCATGGCGCTCCAGGTGGTGGCCGACGCGGCGCGGGGCCTGCACGCGGCGCACGTGAAGAGCGACCTCGACGGCCGCGAGATGCGCATCGTGCACCGCGACGTCTCGCCGCAGAACCTCTTCGTCACCCGCGACGGCATCACCAAGGTGCTCGACTTCGGGGTGGCGCGCTCGGCGCACCGCAGCTCGAAGACCGAGGTGGGCGTCGTCAAGGGCAAGCTCGGCTACGTCTCGCCGGAGCAGCTCGAGGGCCTGGAGCTCGACGGGCGCTCCGACCTGTACGCGCTGGGCGTGGTGCTGTGGGAGCTGCTGGTGCTGGAGCGCCTCTTCGCGCGGGCCAGCGACGCCGAGGTGCTGCGCGCCATCATCGAGGGGCGGGTGGTGGCGCCGTCGACGAGGCGCAAGGGCCTGCCGAAGGGGCTCGACGCCCTGGTGCTGCGCGCGCTGGCGCTCGACCGCGAGCGCCGGTTCGCCACCTGCGAGGCCTTCGCCACCGCGCTGGAGGACTTCCTCGTCGAGCTCAAGACGCCCACCTCGCCCTCGCGCCTGTCGGCGTGGCTCGGGGGCCTGTTCGACGGCGAGCCCGGCGCCGCGCCGCCTGCGCCTGCGCGCGAAGAGAAGACGCGCACCCGCAAGGTGAAGGTGGGCGAGAAGAAGAAGGAGCCCGCGCTCGCGCAGGCCGCCGACTTCCTCGGGGCGGTGGAGGAGTTCCTCGGGCAGGCGTCGGCGCGCAAGACGAACCTGGTGCCCGCCGCCGGCCCCTTCATCGCGAGGGAGAACGACCTCGCCGCGCTCGAGGCCTCGTTCGCCGAGGGCGCGCGCCTGGTGACGCTGGTGGGCTTCGGTGGCATGGGCAAGACGCGGCTGGCCCAGCAGTTCGCCAGCGCGCAGCTGCCCCGCTACGAGGCCGACGGCGGGGTGTGGTTCATCGACCTCGCCGAGTGCCGCAGCCTCGAGCAGGTGGCCAAGGCGGTGGCGCAGGCGCTCGACGTGCAGGCGCCGCTCAACGCCACCTCGGGCGCCTCGTTGACGCACGCGGGGCGCACCCTCAAGTCGCTGGGCCGCGCGCTGGTGGTGCTCGACAACTTCGAGCAGCTGGTGCCGCTGGCGAACGAGACGGTGGGGGCGTGGCTCGACCGCGCCCCCCAGCTGGCGCTGCTCGTCACCAGCCGCGAGGCGTTGTCGCTCGACGGCGAGGTGGTGCAGCCGCTCGAGCCGCTGCCGGTCGGAGGCGTCGAGTCTCCTGCGATGCAGCTGTTCCGCGCGCACGCCAGCAAGGCGCGCCCGAAGCCCCTCACCCGGGGCGAGCTCGAAGACGTGGCCCTCATCTGTGAGCGCCTCGAAGGCCACCCCCTGGCGCTCGAGCTGGCGGCTTCACGCCTCTCGGAGCTGTCGGTGCGCGAGGTGAAGGACCGCCTGCGCGAGCGCTTCGACCTGCTGGGCGGCCGCGCGCGGCACGCGGGCCGGCACGCCACGCTGTGGAACACCATCGACTGGTCCTGGCAGCTGCTCTCGCCGACCGAGCAGCAGGCGCTCGCGCAGCTGTCGGTGTTTCACGGCGGCTTCACCGTCGAGGCCGCGGCCGCCGTCATCGACGTCACCGCGGGCAAGGGCACGAAGGACGCGGTGGCCCTGCTGCGCGCGCTGCACCGCAAGTCGCTGGTGCGCTACTTCGCGCTCCCGGCGCTCCCCAGGGAGCTGCGCCTGGGCCTGCTCGAGTCGATTCACGAGTTCGCGGCCGAGAAGCTCGCCGCCTCGGACGACGGGCCGCGCACCCAGCACCGGCACGCCGCCCACTACCTGCAGATGGGCCGGGCCTGGGCGAAGGCGGTGGCCGACGGCACCTCGCTCGAGGCGCTCACGCACCTCGAGGTCGAGCGCGAGAACCTCACCGCGGTGTTCGACCGCTCGCTCTCGATGATGCCCACCACCCAGGCCAGCGCGGCGAGCGCCCTGGGCGCGCTCGAGGCCCTCGAGCCCGTCTTCTTGCGCAAGGGCCCCTTCGCGGCGCACCTGGCGCTGCTCGACGACGCGCTGACGGTGGCGCGCAACGTGGGCGTGAAGGTGCCCCTTGTCGCGCGGGCCATGCAGCAGCGCGGCAACCTGCAGCGCACCCTGGGCCGCCCGGCGCTGGCGGTCGAGGAGCTCTCACGGGCACTGTCGGTCATCGAGTCGTCGGGGGAGCAGGCGCTCGAGGGGCGCATTCGCAGAGACCTCGCGGTGGCGCGCTTCGTCTCGGGTGACGTCGAGTCGGCGAGGGACTGGCTGGTGAGCACGCTCGCGGCGGCCCGCGCCAGCCACGACGACGCGCTCGCGCTGCAGACCCTCTCGTCGCTGGCCATCGTGCACGTCGCGACCGGCGACCTCGAGGAGGCCTCGCTGTGCTGTGACGAGGGGCTCCCGCTGGCCCGCAAGCGCCGCGACTCCACCACCGAGGCCCGGCTGCTGGGCACCCTGGGCACGCTCTACCAGGAGCAGGAGAAGCTCGACCTGGCGTTGACCTTCTTCTCCGAGGCGATGGCCCGCGCCCGGGCCGTGCGCGACGTGCGCCTCGAGGGCTACTTCATGGGCAAGCGCGCCGGGGTGCTGGTGGCGCGGGGTGAAGGTGACGCCGCCCAGGCCCCGCTGGAAGAGGCCATCGCCGTGCTCGCCGACGTGGGCGACCTGCGGCACGAGGGCTTGTTCCTCACCTCGCTGGCGGTGGTGCAGCTCCAGCGCGGTGACTTCTCGTCGGCGCGGGTGACGTTGTCGTCGGCCGAGGCGCGGCTCGAGGCCGTGAAGGACCCGCTGTCGCTGACCGCGCTGGCCCTTCGGCGCATGCAGGTGGAGCTGGCGGCCGGGAGCGTCAGCGCGCAAGAGGCGGCGGCGCTGCTGCGCGAGGTGCGCGCGCCTCGCGGCAGCCGAAGGGCCCCCGCCGCGCAGAGTGAAGAGGTGCGCATCGCCGCCCGCGCGCTCGAGGCCGCCCTGGCCGGCTGAGCGCCCGGGTTACTTCGGGTAGCCGGCGATCTTCCCCGCCGCGAGGTCGGCGCCGAACTGCACCAGGAAGTCGACCTGGTCGGGCAGCCTGAGCCCGAAGGCCTTCGCCTCGGCGAGCGCCTTCTCGGGCGGCCAGCGCTCCACGGCCATGCGGTAGCAGGCCACCGCGACGCCGGTGCGGCCCTTGCCTGCCTGACAGTGCACGTAGGCCGGCTGGTTCGCGGGTTTGGTGGCGAAGTCGAGGAACTGCTTCATCTGCGCGGTGGTGGGCGCGCTGTTGTCGAGGATGCGCACGTTGAGCACGTTGAGGCCGGCGTGCTTGCCCTCGGTGAGGTCCTTCGTGCCCTCGATGGTGAGGTCGATGAGGCTCTTGACGCCCTGGCGCTTCAGCTTCTCGTAGCCTTTGGGGTCTTCGATGCGGCTGCCGCGCACCAGGCCGGGCGACACCCGGAACTCGTAGGCCGAGACGGGGTAGCGCAGGCCGAAGAGGCCGGCGACGCCCACCGCCTCGGCGCCGAACGTCGACGCGCCGTTCCTCAAGTCCTTGAGGAGCTCCTTGCCGTTGCGTTGCTTGACGTCCGAGGCGATTTCTTTCGCGTCGGCCTTCACGTCGGCGGCGAAGTCCTTGAGCCCGGCTTTGATGCGGGTGGCCGCTGACGGCTTGACGGTGAGGCGCGAGACCATGGTGGTGTGCTCCTGGAAGGGCAGTCACTCTGATTCATCGGGACGGCGTGACGCAACGGTCACGCGACGCGCAGCGCTTGCGCGCTCTGGGCTCGGCGTCAGGGGCGCGCGGTGGCGTAGGCGATGCAGCGTCACCCGCCATGACGCTCGACTTCTGGCAGGCGCACGCGTACCCGCTGTTGCTCCTCTTCGGGCTGGCGGTGTTTCCGCGCATCACGCTGCTCTTCGTCGGCGGGCCCTTCGCGCTGCTGCACTGGCTGGGCTGGGTGTTCGCGCCCCACCTGCTGGTGGCGATTCTGGCCACCACCCGCTACTGGGACACCAACCCGGTGCTCTGCGTCATCGCGTGGTTCATCGCCTTCGCCGGCACGGGCGGAGAAGGCGCGGGCGTGCGGCGCGGGGCGCGCTGGCGGCGCAGAAGTCGAGAGGCGTGACCGCTCAGTCGAGCTGCCCGCACGAGATGTAGAGCGAGAAGTCGCGCGCGTCGTGCACGTTGATGGCGAAGGGCCCCACCAGCAGCGCCTCGAGTGAGACGGCGACCTCGGTGGTGGAGAAGAAGTGGCCCCCCTTCGCCGGCGTGGGCGCGAGGTCGGTGAGGCCGGCCTTGATGCCGCCGATCTCTCCACAGCGCCCCTCGTGAATGTGGGCCGGCTGGGCGCGCGGGTCGTTGCTGGGCAGCAGGTCGACCTCGACGCGCGTACGGCCACCCGAGAGCGCCGTCAGCACCGCGAAGCCGCTCTGGCCCGAGTTGTTCTCGGCGCCCATCACCACGCGCTTCTGGTTCGGCCCGCAGGCGCTGAAGACGAGGAGTGCGCAGCACGAGGCGAAGCGGAGCATGCCCGGCGTCATAGCCCCCGCGCGCGGGCGAATCGAGGCGCCACCGCGTCGGTGTCGAGGCTCAGAGCCAGCCGTGCTCGCGGTACCACGCGACGGTGTGCTTGAGGCCCTCGTCGAGCGAGACCTGCGGCGTCCAGTTGAGCGCGCTCTGGGCTGGCTGGGAGCTGCACACGAAGTGCTGCATCAGCATGTTGGCCTTCTCGGGCGTCAACATCACGGCCCGGCCGGTGACGGTGCCGAAGGCCTTCACGCCGTACGAGACGGTCTTGAGCACGCCGATGGGCAGGTTGAGGCGAATGAAGGCCTTCTTCCCCAGCGCGCCCTCGACCATCTCGAGGAACTGGCGCTGGCTGACGGCCCCGCTGTTGTCGGCGATGTGAAAGACGGCGCCGCTGGGCGCGGGCGCGGTGAGGGCCGCCACGCACGCCTCGGCGCAGTCGGGCCCGTAGATGAACGAGCCGAGCGAGCGCCCGCCGGCCACCATCGGCAAGAGGCCACGGGTCACCGTCTTGAAGGCCTCGAAGATCTCCTGGTCGCGGGGCCCGTAGATGGCGCCGGGCCGCAGCACCGTGAGGGGAATCGAGTCTTTCTCGGCGAGCACCAGCTTCTCGGCGGCGAGCTTGGAGCGCCCGTAGGTCGTCACCGGCGCGCTCTGCTCGATGGAGACCGGCGCGCCGTCTGACGAAGGCCCGGCCGCCTCGAGGCTCGAGACGTGGACGAAGCGCTTGAGGTTCCGGCCGCGGGCCGCGTCGAGCAGGTTCTTCGTGCCTTCGACGTTGGTGCGCATGAAGTCCGCCTCGTTGCGGCCCTTCACGATGCCCGCGGAGTGGATGACGGCGTCGACGCCGTCGGTCGCGTGCATCACGGCGCCGGCGTCTTCGATGGCGCCGTAGGCCAGCTCGACGCCCTTGAGCGTCTGCAGGTGCGTCGTCTTCGAGGACTTCCGCACCAGCGCACGAACTTCGAGGCCGCGCTCCGACAACTTCTGCGCGACCCAACCGCCGAGAAACCCGCTGGCGCCGGTGACGAGGACTTTCATGCAGGCGCACGTACCGGCGGGTGGCCTCGGGGTCAACTCGAGCGGGCAGGGCTCCGCAAGTCTGACGGCTTGCCGAAGGCGACGCCCGCTATGCTGCGCGTCGCCGTGACGTCTTCGAGGGCCCAGCACCAGACCGTGAGCCGCGCGCTCCTGCGCCAGCGGGGCTTCTTCCGCACCGGGCGCGGGCTGCAGGCGCGGGTTCGGCGGGTGGCGTCGCTGCGCCCCGTCGAGGTCGAGGCCATGTGGCGGCTCTTCGCGGCCTCGTACGACGGCGCCCGCCGCGGCGACTTCGACCGCGACCTCGCCGAGAAGCACCACGTCATCGTGCTCAAGGACGCGCAGCGCGAGGTGATGGGCTTCTCGACGCTGCTGGCCCTCGAGGAGCCCGGCCAGTGGTGCGCCGTCTTCTCGGGCGACACCATCGTCGCGCCCGGCTTCTGGGGGCAGACCGCGCTCCAGCGCGCCTTCATCTGGTACCTGATGGCGCAGCGCCTCAAGCGCGGCCTGCCGGTGTTCTGGTTCCTCATCACCAAGGGCTACCGCACCTACCTGTTGCTCTCGCGCTACTTCCCCACCCACTGGCCGCGCCACGACGCGCCGACGCCTCCGTTCGAGCGCGCCCTGCTCGACCGCCTGTGTCGCGAGAAGTTCGGCCCCGCGTGGGACGCCGAGGCCGGGCTGCTCCGCTTCGAGGGAGACGTGGTGCGCCTGTCGGCCGACCTCGCCGACGTGCCGCCGCGCCTGCTGAAGGACCCCGACGTCGCCTTCTTCCTCGCGAAGAACCCGCGCTGGCGCGACGGTGACGAGCTGTGCTGCCTCGCCGCCGCCGACGACCTCTTCGTGCAGAAGACGACGCGCACCTTCCTCTGAGGGCCTCTGTTCGAGAGTGCCTTCGTTTTCGCGTCCATCGACCTCCGTTGACCGTACGCGATGCTCGTCGGGCACCGCGCCGGCCCGCCCGCAAAGCGCTGGAGCCCTTCGCCCCGTGACGCCAGAGTGCGGGCCGTGCGCGCGGCCCTCACCACCGCCCTGACGTCGGCGTGGGCGCTCTCGCGGCGCAAGGCGGTGCGCGCCTTCGACGAGGCCTCCGTCGCGCCCCGGCGGGCGCAGGAGGCGTGGCTTTCGCGCGCGGCGCCCTCGCTCGGCGGGAGCGTCTACGGCCGCGCCCTCGGGCTCTCGACCCTCACCTCGCTCGACGACCTCCGCCGCCGCGCGCCACCCACCTCGTGGGACGACGTCGCGCCCTACGTCGCGCGCCTGGCCGCTGGAGAGCCAGACGTGCTCACCACCGACAGGGTGCTGGTGTTCGAGCGCACCAGCGGCTCCACCGCGCAGCCCAAGCGGGTGCCGTACACCCAGGGCCTGCTCGACGACTTCTCGGCCGCCACCTCGCCCTGGCTCGACGACCTCTTCCGCCACTTCCCGGTGATGTTCCGCACCCGGCAGTACTGGTCGGTCTCTCCAGCCGGGCGCGCCCCCGAGACGACGCCGTCGGGCCTGCGGGTGGGCTTCGAAGACGACACCGAGTACTTCGGGCCGGCGACGCGCCTGGCGATGAGGCAGCTGATGGTGGTGCCCGCGACGGTGGCGAAGGCGCGCGACCTCGACGCCTGGCGCGACGAGACGCTGCTGCACCTGCTCGAGGCCGAAGACCTGGGCTTCATCAGCATCTGGAACCCCTCGTTCCTCACCGTGCTCCTCGAGGCGCTGGTGACGCGCTGGCCCGCGCTGGCGCCTTTGGTGTCTGCGCCGCGCCGGCGCGTCGTGGAGCGCGCGCTCGACCGTGAGGGGGCGGTGACGGGCGAGGCGCTGTGGCCGTCGCTGCAGCTCCTCTCGTGCTGGACCGACGCCTGGGCCGCGCAGGCCGTGCCGGGCCTGCGCCGGTTCTTCCCGCGCACGCCGGTTCAGCCCAAGGGCCTGCTGGCGACCGAGGGCGTGGTGTCGTTTCCGCTGTGGGGCGTGCCGGCGCCGGTCGCCGCCGTCACCAGTCACCTGCTCGAGTTCGAGGCGCTCGACGACGACGGGCGGCCGGCGCGGTTCGTCGACGAGCTGCGCGCTGGCGCCGCCTACTCGCCGCTCATCACCACGCGTGGCGGGCTGGTGCGGTACCGGCTGCCCGACGTCGTCAGGTGTGTCGGGCACTGGAGAGCGCTGCCGATGCTCCGGTTCGAAGGGCGGCTCGACAAGACGGCGGACCTTCGCGGCGAGAAGCTGTCGGCGGTGGTGGTCGAGGCGGCGCTGCGGCGCGCGCTCTCGGGCCTCGACGTCGACTTCGTGCTGCTGGCGCCGTCGCTCTCGAACCAGCCGCACTACGAGCTGTTCCTCGAGACCACGGCTCCCGACGCGGTCTGCGGGAACGTGGCGTCGGTCGTCGAGGCCGCGCTGCTGGGCGAGTACCACTACCGCTACTGCCGGGAGCTGGGGCAGCTGGGGCCCGTCGCGCTCCATCGGGTGACGCAGGGGCGCGCGAAGTGGCAGGCGGCGATGCTGGCGCGTGGCCTCAAGCTGGGAGACCTCAAGCCGTCCGCGTTCGACACCACCCCGGGCTGGGCGGCGGTGCTTCAGTCGAGCTGATCAGCCTCGAGGCACGCACGGGTCACGAGCGCCTTCATCACGGCGTCGCTGTTCTTGCCGGTGGCCTGCATCGAGACGGCGCCCACCATTCGCTGCTCAGGCCCGCGCAGGCCGATGAGCTTCAGCTTCAGGCCCTGGTGAAGCCGCTCGACGGTGGGCTTGAGCACGATGCCCGAGGGGCCGATCGCGCCGTCGACCACCGTGGCGCCGCGGCGCTTGAGCTCTTCACGCAGGCGCGCGTCCACCTGGTCGATGAGCGCCCGCCCCTCGGCCGAGGCGGTCGTCCGGTCCCACCGCACGGCGTAGACCCGGGGCGCGGTGGCGGCCTGGAGTGGGGCTCCGACGAGCAACGCGGCGGCGACTGCGAGGCGTGCGAACATGACTCTCCCTTCGGGCGCGAGGGCGCGCTCCCGGTGCGGTGGGCCTGACGTGGTGGGTGTCGCCGTCGTGCTGCAACGGGCGTGAGGCAGCCTGTTGCACGACGGTACCAGCGAGGTCGCCGCGCGCGAGTTTTCTGCCCGAGCGGCTCCGCAGAGGCGCCCCCGCCATCGCGCGGCTCCGCGAGACCGTGCTGATCAGCTCCGCGGCGCGCTCGGCTCGAAGCCGTGCTCGTACACCAGGCGCGCCACGCGCTCGCCGAGGTGCTCGAGCGGTCGCCGCGTCAAGGGCACGCGTGTCTCGACGGTGCGCTGCGCGCGGCACAGCAGCGGAACGGCGGCGTTGGTGACGGCGGCCCACGCGCGAGACGGCGTCAGGCCCAGCCCGTCGGCCAACTCGTCTCCGAGCAGTGAGCGCGAGAGCGCCGCGAGCGCGTTGGCCGGCAAGAAGAGCGGGCGCCGGCTGGCGAGGGCGTCGATGAGGCTCCGCGCGAGCACCCGGCTGTCGTCGTCGGGGTGGAGCTGGCGGCGGGTGGTGTGCGCGTACAGCTGCAGCTCCTCGGCGCGGTCGGCGGTGAGGAGCTCCGGCTCGATGCCCATCAGGTGGCCGACCCACCGGTAGAGGTGGTGGAGCGAGGCCTCTTCTTCGGCCGAAGGCGCCGCGCCGAGGCGGTGCATGCTGCGCAGGTAGACGTGACAGAACGCCATCAGCGTCGACGCGGAGTCCTCCTGGTTCACCGGGTGGCCCCAGGCGAAGTCCCAGTCGCCGCGCTTGAGCACCCCGTGGCGCACGAAGGCGTGCACCAGGCGCGTGCGCACCACGTGGCGGTGCGCGAGGGTGCCCGGCATCGGCGCGCGCGACGCGGCCACCTCGAGCACGAAGGTGGTGGTGTTGCGCAGCCGCTCGAGCACGTGCGCCGTCAACATGCCCCCGCGGATGAGCACCTTCGCGCCGAGCGCCGAGCCATACGTCTCCATCAGGCTGCCGAGGATGAGCGCCACCGACGACTGCATCGGCGTGCGAAGGCCGAGCCGCGCGCCCGCCTTCATCTCGGGGAAGCGGACCCACGACGGCACCGTGAAGGTCTGCTCCAGCAGCGCGGCGCAGGCGCGACCGCCGCTCGAGGCGCAGCGCTCCACCGCGCCCACGAGGTCGCCGCCAGCCGTTCGCAGCGCCCCGTTGGCGATGCGCTCGGCCACCGCGGCGTCGGCGAGCGGGTCTCCCACACGGCGGGCCGCGTCGAGGCGCGCGTCGATCTCTCGCTGGGCGCGGGTGAGGTCCATCGCGTCGTGCAGGCTACACCGTGTGGCGGAGCGGCGGGGCAGGGCGCCGGCAATCGCTGCGACAACCGACGGGCGCGGCGTTCGGCCTCGACACCGCCGCCGCAGGGCGTGACCCGGCGCCGCTCCGGTGACACCTCAAGGCGTGGTGAGCTCGGCGCCGTCGCTGGCCAGGAAGCGCAGCGCCTGCTCGCGCACCGGCTCGAAGTCCCACATCACGTTGTGCCCGTTGTAGCGGCTCACCTCAGCGGCGGGCAGGTAGCGCGCCGGGTCGACGATGGTGAAGGCCCGTCGGGTGACGCCCTCGGCCTGGTCGGGCAGCCCCATCGCGCGCGCGAGGTCGACGCTCGTCTGCAGCGGAATGATGCGGTCTCCACGCCCCGCCTGCACCAGCACGGCGACCTCGGGCCGAACGCCGCGCGCGGTGTTGATGGGGTCGCCCGGGTCGAAGAACGGCTGCGCGATGGCGCGGAAGAGGGGAAACGACGCGAGGTACTCAGGCGTGTCGAAGCCGACGCCGGTCTGCGCGGCGATCTGCAGCCCGATGAGGTCTTGCAGGTTCGGGCTGGTGATGAGGTTCGACAGCCCCGCGCCGGGCACGTTCAGCATCGCGGTCGAGACGCGGTTGCTCATCGGCAGGAAGCTCGCGCCCATGATGGAGCCCAGCGAGTTGCCGAAGTAGCGCACCTTCGGGTTCACGTCGGGCGTGCCGTCGCCGTCCACGTCGATGGTGACGACGGCGGCCTCGACCTGCAGCAGGTCGAACGTCATCTGCCTGAAGCGGTCTCGCAGCGCGGGCAGGTCATCGACCCCGAAGAAGTTGGTGAAGGCCCCGCGGCTGCCGTGGTCGGGCGCGTCGACGCCGATGCAGCCCAGGCCCCTCGCGGCGAGCGCCTCGGCGAGGTTCAGGCAGAATGAGGTCGAGTCGCCTTCACGCGGTGTGTTGCGGCCGCCGACGCCGTGCTGGGTCATCACCATCGGCCAACCTCCGGCAGGCTCGAGGCCGGTCGGCACGGTCATGACGAAGCGCAGCGGCACGACGGGCGCCGACGAGGGGTCTCCCAGCCACTCGGCCTTGAAGACGCCGCGCTCGCGCAGGTCGCGCGCTGCCAGCTCACCCAGGAGCACGCGCCCGACGTGCGTCGGCGGCCGGCTGAAGCCGTGCGTGGCGAGATAGGGCGAGAGCGTGTTCCAGTCTGCGTCGGTCGCGGCCCAGCGGCCGACGGGGCGGGCGCCGGTGCCGTCGGACACGACCGCCTTGCTGGGAAAGGTCACCGCCGGTGGGTTGGCGGTCGCCCAGGCCGAGAGGGAGCGCAGCACCGCCGACACCTCGCCCGCGCGCTGTGGCAGCACCAGCAGGACGTCGGCCTCGGGCACCTCGAGCGTCGCGGCCGCCGCCTTCGCCAGCCCCGCCTGGTTCGTGTTCCACTCAGCGCCACGGCCCAGCGCAGCGCCCGCGGAGGTTCGCGCGCCTCGGAGCATCACGAGCAGGCCCTCTCGGCCCTCGGGGAGCGGCACCGCGGGGCGGACGAAGGCGAAGTGGGGAAAGTCCTCGGGGAAGGGCACGCCCCTGGCCTCGAGCGCCGCGCGTGCGTGCTCGACCGACACCGTGCGCTCGAGCACGCTCCAGGTGCCGTCGTCTCCGCGCACCAGCCGCGCCGCCGTCCCTTCGAGAGAGGCGGCCTCGAGCGGCTCGCTCGCCAACAGGAGCGTCGCGCCGAACGCCCCGACGGCCGAGACCTCACGCTCGGCCTGCGCCGCCACCGCCTTGAAGTACGCGGTCGCCGCAGCCGTCTGCGCGGCCCTCGGAAGAAACGGCTGGTACCACCTCGGCCGCAGCGCCAGCTTTCCACTCGCCAGCGACCGCTCGTCCGGGAAGGGGTTGTCGAGGCTCTGCGCGTCGGACGACCAGAGGAAGTGCGGAGGCTCGACGGGCGGAGTGCACGCGACCGACGCGAGGAACGCGCCCAGCAGCAGGAGCCGGTGAGCCGACGCGTCGGAGGAGGGCCTGGCTGACCTCATGGCCACGCTTGAGCACAGCGCGTTCAGCGCGTCGACGCGCCCGCGGCCGCCGTGACCCGCAGGTGACACCTTCGCGGCGACGAACGCTCCCGGGCGCGACGAGACTCGATGGTAGGGTGTGCCCTCGATGTCGATCTCGCGATTGTCGTGCGTGTTGCCCATCGCAGCCCTCCTCGCCGGTTGTGACTTCGACCTGGCCTCAGCAGGCTACGAGGAGCGCTATTGCCAGGACGTCTGCTCCCGGACTCCAGCGGCGCAGGACTGTGACCTGTGTCCCGACGCGGGCGCGGCGGGACACAGGTCACAGTCCTGCGCCGCT
>JACSRE010000285.1 GCA_014879945.1 Myxococcus sp.
GGTCAGCCGCCACGTCGGCCACGATGGCGGGGACGATGGCCTCGAGCAGCTCGACGTTGTCGGGCCCGCCGTCTGGGCCTTGCGCTGCGCGCCCTTCAGGGCGTCACAGAGCTCCGGAAGGAGGAGGAGTTCGTCCACCTCGAAGCCCGGAAAGTCATCACGCAGCCGCTTCGAGTGCTTCTTGAGCGTCGTGAGCCCCGTGTTGCACGCACGCTTCGCCTCGATCGGATCGAACTGGAGCCGCTTGACCTCCTTCGGACGCAGCTCACGCGCGCTCGCCAGCAGGGACTGCAGGGTGACCCTCGGTGCCATGTATCGAACTCCCCCGACTGCGGTGTGGTGCGCGAAGTGTAGCAACGTCAGTCGCTGACCCGGAGCTGAATCAGGGCGCAGCGGCGAAAGAACGTCTGCGGGCACTCGCGAATCGCGGCGATCTGATCACGGTCATTGACGGACGAGGAGCCGGTGTAGCGGCACCCGACGCCTGCGTCAGTGAGCTCATCGAGTCGCCAGTAGGCGCCACGGTACCAGAGGGCTGCGGACTCGGCACGCCAGCGCTCCTGGCCAACGGCAAGCCCCCGCTCGTTCACGGCGATGAGTTCTCCTGGGCGTCCCGTCGCGGTCTCTCTGCCCCAGAAGACTGCCATCTTGTTACCACCCGCGAAGCGTTGGCCGACCACGAGGCCTCTGGAGTTCACGGCGGCGCCCCAGCTTGAGTACTCGGGAATTGAGGTTCCGAGCGGGATCTGCCGACCGTCGTCCCACAGGAAGGCGAAGCGGCCGCCGTCCGGCAACTGCAATTGCCCCGTGCCAAGGCCTGACTCGCTCATCAGGGTGCTCGTCTCTGGGACCTGCCAGTAACCTCCGTCGGGCGCCCAAACGGCGCCCACCCTCCGCAGGTCACGCCCGTTCCGAATCAGACCTGAAATGAAGCCGCTGGCGGTCCAGGTGTCGAGATCGAAGACGGCTGACGGCGCGATAAGCGTGCCGCCATCGTTCAAGTAGCGCTTGCAGCGGATCGGTCCCCCTGGCGGCTCCGAACCGCACCAAGTGAAAGACTCGTCAGCCAGCACAATCTTCGCAATCACATACTCGTCACCCACTGGCGCCACGCCCCCGGGCGACGCCAAGACCATTCTCAACAACCCGGGAACGGCAACGCTCGGCGATGCGAAGAAGAGCCGGCCTGCCGCGGTGACGTAGCACGGCCCGTAGGCGGCCAGGTCCGACTCCCATACATCCAGAACGGATGCTCGCCCCCCCCCGTCCAACCAGTTCGCTGGCGGGGTGAAGCGGCCGAGCGGATCACCTGCATCGGTTGAAGCCGAGTCCGTCGCGGCGTCGCGAGGAGACTCGGTTGCTGCATCGATGCCCGCATCCGGCGGCCCCCGCTGGGCGCAGGCCACGACGAGCGAGAGGCCGAGGAGCCAGGCCTGCTTCACGGCTTGACGCTCATGATCGACCAGGTCACTCCGTCGGCCGACGACACGGCCACGGCGTCATTCCCAAGAACGTCATTCCCGTAGGTCGAGTGTGCGATCGCGCGGATGTTGGTGTCGATGATCGCGCCGCCACGCGGATGGAGGCTTCGAATCGCGCTTCGAAGCCCGGTCTCCACGGTGTTGCTCACGGGGTTCCAGACCGACGTGACTGCGAGGGTGGTCCGCGACCACGCGCCGCGAGAAGTCATTACCCAGTATTCGCCGCGCGGGCCGACCACATCCAGCATGGGCGAGGCGTCGTTCACGCCGATGCTTGTATGGTCAAACGCACACTGACCATTGATGTAGCTGCTGCCCCCGCGGTTGAACGCGAAGCTCCACCGCGACGCGGCAATGCCACCGAGATTGACGTCATCAACGGCGAGCGAAGTCGCTACGAGCCCCACACCTGTCGCCCAACCTGGGATGAAGCAGTTGAGGAATGGACCGGAATCAACTCGCTCCGCGATGAGCGTTGGCGCAGAGATGGGGAAGCCCGGGCTCTCGTCGAAGGTCACCTTGTAGAGGCGCACCGACATGTTGTTGTCGTGCGTAAGAAGCGCGAACGCATCACACGAACTGCCCTGCTGGAACTCGAGTCGAGGACAGTTGAGCGCGAGCTTCGAACTCGACTGGTAGTCGCCTGGGAAGTCGAGCGAGGAGGTCGACCAGCCGCTTCCAGAGCGACGCGCAATCGTGAGCCGCATGGTGGTGCCGAGATGAGGATTCGGACCGACCATGCCGAGAACGGGGAGTGAGAGGGCGGCCCGAACGTTCGTGTTCGCGAAGGTGGTGGTTGACGGCTCAACATCTGCGGCCACCGCCACCGGGACACCCACGACATCGATCGCAGCCACTTCGGTCGCGGTGCCCCCATTGAGTTGGTAGATGCTCAGCCGCCCACCGACCGATTCGGACCAACAGCCCGTCGTCGCCCCGTCCGCCGTGGCGACCACGCTCAGGCAGCGGCTGCCGACGCCCGAACGGAGCAGCTGCGCACCGGCCACAGACGGCTCGTTGCCGACGAGAGGTATCCGCACCAGTGAGGCGCCAGAAGAACCGGAATGCAGACCGGCCAACCAGGCCGATTCCCCATCATTGGCCAGGTTGGCGAGGAGCATGGTCGACGCCACGGCTTGCGGCGTACCGAACAGTGGCTGGGTCGGCGTGAACGGCAGCGCCAACTGCGTCGCGGTCCTTGTGCGCGAAGTGCCCACGAGCGCGTCCTTCACGAGGCCGCGCAGTTGGTCAGGCGTACCGCTGAGCCCGCCATTCATCACGTGGTAGGCGGCGATGCCTGCGACGAACGGTGCGGAAAGTGACGTGCCGTTCGCGACCATGGTTGCAGTATCACTCGAATCCGACGCGGTTTCGATTGCTACTCCAGGAGCATGGAAGTCCACACTCGATGCGAGGCCATTGGAGTTCGCCCACTTGTTGTCGAGGCCGAGATCTTCGGTCGCTCCCACGGCAAGTGCTTCGGCGGCACCGGCTGGTGGGTAGAGGCTCGCACGTCCCTCGTTGCCGGTCGCAGCGAGGACGATAACCCCATTGCGCACGAGCCCGTTGACGCTCATCTCGGTCATCATGCCGAGCCGGTCGCTGCCGAAACTCAGCACTACAAGATCCCGGGCAGTCGCTCGTATCGCGACCTGCCTGAGCGCCTCAACGACCTGAAGCTCGTCGGCGCTGTCACAGTAGAACCCCCGAAGACCGAGCCCCTCCACCACGAGCGTCTCGCGCGGCGGGAGGCGGAGCGTCCCCGCCCGCCCGAGGGCACTGGAGAGGACCGAAGTGCCATGGTGTGAGTTCAGGTTGCCGCCGCCCGGAGTGCACTGGGGGCTGGCGCCTGGGACTGACAACGGCAGTGCGGCTGGCAGAGCTGTGAAGACGCTATGCGACGTGCGCGCCCGGGTATCGACGACGAAGAGGCGGGGCCGGGTGTTCAGCGGTGCAGCTGTTTCCGGATACCGGAACCGGTGGTCCTTGCCCTCGTCGCCTGCCGCGAAGAGCGTGAGTTCAGCGTTCGCCTCGCGCTGGTCGAGGCGATCGAGCGCCCAGCTTGTCGGCGATCCCGGGACTGGGATCTTGTCTTCGGACCAACCGGCGCCCCGATACTCGACCATCGCCTCGACGAACCGGATGCGCGAGTCAAGGGCGAGGGCCTGAGCCCTCGAGGACGAACTGCGGAACTCGAAGCCATAGGGGCCATGGGTGATGAGCCCTAGATCGACTCCGAACTCGTTCGCGAGCTGCTGCGCAGTCCAGTCGACGAGTTCCTCTGCCACGACGGCTTCGTCCATCACGGCAACCCAGTGGTCCTTGGGCTTCGTTCCCGGGAAGAACCTGCCACCCTGGATGACCGTCAAGCCGTCTACCGAGCGGGGGGACGACGCGCACGGGAGCGGTTCCGCCAGGGCCGCTTCGAGCAGACCATCACCGCCTGACATCACCGCCTCAAGCCTTGCTTCGACCAGCGACAGGGAGGTCAGCGCACCGGTCGTGCATTCGAGCCGCTGGTAGGTCTTCCGCTGCTCGAGTTCGAGTTGATAGCTGCAGAACTCCCACTGACTGCCCCATCGGAACCTGAGGATCGCGTGCAACGGCGCATCGACGGCTGGTCGATGGACTCTCAGCGTGGTCGGGATGTTGAACTTGCGCGCCCCATCGAAAGCGACCTGCGTGAACTCTGCTCCCGCGCCCACTCGGAGCATGGCCGGCCTGCAGGCGTCTCCCGGATCAGGCCAGATTCGCCCGGCGCCGTGCGCTGTCAGAGAGAGAGAGAGAGAGAGAGAGAGAGAGAGAGCAGCCGCGTTCGCATGTGCATCCTCCGTGGGCCTGAGCCGCGCCGGACTATGAACCTCGCCCTCTTCAACCGCAAGCCGACGAGGTGGAGCGCCGTGTCATGCGGAAAGGCGCGCCAGGGGAGACCTGCTCCTGTACCCTGCCGCGCGTGTCAGGGCTGCGACTGGTCGGGATCAAGAAGAGCTACCGCGACAACCCGGGTGGGCCCCTCGGGCTGCGGCAAGACGACGCTCTTGCGCGTCATCGCCGGCCTCGAGCAGGTCGACGCGGGCCAGGTGGTGATGGACGGCCAGGAGCTGACGCACCTCGCGCCCCGCGATCGCGACGTGGGCATGGTGTTCCAGAGCGAGGAACAGCCGACGCAGCCGCTCCAGCGTGGCGCCCTTGAGCTGCAGCTCTCACGCAGAAGAAGAACAAAGCAGGAAACGGGGGGAAGGGTCGAGTGCCGAGGCGGCGTGCAGGGGCGC
>JACSRE010000076.1 GCA_014879945.1 Myxococcus sp.
GAGCAGCGTGACCACCACCGCGCACTGTAGCGCGGTGCTTCACTCTGGCGCGGAGTCTCTGCCCGCGCGCTGCGGGTGCACGCCCAGCTCGTTCATCAGCCGGTGCAGGTAGGTGCGCTGCAGGCCCAGCTCTCGCGCGGCCTGGCTGACGTTGCCCGAGGTGCGCTCGAGCGTCTCGGCGACCAGCTCGGTCTTGAACTGCAGCACCTCGTCGTGAAAGCCGGCGCGGCGCCGCGTGCGGGCCGACAGCATGGCCACCTCGCGCGGCAGGTGCGCCAGCGACAGCCCGCCGAGCGCGAGCGCCCGACGCAAGACGGCCTCGAGCTCGGCGACGTTGCCCGGCCACGCGTACCGCTCCAGCGCCGAGAGCACCGCCGGCGCCAGGGGGTGCGCGCTGCCGAGCCTCGCCAGGAGCGCCTGGGCCAGCTCGGCCACGTCCTCCGCGCGCTCCTTCAGCGGCGGCAGCGTCACGTGCACCACGCCCACCGCCGAGGCCACGCCCGGCTCGAGCGGCTCCCGCGTGGTGCTGATCCAGAACACCTCTCGGCTGGCGTGCATCAGCTCGACCAGCGCATCCTGGGTCTGCGTCGAGGCGAGCTCGAGGTGCTCCATCAGCAGCGTGCCGGTGAAGCCCTTCTTGATGAGGCCCCTCGCGGTGGGCAGGCCGTCGCGCGCCTCGAGGCTCACGAAGGGCGAGCGCACGAAGCCGCCCGCGCGGTGCAGGTGCCGGGCGAGGTGGGTCGCGCCGGCGCCCTGGGGCCCGGTGATGAGGGTCGGCAGGCGCTTGGACGCGGAGCGGTCGACCACCGTGGCCACCGCGCGCAGCTTCTCTGAGCGCCCCAGCAGCGGTGACTCGGGGCACGACACCTCGAGCGCCTGCCACGCCCGCTGGAGCGCCTCGGCGTCGGCTTCGCTCGAGCGCGAGAAGTGGATGAGCTGCTCGATGAGCAACTGCATGAGGTCGGCGGCGATGCGCACCTCGCGCACGTTGAGCGACGGCGTCTGCCGCAGCTGCGCCAGGGCCTCGTCGAAGCCCGGCGCCCACCCCTGCCGCGCGGCCCGGTGCGCGACCGCCTGCTCCTCTTCGAAGACGTGCTCGGCGCGCATGAAGCCGCAGGTGGCGATGAGGCCCAGCAATTGGCCGTCGACGACGATGGGCGCGCCGAGCGTCTGCAGGCCGATGTGGCAGGGCTTCTGAATGAAGTCGGCCGACGGGAGCCTCTTCGCGTTGAAGAGCGCGTTGCCCGCCGACAGGCACGCCTTCATGCCCTTCTTCGCGTCGGTGCAGATGCGGGTGCACAGCGCGTTGGTGGTGGGCATGAACTGCCCCGGGGGAATGCCCTCGACGCGGGCCTTCGGCGACACGAACAGGAAGTGCAGCCCGAGGCTGTCCTTCACCTTCTCGGTCAGCTTGCGCACCACCGGGTGGCGCGACACCGCGTCGAGGTCGAGCTCCGCCATCCACCATCTGTATCTCGGCGGTGACATGTGACGGAAGGGCCCGGCCTCGAAACATGACGGGCTGCGCTGTCCTCACCCACAGGACAGGCGAGTGCGCCTCGACAGGCCAGGGCGAGCTCCCCTCGGGTGGAGTCGGCTGGAAGCCCATGAACTCACGAGCCTATTGAGGTGGCCGGTGGCTTGCTCTGGGTCATGTCCGATGCGCTCGCTCTTCCTTGCTGCTCTCGTCTTCGCGGCCTGCACGCCGGGGCAGATCATCATGCCCCCGCCTACGCCGGTCGAGCCGCCGACGCTCAGCCTCGTGACCGTCACTCCGGTGGACACCACCCGGCCGACGTCGTCGACGGTGATGTCGTCGCTCTCGGCCACCGGCCTTTCGCTGGTGTCGGGCCAGGTGGCGGTGGTGAGCGTCGACGCGGTGGCGGTGCGCGCGGGCATGGCGACGACGCCGGTGCCGGTGGGCCCGATGGGAGATGACGCGTTGGGTACGGTGCGCCAGCTCGGCCGCCGCGGCGCGGCGTCGCTCTGGCTGACCTCGACCGGGGTCTATCTCGAGCGCTCGGGGCGCCTGCTGCGCTCGCCCCTGTCGGACTCGTTGCCGCTGCCGCAGGTGCGCGCCATCGACGTGGTGGGTGAGGGCGCCGCCGAGACGTGGTGGGTGCGCACCGACGACGCGGTGCTGCGGGCCACCAGCGGCGGCGTCGACGCCATCGCGCTCAACGACCCCAACGGCGGCGGCCTCATCAAGGCGGCGGTGGGCCGTGATGGCGCGTCGGTCATCGTGGTGCAGGGCGCCCGGCTGTACCTGGTGGAGGTGGACGCGCCGAAGGTGACGGTGCTCGCCACGGGCCTCGGCGCGGTGACGCAGAGCGCGCGCCTCGGCGACGGCACCGCGGCGCTGGCGACGGCGCAGGGCCTGGTGCGGGTGAGCCCGACCAACGAGCTGACGCTGACGGCCTTCGGCCCGGTGGCGGCGGTGCACGACGTCGCGGCCGACGGCGACGCCGCGCTGGTGCAGTCCAACGGCCTGCTCCTCTCGCTCCTGGTGGACGAGGCCCGGGTGCTCGGCGACGTCGCCGCGCCAGTCGTCAGCGGCGTGGTGCGTGACACCGCGGGCGCGGTCTTCACCCTCGACGGCGACGCGCTCAAGCGCCTGGCCACCACCGCCGAGGAGCAGCCGGTGCGCTACGCCGACGTGAAGCCCTTCTTCACCGCGCGCTGCACCAGCTGCCACAGCTCGGGCGCCAACTACGCGCCCATCATCGACTTCACCACCTACAACAAGGCGAAGATGTGGGCCGCGCAGTCGCTGGCCCGCGTGCAGAACGGTGACAACCCGATGCCGCCCGTCGCGTCAGGCCTGCTGCGGCCGAGCCAGTACGCCGTGCTCGAGCGCTGGGTGCAGGGAGGGTTGCTGCCATGAACACGGTGTCGATTCCCGGAGGGACCATGCAACGAGTCGTCTTCACCCTCACCCTGGCGCTCACGGCCTCGGCGCTCGCCCAGACGGCGGCCGAGTGCCAGCAGCCGCGTGACATCGACAAGTACCAGCAGCTGCGCCGGCTCTCGCTCGACCTGCGCGGCCGCATTCCCGACGTCACCGAGTACGAAGCGCTCGACGCGCAGAGCGAGGTGCCGGCGTCGGTGATTCGCAGCTACCTCGCCAGCGACGACTTCCGCGTCGTGATGCGCCGGTACCACGAAGACCTCTTCTGGCCGAACATCTCGAACATCGCGCTCAACAACGTCAACGCGCAGCTGACGACCTCGGGCAACCCGCCCGACGTGAACTCGCTCTCGTCGACCGGCCGCCGCCGCACCTTCCGCGGGGTGACCGACGCGAACACCGCCCACGGGCTGCAGTGCGGTGACTTCGAGCAGACCCAGTTCCTCCCGGGTGGCCAGTTCCGCCCCGACCCCGCGGGCATTCGCACCACCATGGTGAACGGCGTCGCCGTTCGCCAGGAGGGCTGGCGCCTGGTGACCCCGTACTGGTCCACCACGCCCATCAAGGTGTGCGCCTACGACGCGCAAGAGACCGAGACCGTCACCATCGGCACCGGCGCGACCGCGCGCACCCTGTCGTGCGGGCACTACGAGACCAACGGCAACATCGCCTGTGGCTGCGGCGCCGGCCTCAAGTTCTGCTACGGGCCGACGGCGGCGGTGCGCACCGTCATCGCGAACTCGGCGCGCGAGCAGCTCAACCTGCTCGTCGATCGCGTCTCGACCGGCGGGCGCCCGTACACCGACCTGGTGCTCTCGCGCACGGTGCCGGTCAACGGGCCGCTGGCGCACTGGAAGCGCGACCTCTCCTCGAACCTGTCGGTCAACCGGGTCTGGTCGATCCCCGACCCGACCGAGGCGCCGGTGAACAAGCCGTTCTCCGACATGACGTGGAGTGACGTCGACCGCGGCTCCGACCTGCACGCCGGCGCGCTCACCACCATGGCGTACCTGCTGCGCTTCCAGACCAACCGCGGCCGCGCCAACCGCTACCGCATCGACTTCGAGTGCGAGTCGTACGTGCCGCCGTCTCGGCTGGAGGACCCGGTGGCCGACAACTGCTCGGCCGACTCAGACGACCTCACCAAACGCTGCACCTGCCGCGGGTGCCACCGCGGGCTCGAGCCGCTCGCCAGCCACTGGGGGCAGATCGCCGAGGGCGGCACCACGCTGCTCACCAACCTCACCGAGTGGCCGCGCATGCGCGCCAACTGCGTGGGCAGCACCAACGCCATCTGCAACCGCTTCTACGCCACCAGCAACGACGCCGAGAACAAGGGCGCGCTGCTGCCGTACCAGTTCGCCGACGCCCAGCACCCCGAGATTACGGCGGCGCTCGGCGGCGGCCCCCGCAAGCGGGTCAACGAGTCGCTCGCCAACGGCGCCTTCGCGCGCTGCGCCGTCAAGCGCGCCTGGTCGAACCTGATGAAGCGCGACATGCGGGTGTCGGGCACGAGCGCCGATGAGCTGGCCACGCTCGAGAGCCTCGCCAGCGGCTTCACGTCGAACAACTACAGCCTGCCGTGGCTGGTCGAGCAGATCGTCACGCAGCCGCAGTACCGGAGGGTGCGATGAACCGCCTGGTCTCTGGGTGTCTGGTGGTGGTGATGGGCGCGTGCACCCAGGCGCCCGTGGAGCCGGCTCCCACCGTGAAGGACCCGTCCATCGTCGTCACCGAGAACGGGCCCGCGCTGCCGTTCGACCACCCGCCGCTGCTCGGCGGTGGCGCCGGTGGCGGC
>JACSRE010000404.1 GCA_014879945.1 Myxococcus sp.
CCCCGGCCAGCTCTTCGGCATCGCCGAGCTCGCGCTCACCCCGGGCCAGGCCCGCGACATCGTGCGCCGCAACAAGCTGGCCATCGTGCTGGGCACCGAGACGCAGGAGCTCGGGAAGAAGCGCTCGTCGAGCGACTCCATCGAGCAGCAGGTCAGAGACCTCTACGCGATGGGCTACCGCAAGGTGACGCCCATTCACGGCATCGACAACCCGCTCGGCGGCACCGGCTACTTCAACGACATCTACAACTCGGCGGCGGTGTTCGCGAACCTGTCGAAAGACGAGCAGGGCGCGGCCGACGGGGTGTGGGGGCCGGGCATCGAGGTGTCGGTGACGCTGCCGGGCGAGCTCCCCGCGCCGCTGGGGGGCATGACGCTCCAGACGTCGAGCAACCTGGTGCAGTCGCTCAAGCCCACCACGCCGTGCGTCGGCGCTGCCTGCGCGTGGAACCTGCGCGCGGGCGGCTGGTTCTCGGTGCAGCACCCCTCGCGCGTGACGACGGCCGACTTCATCGGAGAGCTCGACGCCATCACCTTCCGCGCCGGCCTCGAGGGCGCGACGAAGGGCCGCACCATCACCGAGCACGACCCGCTCGCCGAGCCCGACTTCAAGTTCGCCAGCCGGCTCAGCAACCTCAACTGGCTGTTGGGCAATGGGCCGGGCGGCGCGGTGCTGGGCGACCGCCGCTGCTCCCTCGACGGCATGTTCATGCCGCTGGTGGGAGAGGTCGACCCGGTCGCCCACGCCCAGTACCAGTCCACCGGGCGCCAGATGAACGACCGCGGCCTCTCTGCCGAGGGGCGCGCCTTCGTCGCGGCGATGATGGAGCGGGGCATGATCATCGACAGCGACCACCTCGGCCACCTCAGCCGCGTGGACCTGCATGAGGAGCTGGCGGCCTTCCGCGCCGACGCGGGCGCCTTTGAGATCCAGGAGTACCCGGTGCTCGGCATTCACACCGACGTCAGGCGGTTCCAGCGCCACACCTCGTACCCGCTCGACGCGCTCGACGCTGGCACCGCCTTCTCGTACGCGTCGGCCTTCGGCTTCAGCGCCGAGGTGGACAAGACGCGCGCGGAGATCGCCCACATCGCGGCCAACGGCGGCGTGGTGTCGCCGGGCGTCAACGGCGGCTTCATTCAAGACCCCGACGGGCTGGTGGGCGGCCAGCTGCGCAACAACTGCGACTACTCGACCAAGTCGTACGCCATCAAATACCTGCAGATGATTCGCCTCACCGGGGGCCGAGGCGTGACGCCGTCGACCGACAACAACAGCCCCTCGCCGCGGGTGGTGAGCCGCTTCGGCAACGAGGCGGCGTGCTTCAGCGGTGACTCGCCCGAGCGCCTCGACGGCGTGCCAGGCGGCGACGGCCTGCCCACGGTGGGCAACTGGCCGCGCGACTTCCACCCCTCGGTGGCGGCGCGGTGTCGCTTCAACTCGGTCGGCGGGCGCACCATCGGCGGCGTGCCGTACCCGCTCGACGAGACGTGCCCGGGCCTTCAGAACGTGCGCACGCAGCTCCTCGAGGCGAACGCGGTCGAGTACGACGACTACGCGACGCGCTCACCCTTCGGCACGCCCGTGCCGGGCCGGCCCGACCTGCGCACCATCGTCGCGCAGTCGCCCATCGAGTTCCGTGATGACCGGCCGCTCGCGGGCTTCGGCGTGCAGCAGGTGGTGGCCTACGGCGGCGGCGGCCCGCTGTCGCAGCTGCGGCCGATGCGGAAGTTCCGCAACAACGTCTACCCGTCGGCGCAGAACCGCGGCTGGGACTACAACCTCGACGGCCTGGCCAACGAGGGCCTGTTGCCCGACACCTGGCAAGACCTGCGCAACGTCGGCGTCAGCTGGGAGCAGCTCGGGCCCATGTTCAACTCGGCCAACGACTTCATCGAGATGTGGGACCGCGCGTGTCGCTTGTCGGCCCAATGGCACCGCGCTCGCGGCGCGATGCCCCTCTCGGAGTGCAACTGATGATGGCGCTCGTGCTGGCGGTGGTGGTGGCGGCGCCCGCGGTGAAGGCGGCGGCGCCCTTCGAGGGCGTGCTCGAGTACCGCCTGGCGCTGCAGGGCGGGAGCGGCGCGGTGACGACGTCGGTGTCTGGGCTCGGCGTGCACACCACCGCCACCGTGAAGTACCTCGACCAGGTGACGAACACGGCCATCGTCGTCCGGGCGCGAGACGCCGAGGCGTCGTGGGTGTGGCAGGCGGGCGAGAAGCGCTACACGAAGGTGCCGGTCGCGGCGTCGCCGAAGCGAGCCCTGAAGGCCGAGGCGAAGGGGAGCGCCGTCGTGGCGACGGTGCCGTGCGTGGTGGTGGTGGTGACCGGCCCCGACGGCGTCTCGGAGTACTGCAGCGCGGTGGGCTTCGTGGGCGACGCGACGCGCGAGCTCCTCCTGGCCTCGGCGCAGCGGCTGGCGCCAGACGTCGAGGCGGCGCTGCGCTCGGTGAACGGCTACGGCCTGGTGGTGCGGCTCAAGCAGACGTCTCCCGACGGGAAGGTGCTCACCGGCTTCGAGTTGGTGAGCGTCAAGCGCAGGCCCATCGACAAGGCGCTGTTCGACGTCGAGCGGGTGCGCTGAGCAGCTGTCGGGACATGGCGACAGCGCGCTCGACCTGAGATGCTCTCCCGCACGTCTGCGTGGGGGGCTTCGTGCACAGGGTCATCTCGTCGTTCCTGGTCGTCGGCTGCGTGGCGTGTACGTGCGAGAAGCCGCCCGAGCCCAGCTTGGCTGACACGACGGCGCCCACCTGGCCAGCCGGTGCGGCGCTGGCGCTCGAAGACGCCACAGAGTCCACCGCGACGCTGACGTGGCCCGCGGCGACGGATGACGTCGGCGTGACGGGGTACGTCCTCTTGAAAGACGGGCAGCCGCTCGCGGAGGTGTCAGGCACCTCCTTCGCGCTGAGCGGCCTCGTACCAGGCCAGCACCAGGCGCTGACGGTGACGGCAAAGGACGCGGCGGGCAACGAGTCGACGCCGTTGCTAGCGGAGGCGTCGGGCGCGCGGCCCGTGAGGCTGCCTGCTGACGACGTCTGGGCGTCACCACCGACGCGGAGGGGCGCGTCTACGTGGCCGACAGAGGCGGCAGCGGCATGCGGCCGGGCGGGCGGGTGCGCGTGGTGGGCGTCGATGGGCGCATCTCCAGCGTGGCGGGCGACGGGACGCTGCCGTTGGGCCGGACGCCTGACGTCGACGTGCCGGGGCCGGCGGCGCGCCTGGGGCAGGTGCGCGAGGTGCTGGCGTTGCCCGACGGGAGGCTCCTCTTCGCCGAGGCGTGGTTTGGCACGGTGCAGGTGCTGGCCCCGCAGCGCGGGCTGTCGCTGTCGGAGCGCGCTGTGGGCAGCGGTGACGGACAGTCGCTGTACGTCTTCGACACCTCGGGCCGCCACCTGCGCACGGTGGAGACGCTGACGGGCGCCGTCACCTGGCGCTTCGAGTGGGGCACCGACGGCGCGCTGGCGGCCGTCGTCGACAGGAATGGCAACCGCACCCAGGTGCTGCGCGACGGACAGGGGCGCTTTGCCGGCTTCCAGGCAACGGACGGGCAGCGCCTCACGGCGACGGTAGACGCCCAGGGCCGGGTGACGTCCCTCGCCGACGGGCGCATGCGCACCGTGCGCGTCGGCTGGAATGACGAAGGGCTGCCGGCCTCGTGGGAAGACGCCAACCGAAACGTCACGCACTTCCGCTACGACGCCGACGGCAAGTTGCTGGCCGACACCAACGCGCTGGGCCACGAGAAGACGCTGGCGCGGGAGGCCATCGGCGGGGGCTACGCGGTGACGTACCTCACGCAGGAGGGGCGGCGGACGCGCTACGAGTACCTCGAAGACGGAGCGCTGCGGCGCTACCGCAACACCGCGCCCGACGGCACCGAGGCGACGACGTACGCGTCAGGCGGCGTGACGTCGACGGTGACGCCCGACGGGGTGTCGGTGACGACGCGCCTGGCCGCCGACAGCCGCTTCGGGAGTCAGGCGACGTACCCCGGCACGACGTCGGTGGTGCTGCCGTCGGGCCTGGCGCGGCAGTCGACGTCGAAGCGCACGGTGACGCTGGGCACGCCTGGCGACGTCACCTCGCTGACGCGGTTGGAGGAGGAATCCACCGTCAACGGCAAGCGTTGGCTGTCGGTGTACACGGTGGCCGACAAGACGCTGCGCCTGACGTCACCGGTGGGCCGGGTGTCGTCGGTGACGTTGGACGAGAAGGGCCGGCCGGTGACGTGGCAGGCGCCGGGCGTGGCGGCGACGCAGGTGACGTACGACGCGCGGGGCCGGGCGACGCGGGTGGCGCAGGGGACACGGCGCGTCGACGTGACGTACGGGACCAACGGCTTCGCCGACTCCATGACGGACGCGCTGTCGCGCACGACGAGGCTTGCGACGGACGAGACGGGCCTCCTCGAGACGGCGACGAGGCCGGACATGGCGGCGTACGCCTTCGGGTGGGACGGCAACGGCAACCTGACGTCGCTGACGCCGCCCGGGAAGCCGGCGCACGGGTTTGGGTACTCGAAGGTGAATGAGGTGACGGCGTACACTCCGCCCGCGGTGGCTGGCGTCCTGCCCGAGGGGTACGGGTGGACGAAGGACTCTGAGTTGGAGTCGGTGGCACACCCAGATGGGACGGCGACGACGGTGACGAGAGACGGCGCTGGGCGAGTGCGGGAGGTGGCAGCGCCGTGGGCGACG
>JACSRE010000151.1 GCA_014879945.1 Myxococcus sp.
GCGGTGAGCCACCGGCTTCGGAGCGGCTGCGGCCTGAAGACGCCCGAAGTGGGCGGTGACGACCTCGAAGCGGCTGCGCATGACGACAGGCGGGCCTCACGACGCGCAGCGCGCCCGTCCCCCCACGACGCGCCACGCGGTGAGCCACCGGCTTCGGAGCGGCTGCGGCCTGACGACGACGTCTTTCGCTGAGACGGGACGCGGGAGGCGCGCGTCAACCCACGACGCGCGCTCGGAGCGGCTGCGGCCTGGACGACGGGGAAGCCTCTGGTGTCCGACGGCCTCTGCGCGGCGCAGGCCCTGCGACGAGCGCAGCCCGGGCGAGGTGGGTGGGCCACCGTCACTCGCTGCGGAGCGCTTTTCGGCGACGCCGCGGCGGCGCGTCAACCACGACGCGCGGCGGTGAGGCGACGGCCTCGAGGCGGTCGCGGTCGTCGACGGTGATGCTGCGGCCGACGGTGATGAGGCCGTCTCGGGTGAGGGCCGCCAGGCACCGCGACATCGTCTCAGGGCGAATGCCCAGCATCGACGCCACGTGCCGCTTGGAGAAGGGCCCGCGCTGCCCGCTGGCCACTACGTCGGAGTGGTCGAGGATGAAGCGCGCCACCCGCGAGAGCGCGGTGCCCGAGCGGCCTTGCGTCTCTTCGCTGCGGCGGTCGAGCTCCTCGAGGAGCAGCGGCACCAGGGCGGCCGAGAGCTCCAGCGGCGCCGGCCCGCTGGGCGTCACCATCTGCAGTCGCAGCGACGATGGGTCGGCCGTGCACAGCGCCGCGTCGGTCACCACTTCGGCCCGCGCGCGCGCCGGCTTGCCTTGCAGCGCCTCGACGCCCAGCAGCGAGCGTGGCCCGCGCACCCCGTTCCACCAGTGCCCGCCCTCGGCGTCGGTGGCCGTCAGCGCCACCGCGCCGCTCTTCACGAACGTCACCTCGGGAGGCACCTCGCCCTGCTCCCACAGCCGTTCGCCGGCGGCCACCTTTCGGGGCACGAAGGCGCAGCGGCCTCCCGCGTGGAGGGGACAGGCCGCGCAGACGTCGATGGGGCGTTCGAGCATGGCGCTGATCAATTCACGCTCCATGCCAGCAGGGCCCGGCTTGCGCCCCATCAAGTCAGCCCGACGAGGTGAGCGCACGTTCGAGGACCAGCGCCGCGGACCGAGGAGTTCCCGACTCGTTCGAGCCCGATGCGGAGGGCCGCTCCGCTGCGGGGGGGGCCCTTTCCGGTTTGAACCCGGCCCGACGTTTCGTTTTGGGACATCTGAAACCATTGACCGGGTGCCCGCGGCGACGGCGGAAGGGGCGGGCAGGGCGGCAGGGGGCGGAGGGCCTGCTTGAACCTCGTGCCTGCTGGCACAGGCGGTGCTCTCTTGCGCACCAGGGAGGGCGCAATGCGAGGACTGGCGCTGGTGTTGGTGGTGGTGGCGCAGACGGCGGTGGCCCAGGAAGGCCGCGCGATGGAGGCCGAGGACGGCGGGGTGCCGAGCGCGCCGCTTCCTCCTCAGGCGCCCGTCGACGCCGGGGCCGCGGCGCCGGCCGCCCCGACGTTCGACCTGGCGATGACGCCGTGGGGCCCGGGCCGCAAGTCATCGGGCGAGATGTTCCACAGCGCCGCGGCGCCGGTCGACCCGAACGGGCCGCTGCGCTGGAGGTGGAACGACGTCTCGGTCGCGGTCGGGCTCCAGTACTTCGCGCGCGTCGAGGGCCGCGACAACGCCGACTTCAACGCCGTGGCGCGGGACTTCGCGGTGACCGCCGACCACCGCGCGCGGGTGACGGGGCGCGTCTCGGCCTTCGGCAAGGTGGGCGCGGTGCTCGAGCTGCAAGACGTTCGCGGCTGGGGCACGGAGCCTTCGACGACGGCGTTGTTGCCAGCGGCGGCGCTCCACCAGGGCTTCGTGGACTTGAAGGCCACCTCGTGGCTCGACGTGCGCGTCGGCCGCCAGGAGCTCTCGTACGGAGAAGACCGCCTCATCGGCAACCTCGACTGGGCGCAGACCGCGCGCGCCTTCGACGGCGTCTTCGCGCGCCTGTCACCGATGGAGGGCCTGACCGTCGACGCGTTCGGCATGATGCTCAAGCCGCCGGCCTTCCTCGCCGACGCGGGCGGCGGGCGCTTTCAGAGCTCGGGCTCGTACTTCACCGGCGCGTACGCGCGGTACCGCCGCGGCAAGCTGGGCGGCGACGTCTACCTGCTGGGCCTGCTCGAAGACCCGGCGACGGCCGCGACGGGGTTCTTGCCCGACCACAACCGGCTGACGATGGGCGCGCGCGGCCTGGCGACGGTGGGCCCGGTGGCGCTGGTGGGCGAGGGCGCGCTGCAGGTCGGCACCAACACCGCGAAGGAGCGCATCTTCGCCGGGGCCTTCGCCGGCCGCGCCACCTGGACGCTGCCGGTCGCGGGCCTCTACCTGATGGCCGACGTCTCGGGCGCGACGGGCGACGGCACCCCGGGCGACGGCACCGACAACACCTTCAACCAGCTCTTCCCCACCGCCCACGTGCACCTGGGCTTCATCGACTACGCGGCGTGGCAGAACGTGGTGGGCGCGCGCGGCACCGTGGGCCTTCGCAAGCCGTTCATGCACGTGTGGCTCGACGTGCTGCACCTGCGCGCATGGGACCCGCGGGGCGCCTGGTACGCCGCCAACGGGAGCGTCTTCATTCCCGCCTCGGCCCTGCGCACCAACGGCGTCATGGGCAACGAGGTCGACCTCTCGGTGACGGTGCCGCTGCACGCGTCGGTGTCCTTGGCCGGCGCCTTCGGCCTGTTCCTGCCCGGCGGCATGGCCGACCCGGCCGCCACCGGTGTGGGCCGGGGTACCGCGCCCTCGACGTGGGGCTTCTTGTACCTTCGTGCCCAGCTCTGATGCTCGAGCACGACGTCAGCGAGGCACTCTTCGAGGGGCTCTTCGCGCGGGCGGTGCCGAGGTCCACCACGCTCGAGGTGGAGCTGCGGCGGCTGGGGTACGACCTTCAGCACCCGCTGGCGGGGTACCCGGGGCCGGTGTTCTCGGCCTGCCTCGAAGCCGCGCGCGTCGAGCTGTTCCCCACCAGGCCGCCCGACGAGGGACAGCGGGCGCTCGGGCTGGCCTTCGTGAACGGCTTTCGAGAGACGATTCTGGGGCGCGTGGTGACGACGGCGCTGCCGATTCTCGGGCCGGCGCGCTTCTTCCCGCGGCTGCCCGGGCGCCTGGCGTCGCTGCGCCGTGACGCCTCGGTGGTGGTCGAGGTGAAGGAGCACGCCGCGACGCTGACCTTCACCGACCCGTTGCCGGTCGCCCACTTCTTCGCGGGCGTCGTCGAAGGCGCGCTGGGCCTGGCGAGAGCGAGCGCGCCGAGGGTCGTCGTCGTCGTGTTGCCGAACGGCTACCGGCTGGAGGCCAGCTGGGCCTGAGGGGCGTCACCGCTCCGCGAAGAGCTCATCGGCGCAGCACGGCCAACCACCACCCCAACACCAGCGCGCCACCGAGGGCCGACAGCTGCAGGGTGGAGGCGTAGACGCCGAGCGACTGCGCCACCAGCGGCGCGGCCGCCAGCGCGACGAAGCCCAGGAGCACCCACTGCGCCCACCGCGGCGGCGCCCGCCACAGCGTCGGCAAGAGGCTGAGCAGCACCGGCCCCAGCACCAGGAAGTGCAGCGCCCCCAGCACCGCGGGCCGCTGGTTGGGCACCAGCTCGACCGCCATCGACAACAGGCCCAGGCCCACCGCGCCCCAGGCGGCGCGCAGCACCGGAGCGAGCGAGCGCTGCAGCGCCACCGACGCGAGCCACAGCCCGTATACGGCGAGCCCGAGCCGCGACGCTGGCGCGCTCCACACCCCGAGCGACGCCGTGCCCAGCAGCCCCGCGACCGCCAGCGCCGGGCTCGCCCACGCGCGCGCGCCGATGGCCGCCAGGGCCGACGGCGTGATGACCACCAGCAGCAGCGTGCTCAAGAAGGTCGCCACGAGCTGATGCGCGAACACCGGGTCCTTCCGCAAGGTGAGCGCGATGAACGGCACGCACGCCATCGCCGCGACGATGCCGGGAGGCACCAGCGCCAGCGGCGCATCGAGGCGCAGCACGAAGCGGCGCAGGCGAAACGCGCTCCACAGCCAGAGCCCGCCCACCACCGTGCTGCCGACGATGGCCTCGGGCCCGTAGCCCGCGCGCAAGAAGCCCACCACCGCCAGCGCCGTGGCCAGCGCGTACACCGTCATCGCGCGTGGGCCCGGCGTCGGCGCGCCACGCGCCTGCCACGCGAGGAACGCCAGGGGGAAGAGCACGCCGTAGGCGCCGAGGTGCGAGTGCGCGTGGCGCAGGTGCGCGAAGTCGAGGCCCATCGAGACGGAGCCGGTGAGCGCCAGGCGCATCCACACCCCGAAGCCGAGCGTCACCAGCAGCGACAGCGCGATGAGCCGCTTCGCCGTGCGGGACGACGCGGCGCCGGTGGGCTGGAGCGCGTGGCCGGCGACTCCGGTTGAGACGGGTGGAGGCAGCACCGCGCTCGTCATACTGCACCTGCGACGCTCACGGCGCGGCTGGCGCCGGCCGACGTCAGGGCGCCTCGGACAGGCGCTTCCGCGCGCTGCGACGTCACGGTGCGGTTGGAGCGCGATGACGTCAGGGCGCCTCGGGCGGGCGCTTCCGCGCGCTGCGACGTCACGGCACGACTGGCGCCGGCCGACGTCAGGGC
>JACSRE010000219.1 GCA_014879945.1 Myxococcus sp.
CGCTCTTCGTCTCGTCGTGGGAGGGCAAGTCGGTGTCGTCGGACGAGCGCCCACGACGCCTCACGCCTGGCGACGCCGTCGGCGCGCGCAGGGCGCTCCGGTCACGCGGCGGGCGCCGGGCCCACCGCCGCGGCCCGGCTCAGGGCAGGCACGCCGCGGCACACTGGCCCTGCTCACACCGGCCTGACGCACAGTCGGCGCCGACCCGGCAGGGCTGCGCAGGGCCCTGCGGCTCGATGCACACCGAGCCGCCGTCGCTCGCGTCCACGCAGGCGCCCCACAGGCACGGGCGGGCCACGGAGCACGCCTCGCCCAGCGCCGGGAGCGCGACGCAGTTTCCAGACACGCACGCGCTCAACGCCAGGCAGTCGCGCGAGGTGGTGCAGCTGGCGCCGTTCTTCAACAGCGGCCCGCAGCTGCGGCCCCCGTCGCCTTCGACGCAGGTGAGGTGGCCCTGGCAGTCGGTCGAGGCCACGCAGGGGTCGCCCGCGCGACGCAGCGACCCGCACACGCCCCGGCCGAGGCCCGCTTCGAGGAGGCAGGTCGAGCCGGCCGGGCACCGCTGCCGGGGCACACACTCGGCCCCGAGGGCCGCCGAGGCCGCCACGCACGACTGGGTGACCGCGTCGCAGACCAGCTCGCCCCCGCACTGCGAGTCATCGCTGCAGCCCACCCCGGCGTCGCGCCGCGCCTCGCACACCCCGCCGTCTACCGCGGTGACGCAGAAGGCCGAGTCGTCACAGCGCCCGAGAACGCAGGGCTGCTCGGGCGCGGGCAGCCGACGACAGCCTCCTGCGTTGCAGATGAACCCCGGCGCGCACAGCTGCGTGGGCCCGCACGGCGCCGACTCGGCGCCGAAGGCCGTGCACTGGTTGGCGCCCGAGACGCCCACGGCGGGCCGGCAATACAGCCCCGTCTGGCAGTCGGCGTTGGTGAGGCAGACCTCGGCGATGGCGCCGCGGGCCAGGCACTTTCGTGGGCACGCGCCGCCGCGACAGACGCCGTCGGTGCACTCCTGGTAGCCGTCGTAGCAGCGACCGCCGAGCGAGACGGCGGGCAACAAGAAGCTCTTGCACGACGCCGGCTCGGTCGCCCAGTCGGAGCAGCTGCGCGTCGCCCAGTCGGTGGCGCAGCTCTGCGCCCGCACCGCGTCGTAGCGCAGGGTGCCGACCTCGACCCTCGAGGGCCACTGGGTGGGGCCGCACCAGGTCGCCGTCAGCCACGCCACGCAGCTGCGGTAGGCGTCGGTGGTGTCGTCGATGGCGCCGCAGCTCCGGAGGGTCTCGCACCGCTTCGAGTTGAGCGTCGCGCACGCGGTGCGCAGCGCCAGCCCGGCGTCGCTGGAGCCACCGCCGGTGCCCGAGCTGCCGCCGCCGACGCCAGCGCCCACGCCGCCGTCGGGCAGCAGCAACAGCTGGGGAGGCGCGCCGGTGCCGCACGCGACGGTCACGCCTGCCAACAGCCCGATGACGAAGCCATGTGAGGTGGTCACTTCGCAGCGCTTCCTACAGCCCGGCGTCGGCCTTCAGCGAGCAGGCAACCGCGCACGTCCCGCCGAAGCCACCGTCGGGGCGCGCGCCGAACTCGCATTCATTCGACAGGCACATCTGATCATAGTCGCAGTCTTCGCCCGGCGCACGGCGGCGAGCGCAGCGGCGGTCGTCGGTGGCGCTGAACTGGCAGAAGTACCCCGTCGCACACTGGCCGCTGCTGCCCACGGTGTAGTTGCAGTCGCCGCCGTCGCCGGGGAACGGCTCGCAGCGCTGGGTGAGGTTCGAGCAGAAGAGGCCGTCTTCACAGTCGTTGTAGACGGAGCAGGTCTCTCCCCGGCGCGCGCGCGGCAGGCAGGTGCCGGTGGTGATGACGGCCGAGCAGCGCAGCGAGGGCAGGCACGTTCCGTTGCCGGCGCAGGTGCCGTTGACGCCCGCCCGGCGCTGGCAGGTGCCCGGCGGCGGCGGCTCGTTCTCGGAGGGTGGAGGGCCCTGGCGGCAGAAGAACTCGTCGGCGCAGAAGGGGTAGCCGCTGCGCACGCCGCAGGGCTCGCCCGCGTCGGCGCGGCGCTTGACGCACTGCTGGTTGATGCAGGCGCCTTCTGCCCCGCACTCGTCGAAGTCCACGCAGGGCGCGCCGACGGGCTTGAGCGGGTTGCAGGTCTCCTGGCCGCCGTCGGTGCGGTAGCACCCCAGCGTGGGCGGGCACCGGCGGAAGAAGTCGCAGGGCTCGCCCGGGCTCCGGTAGGCGGTGCAGGGGTAGGGGCAGGTGGCGGCGTAGACGTCGCAGAAGCTCCCCGCGGCGCACTCGTTGGCGGTGACGCAGCCGCCATCGACGGGCACGTGGCCGGTGAAGACGCTGGCGCACGACCGGGGCTCCTGGGTGCAGCTGCCCTGCGCGAAGTCGTTGAGGCAGGCCAGCGCCTGCGCGGTGTCGAACGAGAGCCGGCCGGCGTCGACGCCCGTGGTGAAGGCGACCTGGTTGCAGGCGTCGGCCGCGCGGGCGACGCACGCGTCGAGCGCGGGCTCCGAGAGGCTCAGGCACCGCACCTGGCGCAGACAGCCGGCGAGCGCCCGGGTCCGGCACCACGAGGTGGCTGACACCATGGTGAAGCCCGCGTCGACCGTGCCGCCGTCGAAGCGCGCGCGGCCCGCGTCGACCGTTTCTTCGACGCCGGCGTCGTCCATCGGCGTCACCGACGCGTCGGGCGCAGGCATCATCGCGGGCGGGCACGCGGCGAGGACGACCGCGCTGAAGGCAAAGAGGCGACGCACGAGGGCCGACCCTACACCGAGGCGAGGTGGCGCGCTGTGGCTTTGACCCGCGCCGCGCGGCGCACGGCCACCAGCCGCGCGGCGATGGAGAGGCCGATCTCGACCGGCGTGAGCGCCCCGATGTCGAGGCCCATGGGGCACTCGAGCGCAGCGACCCGCTCCTTCGCGAAGCCGGCCGCGAGCAGCCGCTGCCGAAAGCGCTCGGCCTTGCGGCGGCTGCCGATGACGCCCAGGTAGGCCAGCGGCGTGTCGAGCAGCGCCTCGACGCAGCGCTGGTCGAGCGGGTGGTCGTGCGTGAGGACGCAGCAGTAGGCGTCGGGCCCGCCCGTCAGCGCGCGCGCCACCTCGTCGGGCGGCCGCACCACCAGCGCCGCGCCGGGGAAGCGCTCGGCCGTGGCCCACTCGGCGCGCTCGTCGACGACGGTGACGTCGAACCCCGCGGCCACGGCGAGCTTCGAGAGCTCCTTCGAGACGTGCCCCGCGCCGAAGAGGGTGAGCGCTGGCGCGCCGGCGTGCTTCTCGAGGAAGACCGTCATGCGACCGCCGCAGCACATGCCCAGCTCGTGGGTGAGGTGGGTGTCGAGGGTGGTGGTCGCCTCACTCGTCGAGGCCAGGAGCGCGAGCGCCGCGTCGACGATCTGCTTCTCGATGGCGCCGCCGCCGATGGTGCCGATGAGCGTCCCGCTCCCGGTGACGACCAACTTGCTGCCGGGCTTCTGGGGCGTGGAGCCGTGGGAGGCGATGACGGTGCAGAGGACGAAGGGCGCGCCCTCGTCGAGCAGGGTGAGGAGCTGCCGGTAGAAGTCGTTCACGGAGCTGGCGACGCTACCCCAAGGCGGGCCGCCGGCAGCGCGTCGCGCGCGTCGTCCTGCGCAAGGCGAACCAGCGCTTCGAACGACGCTCGTGTGGCCCGCGAGGTCTCCGCCGGCCCCAGCAGCGCACAGCGCTAGTCGGCTTCGACCGCCTTCTGCTTCACTGAGGCGCACAGCGCGGTGGGCTCCACCGACGTCGCCTGGGTGAGGGCCGCGTCGTCGGCGCGCGCGAGCGCCTCGGGCAGCTCGGCGGCCAGCGCCCTCAGCTCGTCACACAGCGCGACGCGGCGCTGCGCGAGCTTCGGGGTCGGCTTGCGCTTGTACGAGGCGGCGACCGGCTCGAGCGCTGCCTGGAGCGCGGCGCGGCGGGCCACCAGGAGCGCCACCCGGGCGCGGTGGCGTCGGCGCATGGCGGCGGTCTGGGCGGCGACGACGTCGGGCACGGCGTCGGGGCTGGGTTGGGTGGCGTCGCCGTTGAGCAGCGGGAGGTCCACGGTCAGCTCCAGCGTCGAGCTGGGGTGGCTCTGGAGCGCGGCCTCGAGGCACCGCTCCACCTTGTCGGCGAGGGGGTCGCCCGACGTCACCACGTCGACCGGCCCGCCCGCGCCGTGTGTGAGGACGAGCTGCGGCGGCGCGTTGACGCCCAGCGCCTCGAAGCAGCCGCAGGCCTGCGTCACGGCCGCGCGGAGCTGGTTGACCTCGGGCAGCAGCTCGACGGTGGGCGGCGGCGCACCCGCGGGAGGCGCGACCACCAGCACGGCCCGCACCGGGGGCGCGGCGGCGCTCAACCCAAGCGCCTTCGCGCGCGCCTCGAGGCACGTCACGCCCTCGGCAGCGACGTTGCGGGGCGTCACCTTCACCGCGGTGACCGCAGCGACCAGCAGCTCGACGTCGGCCGTGGCGTCTGCCTGCTCGCGGCTCGTCGGCGGGGCGAGGCAGGCCTCGAAGCGAGGCCGCTCCACCTCGAGGAACGCCGCCAGCGTCTCGGGCGTGAGGCTCGGGGGCGGCGTCGGCTTCGCACACGCGCTCACATCGAAGGGGAGGGCGCGCACCCGCAGCGCGTTGGGCCGAGGCGCCGGGGCCGGTGC
>JACSRE010000303.1 GCA_014879945.1 Myxococcus sp.
TCAGATGTGTATAAGAGACAGGTCTCCATCGACGGCGGCCCCTCCACCGACGGTGGCGTCTCCATCGACGGCGGCGTCTCCATCGACGGCGGCCCCTCCACCGACGGTGGCGTCGTGACCGACGGCGGGACCTCCACCGACGGCGGGACCTTGACCGACGGCGGGACCTTGACCGACGGCGGGACCCTGACCGACGGCGGGACCTCCACCGACGGCGGCGTCTCCACCGACGCAGGAGCGGCTGCGCGCGACGGCGGTGAGGTCGAAGATGGTGGCGCCGAGCCGCTGGTTCCCGACATCGGCTTCAAGGGTGGTGGGTGCAGCTGCGGCGCCACCGACGCCTCCACCGTCTTCGCGCTCGCTGGGCTGCTGGTGCTCCGTCGGCGGCGGCGCTCGGCGCGGCCGGCCTGACGGTCGGCGTGGGCGACGCCGGCGAACCTGCGTCCTCCGCGCGAAAGAAGCTGCGTTCGCGCGAGGCGCCCGGCTCCCTCCGTGAGCGCTCCTCTGACGCGATGGCGATGGGGTCGTCAGCTCGGCGCGACGGCCGGGCCGTTGCCTTGACCTCGTCCGCGGTGGCACCTGCAGCCCGGCGTCACCACGGGCAGAAAGCCGTCGCCGTCGGGCCCGGTCCGCGCCTCCGCGGGCGGGGACGAGCGCTCGAGGAAGTCATCTCAAGCGGAGCGTCGCGACCACGCGACGAGGGTGGTGGTGGCGGCGTGCACGCGGCGCGGCCTCGTCTCGGGAGCGGGGCCCATGAGCGCCGGAGCGCACCACAAGGGCACCGGGGTCCGCCGCTCCGTCTTCGCGGATTCCCCGCGCTTCACTGGCAGCGGCCGTTCACGCAAGCCAGCGCGCCGGGGCAGGTCGAACACTGGGTGCCGTTGATGCCGCAGCTGGCCGGCGTGGGCGCCAGGCACACGTTCGACCGGCAGCAGCCATTCGGGCACGACGCGAGGCCGCACGGAGCCGCGGCCCCGCACGCGCCGCTCGAGCACGCCTCGCCGGGGGCGCACGCCTGGCACAGGGCCCCGGCGGGGCCACACGCGAAGGCCTCGTTGCCGGCGCGGCACGACCCCAGCGCGTCGATGCAGCCGGAGCAGCTCATCGAGGTACATCGACCGAAGTCGCAGCGGTCCAAAGGCGAACACTGCTGGCACACCCCGCCGTCGAGGCCACACGCCTCTGGGAGGTTGCCCGGCTGGCAGTCGAGCTGACCGTCACGGCACCCCGCGCTGCAGTTCTCGAGCATCGGTCCGGCGTCGCCCAGGCCACCGTCAGTGGGCACCACGCACGCGCCGGCTCGGCACCGCTGCGGCGAGGCGCACACCCCGCACACCACGCCGCCGCTCCCGCAGAAGTTCCGGCTCGTTCCGGGCAGACACTCACCCGTCGGGTCGCAGCAGCCGGTGCAGGTGCTCCGGTCGCAGGTGGGCGGGCAGCCGGTCAACACCACCATCACCACCGCCAGGAGCACCCAGAGTCGCATCTCGGGCTCGCACTCAACCCCACCGAAGGGGGCAGAGCCAGCGAACGAAACGGGCGCTATGCTCGAGCCCATGCGATTGGGCCAGGCCGTCGTTCTCCTCGCGGTGGCTGTGTCGGGGTGTACCTGCGACCGACGCCAGGGCCTGACGGGCCGCTTCGGTGAGCTGGTGGTGGTGACGACCGTCGACGACGTCGAGACGCTGACGCGAGAGGCGCAGCTCACGCTCCCCTCCGCCGCGATGGGGGAGTCGTCGAGCGGCACCTTCCTGGTGCGCAACGTCGGTGACAGCCAGCTCACGCTGACCCGCCTCGCCCTGGCCGCCGGGAGCCCCGCGTTCACCGCCGAGCTGCCCGAGCGCACCGTGCTGGCGCCGGCTGAAGAGGTGACGTTCACGGTCACCTTCTCGCCGCCCCAGGCCAGCGACGCCTCGCTGCAGAGCGTGCCGCACCAGGCCACCCTGGAGCTCGAGGCGGTCGGGGGGCGCCCCGGCGAGACGCTCGCGATCATCGACCTCACCGCGCGCGCCGACGCCCGCGACTGCTACGTGCCCGCGGTGCTCGACTTCGGCGACGCGCCCATCGGCCAGGCGGTGCAGCTGCCCCTGGTGCTCTCGAACGCCACCGCGACCCCGACGAAGGCGAACCTGTCAGACGTGTCGGGGCCGAACCCGGCCTTCTTCACCGTCGACCCCCCGGGCCCCGAGGTGGAGCTCCCCGCGGGCACCCCCTTCGCGGCGCAGGTCCGCTTCGCGCCGACGTCGGAGCTCGAGGCGCAGGCGCAGCTGAACGTGCGACGCCGCGCCTCGTGCCCCGAGGGCGTCACCCGGCTCATCGGGCGGGGCTCGATGCAGGCGTTGTCGTGGGCGCCCGCCGAGGTGCGGTTCGGCCGCGTGCCGCTCGCCGAGACCGCGACGCGCTCGGTCACCTTCAGCAATCGCAGCGGCGCCGAGCTGCCGCTGAGCCTCGCCGCCGACGGCGCCGACTTCTCGACGCCCACCAGCGCGCTGGTGCTCCCGGCGCGGTCGACCGTGACGGTGGCGGTCTCGTGCCGGCCCAGCACGCTCAACGCGCTCGCCGGCACCCTCCGGGTCGACGTGGGCACCGCGCCGGTGCTCCCCGTGCGAGTGCCGCTGAGCTGCACCGGGGGAGGCCCGCGCCTGCGCCCCACGCCGTCGCCGCTCGCCTTCGGGAACGTCCCGCTGTTGACGGACCAGGGCACGAGCAGGCCGCTCCCCGCCTCGAGCCAGACCGTCATCGTCCGCAGGCTGCGCCTCGAGAACGTGGGCACGCCGCCGGCCAGCCTGGGCGACCCCACCTACAACCTGGTGCTCGGCCGCGAAGGGCAGGCGCCGCTGCTCTCGCTGTCTCCGCTGGGCACGACGGGGCCGACCGAGTTCAAGGTGGCGGTGACGCGGTACGACCCCTCGGTGGGCGTGCCGGCCGTGGCGGGGAAGAACGCCATCGACCTCGAGGTGATGCTGCAGCCCGCGGCCGCCGGGTTTCGTGAGGCGATGCTGAGCATCTACTCCAACGACGCCGTGCAGCCGGTTCACGAGGTGCGCCTGACCGCGCACGCCACGGCCGCCAGCCGCTGCACCATCTCGGCGACGCCGACGGCGGTGGCCTTCGGTGACGTGCCGCCCAACAGCCTCGAGAGCCAGACGGTCACCATCACCAACACCGGCACGACGCCCTGCACCATCGCGGGCCTCGAGATCGCCTCGGGCAGTCACCCGGGCTTCTCGCTCGGGCCCCAGGCGCAGTCCTCCTTCATCGTCGGGCCGGGCGCCTCGGTGGTGGTGCAGGTGCGGTTCGACAGCACGGGCCTGGCGACGGGCGACCTGGCCGAGGGCTACCTGCGCTACTCGCCCGCGGGCGTGACGTCACCCCGGCTCGTCCCCCTGAGCGCCCGCGTCTCGCAGTGCATCGTCATCGTCCCCGAAGAGGTGGACTTCGGGAACATCAAGCTCGGGTGCCGCTCGGGCCCCAGGGCGGTGCAGCTCTTCAACGTGTGCGGCACGCCGGTGCGGGTGACCGGGCTCAGCACGTCGGGAATGGGCTTTGGCATCTCGGCGCAGCCGACCATTCCCGCGACCGGGTTGGTTGTGAACGGGAGCTCGAACGCCGTCACCACGAGCCTGGTGTTCCAACCTCCGGCGCTGGGGCGCTTCGCTGGCACCTTCAACGTCTCGACGGCGGCGCCGAGCGGCACCCGCACGGTGACGATTCCCCTCACCGGCCTCGGCGACACCACCGGCACCACGGTCGAGACCTTCGTGCAGCCCGTTCAGCCGCTCGTCGACATCCTCTTCACCATCGACGACTCGTGCTCGATGGACAACGAGCAGGCCGCGCTGGCCGCCAACTTCAACGCCTTCATCAGCTACGCCAACAGCGCGAACGTCGATTACCGCATCGCCGTCGTCACCACCGACGACGCCTCGCCGAGCCGACAGGGCCGGTTCATGACCAACGGCGGCGTGCCCACCATTCTCGAGCGCTCGATGCCCAACGTGCAGCAGGCCTTCGCGAGCCGGGTGAACGTGGGCACCACCGGGTCAGGCATCGAGCGCCCGCTCTCGGCCACGCTGAAGGCCCTGACGCAGCCGCTCCTTGGGGGGTGGAACACGGGCTTTCTGCGCGACGACGCCAACCTCGCCATCATCATCGTCAGCGACGCACCCGACCAGTCGCCCGAGCCCATCGACTACTACCTCAACCGGCTCCCGCTGGTGAAAGGAGCCCGGCGCGTTCATCAGGTCAGCGTCAGCACCATCGGCCCGTTCTCGGCGCCGAGCCCGATGTGCTTCATCGAGGGCACCGACCCGGGCCGCTACGCCGCGCTCGTCACCCGGACCAACGGCGTGCGCTCCGACATCTGCACCTCGAACTGGGCCAACGATCTCGAGGTGCTCGGCCGCAGCGCCCTGGGCCCCCGCAGCTCGTTCTTCGTGCGCAACCCGCCCGACACGCAGCAGCCGATCGACGTGCAGGTGAACGGGCAGACCGTCTCGAACGCGTGGAACTACGACCCCAACGCGAACGCCATCGTGTTCCAGCCGTCACAGGCGCCGGGCGCGGGCACGACGCTCACCATCACCTACCAGTCGGTCTGCCTGTAGCCGCTACGTCGTGTACTCGGCGTTGACCTGCACGTAGCGGTAGCCGAGGTCGCTCGTCATCAACACCGCCTGACCCGGGCCTTCGTCGAGGGCGATCTCGAGCGAGACGTCCTCCTGCGCCATGGCCTTCGCGGCGGCGGCGCGATCGAACGGCGTGGGCTCTCCGGCCCTGAAGACCTCGAGGCCCTGCAGCCGGCAGACGAGCTTCAGCGGCTGGCGCACCTCGGCCACGTTGCCGACCTGGCTGACGAAGCGCCCCCAGTTCGGGTCGTTTCCGAAGAGGGCGGTGCGCACCAGGGCCGAGGCGGCGAGGTGGCGGGCGATGGCCTTCGCGGCCTCGTCAGACGCGGCGCCAGTCACCCGCACCGTCGTCACCTTGGTGGCGCCCTCGCCGTCGCGCGCGATGAGCCAGGCCAGCCGGCGGGCCACGCCTTCGAGCCGGGCCTCCCACTCGGCGGGCGCGGGGACGCGGCGCGTCGAGAGCAGGAGGAAGGTGTCGTTGGTCGAGGTGTGGGTGTCGACGTGCACGGCGTTGAAGCTGGTCGCCGCGATGCGCGCCATGCCCGCCCGGAGCGCGGGGAGCTCGAGGTCCACGTCGGTCGCGACGAAGGCCAGCATCGTCGCCATGTCGGGCTGAATCATGCCGGCGCCCTTGCAGACGCCCGCCATGGTGGCGTCGCCGACCCGCACGCCCGCCTCTTTCGGGAAGGCGTCGGTCGTCATGATGGCCGAGAGGAACCGGCGGCCGGCCTCGACGTCGGCCGACAGCTCGGCCACCGCGGCGTCGATGCCCGCGCGCACCTGCGCCATGGGCAGCTTCACGCCGATGACGCCGGTGCTGCACACCAGCACCTGCTCGAGGGGACAGCCGACGGCCGCGGCGACGCGCTCGCACATCTCGAGGGCGTCGCGCTCGCCCTGGGCGCCGGTGCAGGCGTTGGCGTTGCCGGAGTTGATGACGACGGCGCGCACCAGCCCGCCCGAGGCCTCGAGGTGGGCGCGCGAGCGCGACACCGGGGCCGCGGCGAAGTGGTTCCGGGTGAAGAGGCCCGCGCACGCCATCGGGGCGTCGCTCACCAGGAGCGCGACGTCGGGGTTGCCCGAGGCCTTGATGCCGGCCCGAACGCCCGCGGCGCGCAGCCCCTTGACGCTGGTGAGGGTGAACGACGCCGGAGCAAACGAGGGGACCGGTGGAACGGGGATCGACATGGCCGCCGTCTAGCACCGCGACGGCGGCAGGCTACGCCTTGCGCGCGTCGAGCCGCGCGGCGATGCCCTCGAGCAGCTCGCGCCGGGTGTCGGTGATGCACGAGCCGGCCCTCGCGATGGCCGCCGTGGTGTGCACCGGCTGGGCGTCGAGAAAGACGCGCGCCGTCGAGCGCCCCGCCCACCACTCACGGGCCGCCATCACGCCCTCCATCAGCACCCGCTCGCCGAGGGTGACATGGAGGAAGCTGGCCATGGGCGAGGGTGAGAGGTCGAACCCCGAGGCGCTCGAGCGGCCGCCATCGAGGAGCGCCTGCAGCACCATGTCGATGGGCTCGGGCGGGGTGCCCAGCGGCGGGAGGAACTGCTCGAGGCGGCGCATGCGCTCGCCGTTGAGGTCGCCCACGCCGCCCATGAAGAGGTCGATGGGCGCGTCACCGCCGGACTCGACCGCGAGCGCCTCGACCACCGCGGTGCTGTACAGCTTGGCGCGCATGTAGCGGACCGCGAGCGCGATGTTGCGCGCGGCCGCGTCGACCCGCCGGCGGTGCTCCTCGGGAGAGGGCTCGCCCGCCTGCATGCGGAAGACGCGCTCGGCCGGCAGCGACGCGAGGAAGCCCTCCATCTTCTGCAGCGCGACCCGGTACTCCGTCACCGTGTAGGTGTTGGGCGTGTGCAGCGTGGGGTTCGTCTCGGGCAGCAGCTTCCAGGTGTTGTCGAGGAAGCGCGCCGGGTCGCTGTCGGCGAAGTTGCCGACGTCGTTGTTGGCCAGGCGGGTGGCGCGGCGCAGCATGGTGGTGCGCTCCTCCTGGCCGACGCCGAGCGCGCTGAGCCGCGCCTCGAGCCGCAGCTTCTCGGGCGGCCTGAAGGGAATCGTCGCCTCGATGCACGCCGCGAGCGCCGTCTGCTGCTCGGCCGAGAAGACGCCCTCCATCTCTTTGGCGGCGACCAGCCCGCTCGCGAGCTCGTTGAGCCCGTTGTACGGCGTCAGCACCTGCCCGGCCTGATGGCCGAAGACGTCGAGCACCAGCCGCGCGGTGGGGTCGACGGCGGCGTGCGGCAGAATTCGCCAGCCGTCCTTCTCACCGCTGATGAGCGGGGTGAGGATCTCGGCGTAGTGCGGGGGCACACCCAGGTCGACCTGCACGTAGACGATGTCGTGGTAGAGCGCGGCGACCGTCTCGATGGGGTCGGCGTCGACGGTGAGGTCGAGCACGTGCTGGTGGGTGTGAAACTCTCGCGCGCGCGACGACAGCGCCTGGTGAATGGCGACGCCCCACTTCTCGACGAAGAGCGGCGGCACGCCCAGGCCGAGCCCGTGCACGGCGCCGTGGAGCGCGTCGATGATTCGGTGAACGGGAGAGCGGGCGGTTCCGGGCGACATGGCGGGGCGTCAACCGCGATGTAAGCACGAGCGCGCCTGCCCCAGAACAAATCGCCCGGCGCGCTACAGGCCTGTGTGCGAAGGGGCCTGGCGCCGCGACGCAAGAGCGGCGCCCCGACGAGGTCGCCGGCGCGCGCGCCCGTCACGAAGCTGACGCCGGCGCGGCGGCGAATTCGAGGCGCCGGCGCGAGCCCCCCTTACTGTTGAGGCGTGTACCCGCCGACCTTCACCAGGGGCCTCAGCGCGCTGCCGGAGCGCGTCGAGCGCGCCTTCTCGGCGAAGGTGGAGCGCCTCGAGCTCGAGCTGCCGGTGCTGCCCGAGGCCTCGGCCACCATCTTGAGCGAGACGTCGAAGGCCGACTGGAGCGCGGCGAGGGTCGTCGAGGCCCTCAAGCGCGACGCCTCGCTCGCGGCGCACCTGCTGCGCATCGCCAACTCACCCGCCTTCTGCGGCGCCAGCCCGGTGGCGTCGATTCAGCAGGCCGTCACCCGGCTGGGCGCCTCGCACCTCAGGCAGCTGGCCGTCGTCATCGCGTGCGAGACGCGGGCCTTCGAGGCGCGGGGCTTCGAGGCCGAGGTGCGCGCGGTGTTCCGCCACTCGCTGGCGGTGGGGCTGTGCGCCAGGGAGATCGCCCGCCAGCGGCGCGCCAACGTCGAGGCCGCCTTCCTCGCCGGGCTGCTGCACGACCTGGGCTGGCCGGTCGTCGTTCAGGGGCTGGCGCAGGTCGCCGCCGGCGAGGCGCTCGCGCGAGACGCCGTGCTGGAGCGCGCCGAGGCGCTCCACGCCGGGCTTGGCGGCGCCGTCGCGCGCGCCTGGAAGCTGCCCGAGGCCATCGCGATGGCCATCGTCAACCACCACCAGGCCGAGCCGCCAGACGACCTCACGGCCACCGTGGCGTTTGCCGACGTGCTCGCGCTTCACGGGGGTGGCGCGCAGGTGACGCAAGAGGCGCTCAGCGCGCTGCCGGCCACGCGGGCGCTCAACCTGTACCCCGACGTCGTCGAGGGGTTGGCGAAGCAGAGCCCGGCGCTCTGGGCGGAGGCGTCGCAATGGTGAGCGAACAGGTCGACGTGGCGATCATCGGTGGCGGCCCGGCGGGCCAGCTCGCCGCGACGACGGCCGCGTCGGCCGGGCAGCGCACCGTGCTGATCGAGCTCGAGCCGCACGTCGGGGGGGAGTGCGTTCGACGCGGCACCATTCCCTCCAAGACGCTGCGCGAGACGGCGCTGGCGGTCTCGGCCTTTCGCGCGAAGAGCGGCGGCGTGGTCGAGGTCTCGCTGGGCACCGACGTGCAGCTCGAGAGCCTGATGCGCCGAAAGACCGAGGTGATCGACGCGCACCACGCCTTCATCGCCGACGAGCTCCGCGTCTGCGGGGTCGAGGTGTGGCACGGCCGCGCGCGCTTCGTCTCGCCGCGGCGGCTCGAGGTGCTCTCGGTGACGGGCCAGCGGCGGGCGCTCGAGGCGAAGGTGGTGCTGATCGCGACCGGCTCGCGGCCCCGAACGCCGCCCGAGGTGCCCATCGACCACGAGCACGTGCTCGACAGCGACTCGATTCTGTCGATGGCCTGGCTGCCGAAGTCGCTCACCGTGCTGGGCAGCGGCGTCATCGCCAGCGAGTACGCCTCGGTCTTCGCCGCCCTGGGCGTCGCGGTGACGATGATCGATCGCGCGGCGCGGCCGGTGGGCTTCCTCGACGACGACCTCACCGCTGCCTTCCTCGCCGCGTTCACGGCGACCGGGAGCCGCTTCGTCAGCGGTCGAAAGCCGGTCGAGGTGGGGTGGAACGGCGTGGACGCGGTCGAGACGCGGCTCGACGACGGCGAGGTGGTGCGGTCGGAGAAGCTGCTGTGCGCGCTCGGCCGGGTCGCGAACGTCGAGGGGCTGGGGCTCGAGGCGGCGGGGCTGTCGACCACCGCGCGCGGGCTCATCGCCGTCGACGCGAACCTGCGCACGGCGGTCGAGCACGTCTACGCGGTGGGTGACGTCATCGGCCCGCCGTCGCTGGCGTCCACCTCGATGGAGCAGGGGCGGCGCGCGGTTCGGCACTGGCTGGGCCTGCCGGTGGGCCCCGGGCCCGAGCTGATCCCCGCGGGGGTCTACACCATCCCCGAGATGAGCAGCGTGGGCCTCACCGAGGCGCAGGCCAGGCAGCAGCACGGCGAGGTGGTGGTGGGCCGCGCCCGCTTCGACCGCCTGGCGCGCGGGCAGATCAGCGCGGCGCCCGACGGGCTGCTGAAGCTGGTGTGCGACGGGGCCGGCCGGACGTTGGTCGGGGTGCACGTGGTGGGCGAAGGCGCCGCCGAGCTGGTGCACCTGGGGCAGCTGGCCATGAGCGCGAAGCTGCCCATCGACACCTTCGTCGACGACATCTTCAACTTCCCCACCCTCGCCGAGGCGTACCGGGTGGCCGCGCTCGACATCGTGCGCCAGCGCGCGCGCAGCGGCCGGGCCTCAGCGGCGTGAGGTGAGCTCGTAGAGCGTGGTCGTCTCTCTGGAGCGGGCGGCGTGCAGCGGGTCCGTTCGGTCCTTCGCCTTGCCGTGCTTTGGCTGCGCCGAGGTGCGGCTGGCGATGGCGAGGCCGGCGTCGGCGATCTGCGCCTCGAGCCAGCCCGGCTCGCGCAGCCCCAGGTGCTCGGCGAGATCAGAGATGATCAGCAGGCCGCGGCCCCCGGGCGTGAGGTGCTCCGAGAGGCCGCGCAGGAAGCCGAGCAGGAACGCGTTGTCGGCGTCGAACACGGCGCGGTCGAAGCGGTTCTTCGGGGCCTCGGGGATCCACGGGGGGTTGCAGACGACGAGATCGGCGCGGCCGTCGGGGAAGAGCGGGCGCTCCTCCACCGTGAAGCGCCCGGTGAGCTTGAGCCGGGCGGCGTTCTCGTTGGCGGAGCGCACCGCGCGAGGCTCGATGTCGGTCGCCGAGGCCCGCGAGGCGTTGCGCTGCAGCAGGAGAAACGACAGCACGCCGGTGCCGGTGCCCACGTCGAAGACCGTCTTGCCGGCGACGTCGGGGACGCGCGCGAGCAGCTCGACGTACTCGGCGCGGGTGGGGGTGTAGACGCCGAAGCCGGGCGACAGGGTGCCCTTGAGGCCCGGCACCGACACCCCCTTCTTGCGCCACTCCTCCGCGCCCAACATGCCCAGCAGCGACTTCAGGGGCGTCAGCGTCAGCTCGTTCGTCGCCTCGCCCCAGACGTGCAGGCACGCGGAGCGCACGTCGGGCGCGTTCGCCAGCAGCAGCCGGTAGCCCCGGTCGAGCCCCACCAGCAGCTTCGAGAGCGCCTCGTGCTCGAGCTGCCGCGCCCGTCGCTCCTGGCGAAAGGCGGCCAGCGCGGTCTTCGCCTCGGGCGGCTTCGCCAGCCGGCGTGACATGGCGGCGACCAGCTGCTTCGCGTTGAGGAAGGTGCCGCGGTACCAGAGCGTCTCGCCGCGGCGCACCCTGGTGAGGGCCTCGTCGGCGCGCAGCCGGTCGTCTACCTCGGCGAGCTGGGTCGGGGCGGGCTCTCCGCTCTCGGTCTGGTAGGTGAAGGCGGGGAGCACGGGGGGCTCATCGCACGAAGTCGGCTCCATGGCGAAGCGTGCTAGCCTTTCGGCCCCGTGCTCGCGTTCGCCCTCACCTCGTTGTTGCTGTCCCAGGCCGCTGAGACCCGCGCTCCGGTCGGCGTGGTGCTGACCAGCCGCCGCCCCAACACCGACGCCTTCGCCCCGAAGATCGCCGCCCGCGTCGTCGAGGTGCTCAAGCGCGAGGGCGTCGGCGACGTGCGCGACGACGCCCGCTCGACGAAGGAGCTCAAGGCCGCCGGGTTCTCGGACCCGCGCAGCTGCAACGGCGGGCAGACCTGCAGCGCGCGCCTGGCGGTGTTGCTGGGCCCGAAGGCGGTGATCGTCGCGGTCGACGTGGGCAAGGTGGGCAAGTCGCTCGCCATTCACCTCGAGGCCTTCGCCGCGGACCTGCCCGACACGACGCTGGCGGTCGCCGACATCGCCGCGCGGGAGGACAAGTGGGCCGATCAGTCGCTCGCCGACGTCACCACCTTCGTGCGACAGCTCAAGGGCAAGCTCGCGCTGCCGGCGAAGGTCGCGGTCACGCCCCCGCCGCCTCCGCCGCCCGACGAGAAGAAGCAGCCCGACGCGCCGGTGAAGACGACGCTCGAGCCGACCACGACCCAGGAGCGCACCGACCTCGTCGAGCCCGCGCCGGCGCCGTCGAAGGTGCCCGCCATCGCGGTCGCCTCGGGCGCAGGAGCCGCCGCCATCGCCGCCGGAATCTTCGGCGCGCTCGCGGCCTCGGACCGCGCCACGTGGGACCAGAACGTCACCACCCAGCCCGACGGCACGTTGGGTTCATCGACGCTCACCGAAGAGCAGGTGAAGCAGCTCGGCGCCTCGATGAACACCAGGGCCACGGTGGCGCTGACGTCGGGCATCGTCGCGGTGGTGCTGGGCGGCGTGGCGACCTGGCTGTTCGTGAAGTGACGGCCTTCAGGCCGCGCCGGTCACGGTGATCATCGGCGCGCGCTGGGGGAACACCTCGTGCTCGAGCTGCGCGAGCATCCACCCGGCGACGTCGGCTCTCGAGATGGTCGCCCGGCCCTTGAAGGCGGTGGCCACCACCACCTTCCCCGTCGCCGGCCCGTCCGTCAGGCCCGTCGGCCGCGCGATGCAGACGTCGAGCCCGCTGGCGAGCAGCTGCTGCTCCATGTCGAAGAGCTGCGCGTAGGCCGTCTTGAGGGACGTGAGCTTGATGAGCGCGCGGAAGAAGCCGGGCATCTGCTGGAAGCTGTCGCCCACGCCGCCCGCGCTGATCACCACCGCCCGCCTGACGCCCTCGGCCTTCATGGCCTCGACGAGCGCCCTGGTGCTGCGGGTGAGGAAGGTCGCGTCTTCAGGCTTGTTCCACGGCGCCAGGCCGCCCATGCGCAGGCCCAGGCCCGACAGCACCGCGTCCTGGCCCTTGACGACGCCGCGCAGGAACTCGACCGAGGTGAGGTCTCCGCGATCGACCTTCACGCCCGGCGGCACCTCGAGCTTCGAGCTCACCCGCGCCACCGCAGTCACCTGATGCCCCCGTTTCGCGGCCAGCGCGACCAGGTGTTTTCCGCATGCGCCACTGGCGCCCAGCACCACGAGGTTCATGCCGACAGACGTAACCGACTGATTTCGTGAATACCCGTGCGAAAATCGCGCAACCTCGCCTACAGCGTGCGCGACAATCCCACATCGACAGCACTTGCCGCTGATCTGTAACTCTCGCTTCCATTCCTCGAGGAGCTCTCCGATGGCCGTCTCCGACGTGAAGAACGCCTTCCGCATCGCCGCGCAGGACCGCCGCATCGACGCCAAAGAGGTCGACACGATCCTCTCGTCGGCCGGCAGCATCAGCGTCGAGGAGGAGAAGGCGCTCAAGGCCGAGGCCGACAAGTACGCGGGCCAGCTGGCGCCTGACGCGGCCTCGAAGCTCCGCGAGAAGCTGGGCGAGATCTCGCAGGTGCGCTCGTACGCGGCCAACGTGAACCGCCGCGTGCAGATCGACGAGGTGAAGCTCTCGGCCGAGGTGAAGGCCCTGCACACGCCCGGCGCGGCGACCAGCACCTACGGCGGCTCCGCCATTCCCGAGGCGGTCAAGCAGGTGATGACGAAAGCGCTCGAGGGCGGCGCGGTGGCCTACGACGTTCGCGAGCTCAAGCCCGACCCCGTCTACGACACCGAGCACGGCGAGGGGCACATCACCGCCGAGGGCAAGTACAACCCGTACTCGCAGAGCCAGAAGGCCGTCGACACCATGGCCTTCTCGTACACCGAGCTGACGCCGGCGAAGGTCGCCGAAGACATGAACACGCCGCAGACCTTCAACGTGCTCAAGGGCTACCGCACCGAGGGCACCAACCGCGTCGCCGAGTTCGAGAAGAAGACGATGACGGGCAACGGGCGCATCACCGAGCTGTACGACGAGGCCTCGTGGCCCGACACCCGCGCGCGCGCCGCTGGCGGCCAGAAGTACGCCTCGAACTTCGCCATCCTCTCGGACGGCTCGGTTCACGCCGTGCCCGCGTCGCGCCGCACCTCGGCCGAGCCCTGGCGCATCCTCACCACCGCCTCGCTGGGCCGCGACAAGCAGATGATGTTCAACGGCCACCTCCACATGGAGAAGGGCGTCGTCACCTACGTCGGCATGTCGGGCCGCCTCTGCAAGCTGCAGGAGAAGGGCACGAAGTTCGTCGACCCGGTCGAGCTGCTCAAGGCGTGGGGCTTCGAGGTGAAGCCGGGCCTGAAGGTCACCAACGAAGGCTAGAGGCCCTTCACCGCGCGCAGAGCGTCAGCACGCAGCCCGAGATCTCCATGCGCAGGCGGTGGGCCGTCGCCACTGCCGCCAGGGCCTGATGCGCGCCGGCGCCGAACGTCACCTCTTCGAACCGCACCTCGCAGTGGTCGGGCCAGCGGCTCAACCGCGCGAGAGAGCCCAGCTCATACTCGGTGAGCTGGTTGAAGCGCAGCACCAGCCTGCGGGCGCGGGCTCCGACCCGCTCGAGCAGCTGCGTCACCCCGCCCAGCCCCAGCAGACACCCGCTCGCGTCGAGCGTCTCGAGCCCCTCGAGCCGGCCCGTGGCGCTCAAGAGCCGTGGAATGTCGGCGCCCAGCGGGCTGCGGATGATCGACAGGTGCCGAAGGGCGGGCGCGCCGCGCAAGATCGCCTCGAGCGCCGGCGCGCCGACCGGCCAGTCCTTCACCTCGAAGCGCGACACCCCCTGAAACGCCCCGGCGCCGCGAAGCCCCTCGGCGACCCGCGCGTCGAGCGGCGTCTCGACCAGCCTCAGGTGCGGCACCACGCCTTCGCCGACGCCGAGCGCCGCCAGGCCCTCGACGGGCAACCGCACCCGGTCGAGCCACAGCATCGAGACGTTCGGGCACCCCGAGAGCAGCGCCCCGAGGGACTCCACGTCGAGCGCGCCGTCCGACAGGCGCAGCTCGACCGGGCGGGAGCGCCGGCTCAACGCCTCACCCAGGCCCGCGAAGCGCCACCCCGGCTCGGTGACCGCCGGCAGGCCGAGCCGCGCCAACGACACCGGCAGCTCGAGGTCGAGGCACTCGAAGCGCTGGGCGCCGTCGTCGCCGAGCAGGTCGATCACCCGCACCGGTTGGAGCGCCGACACGCTCGCGCCCGACCGCGCGGGCGGCGACGCCGGGAGCGCCACCTCACGCACGGTCGGCACGGCGACGCCGAGCGACAGCGGAATGGGCAGGTCTCGCCCGGAGGCGACCCTGAACCGATGCAGCACGCCGTCGGCGTGAGAGAGAAAGCCCAGCGCGTCGCTGGTGACGCCGCGCACGTCGGCGGGGCGCCACGGCTTGCCCTCGGGCACCTTGTCGTCGAGCCAGGTCGCCAGGCGCTTGAGCGCCGCCACCACCTCGAGCCGCGCGGCCGCCCGCGCCTGCGCCGACGAGGTGGCGGCGTCTTTGAGCGCGCGCGCGGCGGTGAGCAACTCGCCGCGGGGGTCGCCGCGCTCGAGCAGCCAGTCGGCGTAGACGGCGCGCTGCTCTGCAGAGGCCTGCACCGAGGCCGAGAGCTCACGATCGAGGTCAGCGTCAGACACCGCGCCATCCTCACATCAACGCGCGGCGCCGCACCACCGGCGTATGGTCGGCCGCCATGTTGCTCTTCAAGAAGCGCTTCCACGCGGGCCTCGTCGACGGGCGCGTCACCCGCACCTTCCGCGTCTGGGAGAAGCCCCACGTCAAGGTGGGCGGCCGGTATCGGGTGCACCCCATCGGCGTCGTCGAGGTGCTGGCGGTGTCGCGCGTCGCGCTCGGCGCCCTCACCGACACCGACGCGCGCGCCGGCGGCTTCGAGTCGAAGGCCGAGCTGCTCGACTACATGGCCCCGGTGGCGAAGGCGCCGCTGACCGACGCGACCGGCGTCTTCGACGTCACGCTTCGGCACGCAGGCGACGGCGACCGCGTCTCGCTCGCCCTCGAGGACACGCTCACGAAGGCAGAGGTGCTGGCGCTCCAGGCCAGGCTGACGAAGTGGGACGGCCGAGCGCCGTGGACGATGACGACCCTGAAGCTCATCAAGCGCCGCCCCCGGGTCGCGGCCTCGAAGCTGGCGGCGACGCTCGGGCGCGAGACGCTCCCGTTCAAGGCCGACGTGGTGAAGCTCAAGAAGCTCGGGCTGACGCAGTCCTTCGAGGTCGGCTACGAGGTGTCTCCGCGCGGCGTGGCGTTCCTGAAGGCCGCCGCGAGCCTCAGGCGACGGCCTCGCGTCAGGTGACGGAGCGCCCGGCGAGCTTGCCGTCCTTGCGGACCCAGCCGCTGGTGGCGTCGAGGGCGGCAGACCAGGCCATGAGCGTCGCGGGGTCGTAGCGCTGCACGTCGACCGGCACCTCGTCGAGCAGCGACACGCCCTCGAGCGTCGGCAGGAACCGGAGCGCGCGAAACGTGACGCCTCGCTTCGCAGCGCGCCACACCGACCTCGCGAAGTCAGGGGCGTGCAGCGCGCTCGGCCGCAGCCCCACCGCGTCATCGCGCTGCAGGGTGAAGAGCACGGTGGCGCGGTCGCCCGCCTCGACCCGCCGCGCCAGGGCATCGACGTGCACCCGCGCGCGCTCGCTCGCCGAGTCGGGGAAGTAGCCGAGCCCGTCGGGGTAGACGAGGTGGCAGTTCTTCACCTCGACCCAGTGGGCGCCACGGCGGGTGTCGAGCCGAAAGTCAGCGCGGTGCCCGCGGCCGAAGCGCTGCTCCGGCACCACCGCGTCGACGTCGCCGAAGCCGTCGATCAGCCGCCCCTCGAGCACGCGCCGCACCAGGGCGTTGGGCAGCGTGGTGTTCGCGCCCACCAGCCTCCCGTCGAGCTCGATCAGCTCCCAGGTGAAGCGCAGGGCGCGCTCGGCGTTCGGCGCCTCGGACAGCCAGACGCGCGCGCCGGCAATGACGAGCCCCTCCATGCGGCCCGGGTTGACGCAGTGGGCGCGCACCAGCCGGCCGTCGTCGAGCTGCACCTCGGCGAGGAAGCGCTCGTACCGACGCACCAGTCGCCCCCCGAGGAGCGGCGCTGCCCAGCGGTGCACCACGGTCGCCACGCCGCCGCTGTGCCTCAATCACCAGCCGCTGTCACCACGGCGCTTGCGCCACGAGCGCGGCCTGCGAGCATGGGCCCCGGTGCGGCCCTGGCTCCTCGGCGCGATCGTCCTCTCGGCCACGGCCTGGGCAGCGCCTCCGCCGTTGCGCTGGGGCGCCGACGGCCAGGGCGGCGCGCCCTTCGTCTTTCAAGACCCGATGGACCCGACGCGCCTCATCGGCTTCGAGGTCGAGCTCGCCGACCTGCTCGCGCAGCGGCTCGGCACCCGGGCCGTCCCCGTCGCCGGGCCGTGGGACAAGCTGCTCGAGCTGCTCGCGCGCGGCGACTTCGACGTCGCCCTCAACGGCATCGAGGTCGCCGCCGAGAAGAAGCGCGTGGCGCTGCTGTCACGCCCGTACTTCGCCGCCGCCGAGGTGCTCACGGTGCGCCGCGCAGACCCCTCGGCCCCGCGCTCGCTCGAGGCCCTGAAGGACAAGCGGGTCGGCACCCTGCCCGGCTCGCTCGCTGAGCGCATCGCCCAGCGCTTCGGCGCCGACGTGCGCACCTACGAGGGCGGGCAAGACGAGATCTACGAAGACCTCAAGCTCGGCCGCACCGACGCGGTGCTGCTCGACGAGGTGATCGCCGCCTACTACGGCGAGCTCGACGAGGCCTTCGAGACGGTACGCGGAGACTTCGGCGTCGTGGAGTACGCCATCGCCGCGCGCCTCGACGATCAGCCGCGCATCGACGCCCTCGACGCGGCCCTGGGCGCCCTCATCGCCGACGGCTCGCTGCGAAGGCTCTACGAGCGCTGGGGGCTGTGGACGCCCGCGACCGCGAGGCTCTTCGGCGACAGCGCCCTCACGCCGCGCGGGCCGGCCATCGAGTACGAGCGGTGGAAGGCGGCCGTCGGGCACCTGCCGCCCTTCTGGGAGCGCGCGCGCACCCGCTACCCCTCGTACCTGCCGCTCTTCGTGAAGGGCGCCGTTCTGACGCTGCTGGCCTCGCTGTCGGCCATGGCGCTGGCCATCGCGCTGGGTGTGCTGCTGGCCATGGGGCGGCGCTTCGGCCCGGCGGTCGTCCGCGCGGCCTGCGTGGCGTACATCGAGTTCTTCCGCGGCACGCCGCTGCTGGTGCAGCTGACGATGATCTACTTCGGGCTGCCCGAGCTGGGCGTCAGGCTCGACCCGTTCTTCGCCGGCGTGCTGGCGCTGGGCCTCAACTACGCGGCGGCCGAGGCCGAGAACTACCGCGCCGGGCTCGAGAGCGTTCACCGCGGCCAGCTCGAGGCCTCGCAGGTGTTGGGGCTCTCGACCCTCCAGACGCTGCGCTTCGTGGTGGGCCCCCAGGCGGTGCGCATCTCGATTCCGCCGATGACCAACGACTTCATCGCGCTGCTGAAGGACTCGTCGTTGATCTCGGTGGTGACGCTGACCGAGCTGACCAAGACGTACACCACGCTGGCGAACTCGACGCGCGATCACCTGGGCCTGGGGCTGCTGGTGGCGCTCTTCTACCTCCTCGTCGGCCTGCCCTTCGCGCGCCTGGCCCGGGTCGTCGAGGCGCGCTTTGCCCAGCACCTGAAGCGGGAGCCGACGTGACGCTCAAGGTGACGGGCCTGGTGCGCCACCACGCGGGCAACGCGGAGCCGACGCTCAAGGGGCTCTCGTTCGATCTCCCGACCGGCACCTTGACCGCGTTGCTGGGCCGCTCGGGCGCCGGGAAGTCGACGGTGTTGCGCTGCGTGATGGGCCTGGAGCCCTTCGAGGCGGGCACCGTCGAGATCGACGGCGTGGTGGTGCAGGGCACGAACGACGTCTCGCCGGCGCAGCGCGCCCGGCAGCTGAACGAGGCGCGCGCGCGGCTGGGCCTGGTCTTTCAGGCGTTCGAGCTGTTCCCGCACCTGAGCGCGCTCGACAACTGCACCCTGGCGCCGATGAAGGTGAAGGGCCTTGGCCGCTCCGCCGCCGAGGCACGCGCGCGCTCGCTCCTGGCGCAGCTCGGGCTCGAGCACCACGTCGGCGCCTTCCCCGAGCGGCTGTCGGGCGGCCAGAAGCAGCGGGTGGCCATCGCCCGCGCGCTGGCGATGGAGCCGCGGGTGCTGCTGTACGACGAGCCCACCAGCGCGCTCGACCCGTCGCTCAAGGGCGAGGTGCTCCAGGCGCTCAAGCGCGTGGACGCCACCGGGGTGACGCAGGTGGTGGTGACGCACGACCTCGCGCTCGCGCGCGGCATGGAGCACGTCTGCGTGCTCGACCACGGGGTCGTCATCGAGTCGGGCGCGCCCGTGCAGGTGCTGGAGGCGCCGCAGCACGACACCACGCGGGCGCTGCTCAGAGACTGGGGGTGACGCGGGCGCTGGCGCGCCCCCAGGTGACGTGAACGAACCGCGCCAAAGACCTCAGGGCTGCGCGCGATAGACGTCGACGCCGCGCACCACCGTCATCACCACCTTCGCGTCGAGCAGCGACTTCGGTTCTCCATCGACCGGGTCGGTCGGCAGCACCACGAAGTCGGCGTCGAAGCCCGGCGAGAGCCGCCCCCGCCGCGCCTCGGCGAACGACGCGAAGGCCGCGCCCTCGGTGAAGGCGCTGAGCGCCTCGGCGCCGGTGAGCTTCTGTCCGGGCGTCCACCCTCCTTCGGGCTGGGCCTGCTGGTCCTGCCGGGTGCGCGCGGCGTAGAGGCCCCACAGCGGGTTGGGGTGCTCGACGGGGAAGTCGCTCCCGAAGGCGAGGGGCACCTTCGCGTCGAGCATCGCGCGCCACGCATAGGCCAGCGGCAGCCGGTCCTTGCCCAGCCGCGCCTCGGCCCACGGCATGTCGCTGGTGGCGTGGGTGGGCTGCATGCTGGCGACGAGGCCGGCCTGGGCCATGCGCTGCACGTCGTCGGCGCGCAGCACCTGGGCGTGCTCGACGCGGTGACGGTGTTGGCGGTCGAGCGCCGACAGGGCGTCGATGACGAGGGTGTTCGCGCGATCGCCGATGGCGTGCACCGCCACCTGAAAGCCCCGCTCGTCGAAGGCCTTCGCGCGCGCCGTGAGCTCCTCGGGCGTCAGCAGCAGCAGCCCGTGGCTGGTCGGCTCGTCGGCGTAGGGCGCGTGGAGCGCAGCGCCCCGAGACCCCAGCGCGCCGTCGGCCAGGAGCTTCACCGCGCGCAGCTCGAGGTTGCCGCCCTTGAAGACGCCGCGGCCGACGAACTCCTCCCAGCCCGGGCTCTGCCCGTCGGCCATCGCGTACACGCGAATCGGCAGCAGCCCCCCGAGGTCCCACCGCTGGAGCAGCTGGAAGGTGAGCTGGTCCATGCCGGCGTCGTGCACCACGGTGAGGCCCAGCTTCGCGCACAGCTCGAGGGCGTTCTTGAGGCGGCGCTCCCGCTCGGCCTGGCTCGGCTCGGGGAGCTTCGCGGTCACCAGGTCGATGGCGTTGTCGATGAGCACCCCCGTGGGCTCCCCCTGCGCGTCGCGGAGGATGCGGCCGCCAGCGGGGTCTCTCGTGGCCCTCGTGATGCCAGCCAGCTGGAGCGCCGCGCCGTTCACCCACGCCGCGTGCCCATCGACGCGGGTGAAGAAGACGGGCGTCGAGGGCTTCGCCGCGTCGAGCAGGGCGCGCGTCGGGAAGGCCTTCTCGGTCCAGTCGTTCTGGTCCCACCCGCGGCCGAGCAGCCAGTCGCCCTGAAACGCGGCGGGCGGCGCCGAGGCGATGCGCGCGGTGACGTCGGCGGGGCCCGTCATGCCGTCGAGCGAGAGGATCGACACCGCCCGCCCGAGCGAGGCGAGGTGGCCGTGCGCGTCGGCGAGCCCGGGCACGATGGTGGCGTCGGGGAACCGATCGACCACCGCGTGGGAGCCCGCGAACGCGCGCGCCCCCGCTTCGTCACCGACGTAGCCGATGCGGTCTCCGCGCACGACGAGCGCGGTCGCGAAGGGCAGCTTCGGGTCGTTGGTGTGCACGCGACGGGCGATCACCACGATGTCGGGTGACTGCCCCTCGGGCGTGCGCTTCACACACGAACACATCGCGACGAGCGGCAGCAGGAGTCGGAGCACGCGCCGCTGCTAGCGCACGGCTCCGCGCCCCGCACGGCGTATCGTCAGGGGAGCTTCGGCGCCTCGGGGTACGTCAGCTCGCCCGAGAGGCTCTCGAGGAACGCCTTCACCTGGCCCACCTGCTTGGCGCTCCACTTCACCGGCTTGAGCAGCGGGTCAGGCCTGGCGACCTTGTTGCCGCCGGCGGCCATCAGGGCGATCGCCTCTTCGAGCGTCTTGGCGTGGCCGTCGTGGAAGTACGGCGCCGTCAGCGCCACGTTGCGCAGCGAGGGCGTCTTGAACTTGCCCTTGTCGTGCTCGTCCTTCGTCGCGTCCATGCGGCCGGCGTCGTCGCCGATGCCGAGCGCGTGGAAGGCGAAGTCGGTGAACATCGGGGGCGCGTGGCAGCTGGCGCAGCCGCCCTTGAGGAACAGCTCCTTGCCCGCCTTCGCGTCCTTCGAGAGCGCCGCCTTGTCTCCCGCGGCGTCCTTGTCGAAGGCCGAGTTGCCGGTGTTGAGCGCGCGGAAGAAGGTGGCCAGCGCCATGGGCACGTTGTCGGCCGTCGCCGGCTCGTTGAAGGCGCGCACGAACATCGCCTTGTAGACGGGCACCGCGTTGAGCGCCGCGGCCGAGCTCGCGGGGTCGGCCCCCAGCTGCCCCTTCCACGCCGCCGCGCTGACCGCCTCGAGCGTCGGCATGCGGCCGTCCCAGTACCAGCTGGCGTGGAAGCCCAGGCCCACCATGGTGGGCGAGTTGCGCTTGTTCATCGCGCCGCCGACCTTCGCGTCGACGACGTTGCCCGAGGTGAAGGCCTTGTCGAGGTGGTGGCACTGCGCGCAGGCCATCGAGCCGTCTTTCGAGAGGCGCGCGTCGAAGAAGAGGAACCAGCCCAGCTCGGCCTTCTCGGCGGTGAGGGGGTTCGTCTCGGGCGCAACGGGCGTGGCGACGCCAGCCAACGCCGCGGGCAAGGCCCTGGCCGCGGGCAGCTCGACCTTCGGCTCGGGCGGCGGAGCCGGCTTCGGGGCCTCGGCCACCGGCGCTGGCGCCGGAGTGACCGGCTTCGGCGTCTCGGCGGTCTTGCAGCCGACGAGGGACAGCAACAACACCAGGAGGGCGCGGGGGGCAGTCATGCGCGCACGCTCGCGGCTTGGGCCTCGATGCGCCAGCGAAAAAAAGGAGACGGGCACGCGCGCGCTCTCCCGGGGGATTCCGCGCACGTGCCCGTCTTCGACTCGCCTGTGATGCAGGGGCTACCGCGTCCCCGCGCGAGCCAACACCTCAGTGCTTCAGCCGCGTCTGCAGCAGCTCTGCGAACGCCGACAGCGCGTCAGTGGCGGTGAACATGCCCACCACCTTGCCGTTGTCGATAACCACGGCTGAAGAGCAATCGGGAAATCGGTCCGCGGTGGGCGTGGCGGATCAGCCACGCCGGGCACGGTC
>JACSRE010000406.1 GCA_014879945.1 Myxococcus sp.
GGGCCTGAGCGTGCGCGACCTGGTCGAGGACATCTCGGATGACGAGGTCGCCGAGCTCGAGGCGGTAGCGCTCGCCGCCCCGCCCGTCGTCGCCTCGCCTGCGCCGCCCCCGCAGGCGCGCGCGCCGTCACACGCCAGCCCGGCCTCGAGGTTCTCGCTCGACGCCCGGCAGTTCCCCCTGCTCGCCTCGCTCTCGAAGAACCTCACCGAGCTGGCCCGCGCCGGCAAGCTCGACCCCGTGGTCGGCCGCGCGAAGGAGATCGACGAGGTCATCGACGTGCTCGGCAAGCGCCGCACCAACAACCCCTGCCTCATCGGCGAGCCCGGCGTCGGCAAGACGGCCGTCGTCGAGGGCGTGGCGCAGCAGCTGGCCACCCTCAAAGGGCCGCTGGGTGAGCGCATCGTGCTCGAGCTCGACATGGCCACCCTGGTGGCGGGCACCCAGCTGCGCGGCTCGTTCTCGGAGCGCCTCAACGGGCTCAAGGACGAGGTGAAGAAGGCCGACGGCCGCGTGGTGGTGTTCATCGACGAGATCCACACCCTGGTGGGCGCGGGCTCGACGGGCGACGGCCCCCAGGACGCCTCGAACGAGCTCAAGGCGGCCATGTCGCGCGGCGAGTTCCCCTGCATCGGCGCCACCACCCACGACGAGTACCGCAAGCACATCGGCACCGACCCGGCCCTCGAGCGGCGCTTCACGCCCGTGGTGGTGACCGAGCCCTCGGTGCCCGACACCGTTTACATCTTGAACGGCGTGATCGGCCGCTACGAGCAGCACCACCAGCTGACCTACCTGCCCGAGTCGCTCCAGGCCGCCGCGTCGCTGTCGTCGAAGTACATCACCGACCGCTTCCTGCCCGACAAGGCCATCAGCGTGATCGATCTCGCCGGCTCGCGCGCGCGCCGCGAAGGCAAGCGCACCGTCGAGCCCGCCGACATCGCGCGCGTCATCGCCAAGATCGCCCAGCTGCCGGAAGATCGCCTGCTGCTCGATGACACCGCCCGCCTGCTGGACCTGGAGCGCGACCTCTCGAAGAAGGTGATCGGCCACCACGACGTCATCGAGCGCGTGGCGAAGGTCATTCGCCGCAACTACGCCGGCTTCGCCTCGCGCCGGCCCATGGGCAGCTTCCTCTTCCTCGGGCCCACCGGCGTCGGCAAGACCGAGATGGCCCGCGCCATCGCCGAGGTGCTCTTCAGCAGCCGCGACGCGCTGGTGCGCATCGACATGTCCGAGATGAGCGAAGGCCACGGCGTCTCGCGGCTGATCGGCGCGCCGGCGGGCTACGTGGGCTTCGGCGAAGGCGGCCAGCTGACCGAGCCGGTGCGCCGACGCCCGTCGGCGGTGGTGGTGCTCGACGAGATCGACAAGGCCCACCGCGAGGTGCTGTTGCTGCTGCTGCAGGTGCTCGAAGAGGGGCGCCTCACCGACGGCAAGGGCCGCCACGTCGACTTCTCGAACACCGTGGTGATCCTCACCACCAACCTCGGGGCCGAGGCCTTCAACACGAAGGGCAAGGCCATGGGCTTCGGCGCCGCCGCCGCCGCGCCCGCCGAAGAGGTGCAGGCCGCCGACGTCGCCCGCAAGGCGCTCCCGCCCGAGCTGTGGAACCGCATCGACGAGCGCTGCGCCTTCCGCCCGCTGAAGGAGATCGAGGTCGCGAAGATCGCGCACCTGCTCCTGGCCGAGAGCAGCCAGCGGCTGTCGACCGAGAAGGGCATCACCTACCGGGCGACCGACGACGTCATCGACCACCTGCTCAGGTCGGGCGGCTTCGACCCCTCGCTGGGCGCGCGGCCCATGCGGCAGACGGTGCAGCGCCTCGTCGAAGGCCCGCTGGCGGAGCGCATTCTGGCCGGTGACTTCGCGCAGGGCGATCTGGTGCGCATCGAGCTGGCGGGCGGACAACTGCACTTCGTTCGCCAGGGCGAAGCCTGAGCGCTCGACGACGGGGGGAGGCGACGATGGGGAGCCGCAAGAAGGCGAAGCAGCAGCCCGTGAAGAGGTGGCCGCGGGTGGTGATCGTCGGCTTCGGCCGCGTCGGCGGCGCGCTCGCGCGTGGGCTGCGGAAGGCAGGGTGGCCGGTCAGCGTGCTGCCGCGCTCCCAGGACTCGGTGCGCCGCGCGGCCTCGTCGGGGGCGCGCCTGGCCGACCACGACGATCTGCGCGCGGCGCACTTGTGCCTGCTGGCCGTTCCCGACGCCCAGGTGGCCAACGCGGCCGAGCTCGTGCTGGAGGATCTCGGGCCGCAGACCCCGCTGGTGCACCTCTCGGGGGCGCTCACCCTGAGCGCCTTCGGCCGCGCCGCCCTCGACTCCAGGCGCCCGCTCGGCTCCTTTCACCCGCTCGCCGCCATCTCGGACCCGACCGACACCTTCGCCGGCCACACCGCGTCGCTCGCCGCGAGCACGCCCGGCCTGCTCAAGACGCTGCGCGCGCTCGCGACGTCACTGTCGATGCACACCCTCGAGGTGCCCGAGACCGGCCGGGCCGCCTACCACGCGGGCGCGGTGCTCAGCGCCGGCCTGCTGGTGGCGCTGGCAGACGCCGCGGTGGCGGCCCTCGAGCACGCGGGGCTCCATCGCGATCAATCGCTCGAGGCGCTGCTGCCGCTGATGCGCTCGGCCCTGAACGGGCTCTCGTCGCGGGGCTTCGCCAGGGGCCTCACCGGCCCGGTGGTGCGCGGCGACGTGGCGGTGGTGCAGGCCCACCTCGAGGCCCTGCCGGCCGAGGTAGGCACGCTCTACCGGCTGCTCTCGCGCCGCACCCTCGACCTGGTCGGCGGCACCCTGCCCGCCGAGACGACCCTCGCGCTCAAGCGCATTCTCGCCTGACGACGCTCAGGGCGCTTCGTAGCGAATCACCAGCCGCCCGCTCAGCGAGGTGTTCTGGAACGAGGCGTTGTCGATGGTGCCAGTGGTGGTGGCGTCGTTCTCGAAGCGCAGGCGCCAGCGCACGTTGGCCGGGGTCGCCTGGGCGCGCGCCAGCCGCACCTGCCCCGTCGCGGTGCCCGTCTTGAAGCCCAGCGTGGCGTCGGTCGAGAGCACCGAGACGTTGGGGTTGCCCAGGCCCGACGCAATCGCCGCGGAGCTGTAGTCGCCCGCCCCCAGCGCCAGGCCGACGTCGATCACCTCCGACACCACGTTGCCGAGGCTGGTCGAGCCGTAGGGCGTTCCGTTGACGCCGGTCTGCTCGAGCAGGAGCGAGGCCGCCGAGACACAGTAGGTGTTCGAGGGAATCGAGCTGAGGTCGAACGCGAGGAACCCACGGCTGCGCGTCGCGGCGTTGAACTCGCCCACGCGGATGGCGACGTTGGTGGCCACCTGGGTCTGCCCCGAGACCGGCGCCGAGAGGATGCGGCCCGAGGCGGTCGGGGTGTTGAAGAAGATGCGGCTGAGCTCCCGCAGCGTGGTGAAGGTGTAGCTGACGTTCGCGATGGGGTTGCGCTGTAGATCGAGCGCGATGTTGCCGGTGTCGTTGAGCTGCACCGTGTAGGTGGTGTTGAAGGCGAACGTGGTCGTCGGTGAGAACGTCACGGTGGTGGCCGTGCTGTTGAAGCTGACGTTGCCCGGGACCGGGGTGGAGCCTTGCAGCACCTTGAAGGCGGCGGCGACCGAGACCGGGTCGACCGCGCCGCTGAAGGTCAGCGTCACGGAGTTGTTGAAGCGGATGAAGGCGCAGCCCAGGCGCGTCGGCACCCCGGTGGCGCTGGTGGCCGGCGCGCGGTTGGTGACCGTCACCGCCGAGGTGTCGGCTCCGGGTCCGGTGGTGAACGAGCGCGAGACCGAGGCCAGCGGGTTGCCGGCCATGTCGGTCGGCGCCGACGTGAAGGCCAGGGTGTAGGCCGTGTTGGGGTTCCAGTTGACGGTGGGCACGAAGCGCACCGTGGAGTTGTTCGCGTTCCACGAGAACGTGCCCGGCCGGGTGGCGCCGTTGATGGCGAACCTCGACTGGACGGTGGTGGTGTTCATCGGCTCGCTGAAGGTCAAGACGATGGCGGAGTTGGTCGGCACCCCCGTGGCCTGATCGGCCGGCAGCGTGCTCACCAGCGTCGGCGGGGTGGTGTCGGGGGGCGAGGCGGTGGTGAAGGTGAACTGGTGCGGCGCCGCCATCGCGTTGCCGGCCGTGTCCGACGCCTCGACCGTCACGGTGTAGGCGGTCGACGGCTGGTACTGGGCCACGCCCCCGTCATCGAACATGGGCATCGACCAGGTGACGACGGTGTTGCCGGCGCTCATCGTCGCGCTGCCGAGCTCGAAGGGCCCGCTGATGGTGCCGACGACCGAGGAGGGGGTGACCGCCTCGCTGAAGGTCGCCGAGACCGCCAGGCCCGTGGTGGCGACGTTCATCGCGTTGTCCGTGGGGATCGTCGAGGTGACCGTGGGGGGCATGGTGTCGGCCACCGCCGCGGTGGTGAAGCCGAACATGGTGGGCGGCGCGAGCGCGTTGTTGGCGAGATCGCGGGCGGCCACGCTGACGGTGTAGGTCGCGTTGGCGTTGAGCGGCGCCGCCGTCGTCACCGAGGCGCTGGCGTTGCCGTTGGAGAACACGGGCGCGCCCAGCAGCGCCACGGCCGGCGAGAGGGTCGCGGTGAAGCTCGCCGTGTCGATGGGCTCCGAGAAGTCGATGGTGATGGAGGTCGTCTTGCCGGCGC
>JACSRE010000066.1 GCA_014879945.1 Myxococcus sp.
CGCCGCCGCCGCTGGTGAGGCTGCTGCACCCGGAGCAAAAAAGGCCGGAGCCGCGCTCGGTGCCACCGCCGCTGCCGCCGCCGCCGCCACCACCACCGGTCTGCCCCGTCGCGCCCGCCAGGCCCGACGCCGGGGTGTAGAGCCCGCCCGTCGTCAGCGCGCCTATGGCCTGGCCCGCGCCGGCGTTGACCCCGCGCGCGCCGGCCACGCCGCTGGCCGTCACCGGAGGCGCGTCACCGCCGTTGGTCGCCGAGGTCACGTTGCAGCTGCCTCTCGTGCCGCCGCTGCCGCCGTTGCTGCCCAGCGCGCCGCCGACGGCCTGCGTGCCAGCGATGCCGTTGAGGCCCGTCGTCTCGCCCGAGACGCCGCCCGCGCCGCGGCCACCCGTCGCGCCGCACGCCGAGGCGCCACCGCTCCCCAGCGACGCGCCCACGCCGTCACCGCCGCGGCTGCCGCCCACGCCCATCACGCCCGGCGTGCCGCTCAGCCCCGCCGTGCCAGTGCCGGGCCGGAGCGTGCAGCCGTTGATGGTGAAGGCGCCGCTGCTGTTGAGCACCTGCACCGCGATGCTCGAGCGCCCGTCGCCGTTGGGCTCCTGGCCGATGGCGTTCGCGCTGATGACCCGCACCAGCTGCAGCTCGGTCGCCAGGGTGAGGCCCTGCGCGCGCACGCCGGTCGTCTGCGGGCTGTTGATGATGGTGACGGTCGAGTTGCTGCGGGCCCAGTTGTTGGTGGCCGAGTAGCCGCCGTACACCCCGACGCCGTTGGCCATGGTGACGAACTCGTCGTACTGGCCGTCGGAGACGAGCACCGCCGAGCGGCCCAGCGTGACCGCGAGCGCGATGCCGGCCCCGATGGTGAGCCGCGGCTGCGCCTTGGTGCCGGGGTTGGTGTCGCTGCCCGTCTTCGCCACGAAGACCGACGCCGCCTCGGTGCCGTCGATGAAGTCGCAGTCGGCGTCGAGGAAGTTGAGGTCGGGCATGTCGCTGCCGGTGGCGCTGCAGCCGAACTCGCAGCCGTTGGCCCAGTTGTTGTCGACGTTGAAGTGGCCCGGCTCGCACACGAAGCTGCACGTCGAGGCGGCGCAGGTGCCGACGGCGAACGGCCGGGCGCACGAGATGCCGCAGCCGCCGCAGTGGGCCGCGTTGGTCGCCGAGTTCACCTCGCAGCCGTCGGTCGCGCTGGCGTTGCAGTCGCGGAACGGCGGCGTGCAGGCGCCGATGGTGCACACGCCGGTCGCGCAGGCGGGCGTGCCATTGGCGACGGTGCAGGGGCTCCCGCACGCGCCGCAGTGGGCGAGCGAGGTGTTGGTGTTGATCTCGCACCCGTCGGCGTAGGTGTTGTTGCAGTTCCCCCGGCCAGGCGGGCACTGCTGCACGCCGCAGCTGCCGCCGGTGCACGAGTAGGTCTGCACGTTGGGGGCGGTGCACGGGGTGCCGCAGGCGCCGCAGTCGCTCACCGTGGACGAGGTGTCGACCTCGCAGCCGTCGGCGTAGGCGCCGTTGCAGTTGCCGCGCCCCGGCACACACGAGGTGATGGCGCAGGTGCCGCCGCCGCACGCCGTCGTCATCGCGAACGAGGGCGGGGTGCAGGCGCGGTTGCACATGCCGCAGTTCATCGGGTCGGTCATCAGGTTGAAGACCTCGTCGATGCGCCCATCGCAGTTGTTGTCGATGCCGTCGCACGCCTCGACGCCGTTGTTGGTGCGCACGCACGCGTACTCGCAGCCGTTGCCCGCGTTGTTGTCGACGTCGTACCAGTTGGCGAGGCAGGTGAAGGTGCAGGCCCCCGCGGTGCACGCCGAGGTCGCGTTGTTGGCGGAGCAGCTCCGGCCGCACACGCCGCAGTTGTTGAGGTCGCTGTTGCCGTCGATCTCACAGCCGTCGCCCACCATCATGTTGCAGTCACGGAAGCCCGGCGCGCAGGTCTGAATGCGGCAGCTGCCCATGGTGCACACGCCCGTCGCGTTCGCGGGCGTACACCCCATGCCGCACTGGCCGCAGTGGGCGAGCGAGTTGACCAGGTTCTCTTCGCAACCATCGGCGAAGGCCTGGTTGCAGTCACCGCGCCCCATCGAGCACATGCCGACGCCACAGCGGCCGGCGACGCAGCGGTACGACGAGACGCTGCCGTTGGAGACGTTGCAGACCTGCCCGCACTGGCCACAGTTCATCGGGTCGCCCACCAGGTCGAAGCCCTCGTCGGTGCGCCCGTCGCAGTTGTTGTCGAGCCCGTCGCAGATCTCCACGCCGTTGTTGCTCGGCGAGCAGGGGTGCTCACAGCCGTTGGCCAGCACGCCGTCGAGGTTCACCCAACCCGCGATGCAGCGGTCGATGGCGCAGTTGCCGGTGTCGCATTTGGGGACCGCGTTGGGGAAGGTGCAGGCGCGGTTGCAGGTGCCGCAGTTGCCGACGTCGGTCTGCAGGTCGAAGTTCTCGTCGACGCGGCCATCGCAGTTGTCATCGACGCGGTTGCAGATCTCGAGGTCGGGCATGCCCGGGGTGCAGGCGTTGGGGCGGCCGTTGGTGCAGGCCGCGACCCGCCGCTCACACGCGCCGACGCCGCAGAGGGTGTCGGGAATCTCTTCGTCCGTCATGCCGTCGCAGTCGTCGTCGCGGCCGTTGCACAGCTCGGCCGCGGGCGTGCGCGCAGAGCAGGCGCCCCATCCCATCGGAGGCGCGCAGGTGACCGAGCCCAGACAGGTGCCGAAGCTGTTCGTCACCTCACACGGCATCATCTGGCCGGCGGTGGCGGCGATGCAGGCGCAGGTGCCGCTGGTGGGCTGGCACTGCTTGGGCGCGGAGTTGCCGTTCAAGTCGATGCCGTCGGCGCAGCGGAACGACGAGGGGCAGGTGTCGTCGAAGCTGCAGTCGCGGCCGCAGAAGCGGTCGTTGCCCAGGCTGATGCACTTGTCGGCGGGGTACGGGCAGTCGCTGTCGGTCGCGCACGCCTTACAGAGGCCGGCGCGCTGGGGCACGCAGCCATAGCGGGCGTCAGCGAGCCTGGTGCACTGATCCGCCTCGCGGCAGGTCGAGGTGCACTTGCGCAGACAGACGCGCGCGTCGGTGCCCGGCACCACGTCGCACAGGCCCGTCTCGCAGTCGTCGTCGAGGGTGCAGCTGGCGCCCTCGGTGACGAGGGTGTCCTTGGCGGGCTGCCGCGCGCAGCTGGCGCAGTTCGACAAGAAGAGGAGCACGCAAACCACCGCACTCCAGGACATCGCGGGCGCGAGCCTGCTCATGACTGCCTCCAAACGACCCATCGTGGTGACGTGACATTGTGACATGGCTGCACCACCGGGCAACGGCGCATCGCGGCAGACCAACAACCAACCCCCACGGTTTGGACCGCTCCTGGCGCCGCTAGACTCGCGCGGTGCCTGCTGCAGACGCCCTGGTACGAGACGCGGAGCGCCGACTGACAGAGGCCAGCGAGCGCCTGGCTCGCCTCGAGGGCGAGCTGGCGCGGCTCGAGGCGGCGGTGGCGTCGCTGGAGGCTGACCTCAGCCAGCCGGTGCCGATGGTCGCGTCGAGCCGCTGGCGTTCACTGCTGCCCGGGTTGGCGGTGCCGCTCGCGGCGCTGGCGGCGGCGCTCCTCTTCGCGGGCGGCGTGTGGCCGCTGGGCCTGCTCGCCGGGGTGGTGACGGTGGTGCAGCTGCTGCTGCTGCCCTGGCTCAACCGGAGCCCCTCGTGAGCCGCGACGACAACGACGCCCTCGAGGTCGCGCAGGCCACGGCGCGCGCGCTGGACGGGCGGCTCGACGTGGTGCTGGCCACCATCGCGGGCCTGGAGCTCCAGCGGGGGTTGCTCGAGGCGCGGCGCTCTGGGCTCGAGCACAAGCGCCAGGCGCTCGCCGCCAGGCTCGACGCCCGCGCGGGCGACGGCCTGCGCTCCATGGCCGGCTTCTGCGTCGGCGCTGCGCTCGCGCGCCTGGGGTGGGAGCTCAAGCCCCAGCTGGTGGCCGAGGAGCGCGTGCTGCTGGGCGTGGTGCTGCTGGCCACCTCGCTGGCGCTCTACGTGGTGCGCACCCACGGCTTTCGCCTGGGCCTCTGGCGTTGAGCGTCACCGGCCGGCGACGTCGTCGGCGTTCTCGATGCGCCCGTCGGCGTGCCGGGCGAAGCGGCCCTGCGCCCGCGCGTGCACCGGGTCGTCGCGGTCGAAGGGCCAGCCGCCGAACTGGGTGCGCTGGTAGTCACGGAAGGCGGTGGCGATCTCCTCCTGGCTGTTCATGACGAAGGGCCCGTACTGCACCACGGGCTCGCCGATGGGCCGGCCCTGGAGCACCAGCACCTCGGCCTCGGCCTCGCCGTTGACCAGCGGCAGCTCCGCGTCGGGCCGCACCGCGACGCCGACGCCGGGCCGAAACGCCTCGCCGCCGATGGTGAGGCGCTCGCCGCGGAAGAAGTAGAGGGTGCGGTTCGAGGTGGCCTGCGCCGGCGGGAGCGTCAGCCGCGCGCCGGGCTCGAGCTTCAACGTCCAGATGGCGACGTCGCTGTCGGGCTGCGACGCCCACGACTTCGGCGGCGGCGGCGGCGGCGTCACCCCGGCGAAGGCGCCCGCCACGAGGGTGATGACGGAGCGGCGGCCCTGCGCGTCGCGCACCTCGTGCGTCGGAATGCGCTGGCTCCACAACATCGAGAAGTGGGGCTCGACCATCTTGTTGGCGCGCGGCAGGTTGAGCCAGAGCTGGAACAGCTCCACCGGGTTGTCGGCGTCGCGCCTGACGAGGGGGAACATCTCGCTGTGCACGATGCCGCGGCCGGCCGTCAGCCACTGCGCGTCGCCCTGGCCGAAGCGCGCGGTGGCCCCCAGCGAGTCGGAGTGGTCGATGTAGCCGCGGCGCACCAGGGTGACGGTCTCGAAGCCCCGGTGCGGGTGCTGCGGAAAGCCGGGCACCACCTCGCCGTGGTACATGCGAAAGCCGTCTTTCACGACGAAGTCGTTGCCCAGCGCGCGCCCGTCGAGCGGCACGTCGGGCCCCATGGCCTCGTTGCCCTTCGGGTAGGCGTCGTCGTGGTGCACGCAGAAGAGGAACGGGTCGGCCGTGTGCCAGGGGAAGCCGAGCTTCGCGACGTCGAGGATGAGTGAGGCCATGCCCCTTCTGTAGCGCCGCGAGGGCGGTGCTGCTCGTCCGCCCCGCGGAACGGGGTGTCCCGCGGGGCGCAGGGCGTCCCCCGAAGCTCCAGTGATTCCCGAGCGGTCGGCTGGCGGCGGGCTGGCACGAGGCGGCGCGGCCGCTCACCCCTCACCCCGGAGTCACCATGAAGCCCGCCCTCGTCGTCCTCGTCCTCTCGCTCAACCTCGCCTGCTCCTTCGCCCTCAAGGCGCCGCCCACCGCCGCCACCGCCACGCGCATCACGGCCTCGTATGGTTCGAGCCTGATGCACTTCGGCGAGTTCGACGTGAAGGGCATCGTCGAGAAGAGCGTGGGCGTCGGGGTGGTGTTCTCGCGTGGCCGGGCGGCGCTGGAGCAGCGCTCGGTGCACTTCACCGTCACCCGCTCGGGCAAGCCCTTCGCCCAGCTTACCTGCGCCGCCGCCCCCAGCGAGCCGAAGCTCAAGATGGGCAGTCTCAGCTTGAACCACCCGAAATACACCCTCGAGTGCACCGGCGACGACTTCACCTTCGCGATGACGGGCGACCCCGAGAAGCCGCTCGCCGGCGTCGTCACCTACCGCGGCGTGCGCTACCCGGTGAAGACCAGCGCCGACACGGCCGACAAGGGCTCGAGCCCGCACCTGGGCTTTCACGTCGAGAGCGACGAGGGCTGGCTGGCCTCGGCCGACATCCAGGGCCCCACGTGGCTGTCCACGCGCCTGTCGCCCGAGTCCCGCGAGGCGGTGGTGCTGGCCAACTTCGCCTGGGCCTCGCGCCGCAACGTGATGCTGGAGGGCGTGGACACGGGGTTCATGGTCAAGCGCTGAGGCCCCCCGCCACGCGAAGCCGCGCCCGGGCGGTCGACGGGCGCGTGTCGACGGGCGCGTTCGTGTTTGCGCAAACTCGCGCTAAGGGGCGAGCCCATGGCCAGCGAGCGCGAGCAGAGGTTCCTCGAGATGACGCGTGAGTTCCCCGACTCGCCCATGGGCTTCTTCTCACTGGGCCGGCTGTACCTCGACGAGCAGCGCTGGGCCGAGAGCGTCGCCGCGCTCTCGACCGCGGTGAAGCTCGACCCGACCTACTCGGCGGCGTGGGTCGCGCTCGGCGACGCGCAGGTCGGCCTGGGGCGCCGCGACGACGCGAAGGCCACCTGGCAGCGCGCGCTCGAGACGCCGCACGCGCGCAAGGACCTGAGCCTGCAGTCGGACCTCGAGCAGCGCCTGCGCGACCTCGAAGACTTCTGAGGCAGCGGCGTCTTCGGGCTGCACCACCCTCGCGAGCCCGACCGCTGAGGCTTGCTGTTTGGCCGCGCCGGGGCCAAACACTCGGCCCGCCATGACGCCCTCTTCCTACGTGCACCTGCCCCTCGGCGACCAGCGCACCGGCCGCTTCTACGGGAAAGACATTCTCTCGGTCGCGCAGTTCGGCCGCGAAGACCTCGAGTACGTCTTCGGCGTCGCCGAGGGCATGCGCACCATGGTGCAGCACATCGGCACCATCGACCTGCTCAAGGGCAAGATCCTCGCGAACCTCTTCTACGAGCCGTCGACGCGCACCCAGTCGTCCTTCATGGCGGCGATGCAGCGCCTGGGCGGCTCGGTCATCCCCATCAGCGAGGTGCGCTACTCGTCGGTCTCGAAGGGCGAGTCGCTGCCCGACACCGTGCGCACGCTCGAGTGCTACGCCGACGTCATCGTGCTGCGGCACCACGAGGTGGGCGCCGCGGCGCAGGCCGCCGAGGCGGCGCGCAAGCCCATCATCAACGCCGGCGACGGCCCCGGAGAGCACCCCACCCAGGCGCTGCTCGACCTCTTCACCATTCGGGAGGAGCTCGGCCAGCTCGACGGCCTGACGGTGACGATGCTGGGCGACCTCAAGTTCGGGCGCACGGTGCACTCGTTGTCGCGGCTGTTGTCGCTGTTCGGCGCGAGGCTCCACTTCGTCTCGCCCGAGCAGCTGCGCATGCCGCCCAAGGTGACCGATGAGCTGACGGCGCGGCGCATCGAGTACCACGAGCACACCAGCCTCGACGCGGTGCTGCCCGAGACCGACGTGCTCTACGTGACGCGCGTGCAGAAGGAGCGCTTCGACGACCTCGCGCTGTACGAGTCGCTCAAGCACGCCTTCGTCGTGACGCCCGAGACGATGACGCGCGCGAAGCCGAAGATGGCGCTGATGCACCCTTTGCCGCGGGTGGGCGAGATCTCACCCGACGTCGACGCCGACCCCCGCGCCGCGTACTTCCGTCAGATGGAGTACGGCCTCTACGTGCGCATGGCGCTGCTCGCGATGGTGTTGGGCAAGGCCTGACGTGCTGGTGAGAACGGTGCGGGCCGACCTCGTCGCGGTGCTGGTGCTGGCGGCGGCGCTGGGGGCGGGGCTCTGGCTCTTCGCCGAACGTTCGCCGGCCGACCCCGACCGCCACTTCCACTTCGCGGTGGCGCGCACCTGGGCCGAGCACGGCGTGCCCAGCACCCTGCCGCAGGTCGAGAACATCGGGTGGAACGTCGAGTACGTCGACAAGGAGTTCCTCTTCCACGTGGTGACGTGGCTGGGCTGGCTGGTGGACGGGCGCGAGGGCGTGGTGGGCGCGTCGGCGGCGCTGGCGGCCTGCGTGGTGGGGCTGCTGTACCTGCTGGCGCGGCAGTTCCTTCGGGTGCGTGAGGCGGTGCTGGTGGTGGCCGCGGGAGTGGCGTGCCCGATGTTCCTCTACCGGCTCGCGCTGGTGCGGCCGCACCTGCTGGCCATCGCGGCGCTGCTGCTGCTGGTGGTGGGCCTGACGCGCAACGCGTGGAAGGTGACGGCGGCGGCGGGCGTGGTGTTCGCGCTGGGGTACCACGCGCTCTACCTGCCGCTGGCGGTGCTAGGCTTGGCGGCCGTGCTGCAGGGCCGGGCCTCGTGGCGGGCCGTCGCCGCGGGCGTGGTGGGGCTCACCCTGGGCACCGCGCTCAACCCCTACTTCCCGGCCACGCTCGAGACGACGTGGATGACGCTCACCATCGCGGCCTCGAAGCCGACCGGGAACACCTTCGGCGGCGAGCTCTTCCCGCTCAAGCCCGAGGAGCTGCTCGGCGCGTACCGGGTGCCGGTGGTGATGTTCCTGGTGAGCGCGGTGCTGGCCTTCATGGCGCGGGGCGCGCCCGGCGCGAGGCTGCGCGTCACCCTGGTGGCGGCGGCGGCGCTCTTCTGGGTCTTGTGCTTCCGCAGCGCGCGCGCCTCGGAGTACGCGATTCCGCTCTCCATCGCGGCCCTCGCCTCGACGTCGTCGTCGCTGCCGCCGCTGCTGCTGTCGGTGGGCCTGGCGCTCGGCCTGGCGTCGAACGTACCGCTGTTGCGCGAGTCGGCGCGGGTGACGCAGCTCGACCGCTACACGCTCCACATCGCCGACGCGGTGGACGCGCTCCCGAGAGAGGCCGCGGGGCAGAAGGTGCTCAACTGCACCTTCACCGAGGGCGAGGTGATGCTCGACCGCCGCCCCGACGTGCGCTTCGTCGACGTGCTCGACCCCACCTACCTCGAGCGCTTCGACCGCGAGCGGCACCAGGCGCGGCTGCTGCTCATCGACGGCGCGGCGCGTGACGTCACCGCCATCGTCACCCAGACGTTCGGCGCGCAGTACGTCATCTGCGGGTACCCGGCCGCGCGAAGGCTGCTCGACGAGCACCCCGACTTCGTTCGGCTGCGCCCGCCGCCCGGGCCTCCGCTGCCGCTCGGGTCTGGCCCGTACGTCTACGAAGTGCGCGGGCGCTGACCGCCGCGAGGGCCGCGCAGGGCGTCGATGGCCGCGGACGACCACGGGGCGACCTCGGGGAGCGCGAAGTGGTGACGGACGACGGTCGCGACCGAGGCGAGGCTGAAGGCGAAGGCGGTGGCTGCGAGCGGGTGCGCGCGCCGAACGCCGAGGGCTCCCGCGATCGCGAGGGCGAAGGCCAGCGCCCCGGGGCGGCTCGGCAGGTCCTCGCGGACCGACACCTCGACGAGGGCCACCAGCGAGACCAGCAGGGAGACCGACCACTGGCGCGGGGGCTTCATCGGCCATCACCGTAGGAGATCGGCCCCGGCGAGCCATCGGCCGAAAGAACGACCGAGCACCTCACGCGGCCGAGCCGACCCGCCTGGCGCCCAACCAGGGAGCCACTGGCGTGTGCCTGACGAAGAGCATGAACGACCCGAAGCTGACGGCGAACACGCCCAGGACGACGGCGCCGTACGAGACCCCCGCGGGCCAGGGCTGCTTCGCGACCAGCACCTGCCCCAGCAGCACCAGCGGGTGGTGCACCAGGTACACCCAGTAGGCCGACTGCACGAACGGGCCGGGAGGCCGCGAGCCGGGGCGCATCGCGGGCCCAATCACCCCGAGCACCATCAGCCACGCGGCGAGGGCGGCGAGCGCGTGCCCGAGCGGCTCCCACTGCAGCGGGCGGGTGAAGACGTAGAGGCACAGCGCCAGCGAGGCCACCACCATCCACCCGCCGCGGCGCTGCAGCACCGCCGTCGCGTCGCGTGAGCGATAGAAGGCCCACCCGAGCCCGAAGAAGGGCGCGAAGTAGAGCGCCGCGCTCAACGACGGGACGAACGAGAAGGCCGGCTCCGGGGCGCCGAGCGCCAGCACCGTCGCGGCCGTCAGCGCGCTGCCCAGGAGCAGCACCTCGGGCACCTTCAGCAATCGGTCCAGGCGCACCGAGAGCTTCGTCGCCGCCAGCACCCACGCCACCACACAGAACAGGAACACGTACTCGAGGAACCAGAGGTGGAGCGGCCGGAGCAGCCACGCGCCCTGTGCCGGGTACGACGCGTCCATCGTGTGCTGGGCCAGCGACGCGCGCCGCAAGAAGACGTCCGAGAGCACCGTCACCGGCAGCGCCACGAAGAACGGCACCATCAGGCGCTTGAAGCGGTCCTTGAGGAAGACGGCGCGGCGCCGCTCCAGCACCAGCGCCGCGAAGAAGCCCGACATGGCGAAGAAGACCGGCATGCGCACCGCGTGCAGCACCCCGGCGATGACGGCGAAGCCGCTCCAGGTGGCGTCGGCCTGCACGGGGAACCAGCGGCCTATCTCGGGCATGAAGGCGTACGTCGCGTGGTAGACGACGCCCAGCAACATCGCCGCCGCGCGCACCCGGTCGAGGCCGTCGAAGCGCGTCACAGCGTGTCGAAGCGCTGCTCGATGGCGCGCACCAGCGTCTTGAGCACCTTCACCCGCGCGAAGTTCTTGTCGTTGGCTTCCACCAGCGTCCACGGGGCGACGACGGAGCTGGTGCGGTCCACCATGTCGCAGACGGCGCGCTCGTAGGCGTCCCACTTCTTGCGGTTGCGCCAGTCGTCGGCGGTGATCTTGAAGCGCTTGAAGGGCGTGGCCTCGCGGTGCTTGAAGCGCTTGAGCTGCTCCGCCTTCGAGATGGCGAGCCAGAACTTCGCGAGCACCGAGCCGCTGGCGAGCAGCTGATCCTCGAAGTCGATGATCTCCTGGTAGGCCCGCATCCACGCGGCCTCCGAGGCGTAGCCCTCGACGCGCTCGACCAGCACGCGGCCGTACCAGCTGCGGTCGAAGATGGCGATGCGGCCATGGCGGGGCAGGTGGTGCCAGAAGCGCCAGAGGTACGGCTGCGCGCGCTCCTCGTCGCTGGGCGCGGCGATGGGAATGGGGCGAATGAAGCGGGCGTCGACGGCGGCGGTGACGCGACGAATGGCGCCGCCTTTGCCAGCGGCGTCGTTGCCTTCGAAGACGCACACCACCGACACGCGCTTGAACTTCGCGTCGCGCGACAAGAGGTTGAGGCGGCCCTGCCACTTCTCGAGCTGGCGCTCGTACCGGGCGTCGCTGAGCTTCCGGGTGAGGTCGAGCGCGCGAATGACGTTTCGGCCGTCGATGGTCGGGAGCAGCGGCGGGGCGTTGCCGGCCGAGGTGCGCGCGGCGCCGTCGGCCAGCCGGTCTTCGATGGCGGCCAGCAGCGTCTTGCCGACGGTGAGCGAGCGGTACCGGGGCTCGGCGCCGCTGACGACGTACCAGGGCGCCCAGCCGGTCGAGGTGCTGCGCACGAAGTGCTCCGAGGCCTCGAAGAAGGCGTCATAGCGCTTGAGCCCCTTCCACTCGTCGTCGCCGACGCGCCAGCGGGTGTGCTTGTCGCTCGCGAGGGCCTCGAGGCGGCGGCGCTGCTGCTTCTTGGTGAGGTGGAACCAGAACTTCACCAGGAGCACGCCCTCGTCGGTGAGCATCTTCTCGAAGCGGTTCACCGCGCCGACGCGCTGATCGACCTCGGCCTGGCCGATCTGCCCGAGCGCCCGCGCGACGATGGGCTCGGAGTGCCAGGCGCCGAAGAAGATGCCGGTGCGGCCTTTGGGCGGCAGGCGCTCCCAGAAGCGCCACATCGGCGGGCGCTCGCGCTCGTCTTCGCTGGGCGGCCCGAAGGCGTGCGTCATGATGTGCCGAGGGTCCATCCACTCGTGGAGCAGGTTGACGGTCTCGCCCTTGCCCGCGCCCTCGACGCCGCCGATGAGCACCAGCACCGGGAACTTCTTCTCGTCGAGCACCTTGAACTGCGCGGCGAGCAGCGCCTGGCGGAGCTTCGGCTCCTCTCGCTTCCAGGTGGCCTTGTCGACTTCGTGGGCGATGGAGGCGGTGTCGAACACGGCGACGAGGTTAGCAGCGCGAGGCGCAGGTGGTGCACAGTGCGCGCCATGTCACGACAAGCACGATGGACGCTGGGCGTGGTGGTGGCGCTGGTGGTGACGGCGCTGTTCTCGTGTCAGGCGCTCCTGCGCACGGCGACGAAGCTCTACCCGCAGCGCTACGCGCCTCAGGGCGACCCCGGCGCGCTGGTGGGCACCTTCCTCGGCGCCGACGTCGAGCGCGCCCACCTCGCGGTGAAGCTGACCCGCGTGGCCAGCGGCTTCGAGCAGCCCACCACGCTGGCCTTCGTTCCCGCAGAGCCCGACACCGCGGTGGTGCTCGAGAAGACCGGCACGATGAAGTGGTTCGACGTGAAGACCGGCGACGGCGGCGACCTGGCCACGGTGCCGGTGACGACGCCTTCGGAGCAGGGCCTGCTGGGCCTCGCCTTCCACCCGCGCTTCGTCGAGAACCGCCGCTTCTTCCTCAACTACACCCTCGCGAAGGACGGCAAGGACGTCAGCCGCGTCGAGGAGTGGACCGCGGGCCCGCCGCCGCTGCGGGGCAAGACGGTGAAGGCGGTGCGGGTGGTGCTCGAGGTCGAGCAGCCCTACGCCAACCACAACGGCGGCCACCTCGCCTTCGGGCCCGACGGCATGCTCTTCATCGGCTTCGGCGACGGCGGCTTCGCGGCCGACCCGCACCTGGCAGGCCAGGACCTGGGCACCTGGTTGGGGAAGATGCTGCGCGTGGACGTGGACCGCGCCGACGCGACGGGGGGCTACTCGGTGCCGACCGACAACCCCTTCGTCGCGACGCCGAACGCGAGGCCTGAAATCTGGGCGCTGGGGCTGCGCAACCCGTGGCGCTACGCGTTCGCGCCTGACGGCCGGCTCGTGGTGGGCGACGTGGGCCAGGACGCGTGGGAAGAGGTGGGCTTCGCGGCGCGGGGCGACAACCTGGGGTGGAACGTTCGCGAGGGCCGGCACTGCTTCCGCCCGGCCGAGGGCTGCCGCGCCGAGGGCCTGCGCGACCCCTTCTTCGAGTACGGCCACGACGAGGGTCAGTCGGTGACGGGCGGCGTGGTGGTGACGGGCGCGCGCGTGCCGGGCCTGATGGGGCGCTACCTCTTCGGCGACTTCATCGCGGGCAAGCTGTGGGCCCTCGACCTCGGCGCCGCGGCGTCGGCGGCGCTGGTGCAGCCCACCGCGCTCGGCAAGTGGCCGGTGCTGCCGGTCAGCTTCGCGCTCGACGAGGCCGGCGACGCCTACGTGCTCGACTTCGCAGGCGCGGTGCTGCGGCTCGACGCGCCGTGAGGCGACGCGACACCCCGTAACCGCGGCGCCCGGCGGCACTCCCCAAGGCGTTTGCTCGCGTCCGCCGTCACCGCAGGTCGAGCGCTGACGACCGGGTCCTCTCCGGGCGAGACGGCGACGCGCGTCGAGGCACGCCGGCCGCCGCCCAGGCCGCACGAGCTGGTCGTATGCGTTCGGTTCCTCGTCGGCAGCGCGCACCAGCGCGTTGGCTCGCGCCCGCCGTCACCGCAGGTCGAGCCTGACGACCGGGTTCTCTCCGGGCGAGACGTCGACGCGAGTCGAGGCCCGCTGGCCGTCGCCCAGGTCGCACGAGATGGTGTGCTGCCCTGACGTCACCTCGAGCGGCTGGCCCGAGGGCACCGGCGTCGTCCGACCGGTGTCGACCCCATCGACGAAGACCCGCGCGCCCATCGGCGTCGATGCGATGCGCAAGAGGCCTGACCTCGTGCTCGTCGCCTCGAGCGCGGCGAGCCCGCTCCGGGCCTCGGCCGCCTCCGGCGAGGTCGGGGCGACGCGAATCACCTCCTCGAAGAGGGCCCGGGCTTCACCGGGGACCAGCGCGCTCAGCTGACGTGCGCGCTGCAGGAGCGCACGCGGGTCGGGCGGGGCCTCCTCGGCTTCGCCAGTCGCCTCGCCCTCGGCAGACGCGCCGCCCGGGAGCAGCGCGCGCACCCGCGCACGACGTGCATCGTCCGCAGGCGCGATGACCAGAAAGCGCTCGTACAGCCCGCGCGCGGTCTCCTGGTCACTCACGGACCCCTCCGTCGCGCTCCTGGCGGCGTAGCTCGAGCCCAGCTGCAGCATGCAATCGAGGTCGTCGTTCGAGACCGCGAGGCAGCGATGCAGCACCCGAATGGCGTCACTGAACCGCTTCTCGCGGAGATATCGTCGGCCGTGCTCGAGCAGCTCTGCGGCGGCCGCGTGGTCAGGCGGTGGCGCTGGCGCCGGTGGGGGGCGCGACGCCTCTGCCTCTACGAGCGCCTGCGCGAGCGCATCGGCGCGCCCCGCGAGCGCCGTCCCGGGCACGAGCGAGGCGACCTCACGGAAGTTCTGCAACGCGAGCGAGGGCGACCTGGCAGACACGTGGAGGCTGACCACGAACAACGAGAGCGCTCGCGAGACGACCTGGTGCGGCAGCCCCTGCTGGACGAGCAGCGTGCCCTGCTCCTGAGCGAACTTCTCGTCGGCCTCGACCTCGCCGCCCCCCGGTTGTTGAGCCGAGGCCGAGGGTGGTGCGGCCGCCTCGGGCATGGCGTCGTTCGCCACCACCGACCGGGACTTCACGTACCAACCGACCGCCGCCGCCCCGAGGCTGACGACCAGGACCGCCGCGACGGCCATCACCTCGGGCGGGAGCCATCGCCGCTCGAGCGTGGGCCCCTGCTCGAAGCGCGCCTGCCTGAGCTGGGCGGCCTCGGGCTCGCCCGTGTCGCGGTGGAGGGCGTAGAACGCGCGCACCTCGGGGGGAACCTCGCCGGCGCCTTCGTTCTGGTTCAGGTCGTTCACGACGCGTCCTCCTGGGTGCTGGTGAGCACCTTCTTGAGCAGGGCGCGACCGAGCCTCAGCCGCGAGTAGATGGTGTTCACCTTCTCATCGAGCGCCTCCGCGACCTCTGGCGCGCTCAGCTGCTCGAGGTCGCAGAGCACCACCACCTCGCGCTGCTCGTCGGGCAGCTGAGAGAGCACCCGCTCCAGCTCGCGCAGCTTCCGCTTTCGATCGAGCTCCTCGTCGGCGCCGCGCAGCACGTCGGGCGCGACCTCGAGCAGAGGCTGCCGCCTGCTCTTCCTGCGGTGGTTCGCGGCGACCCTGACGGCGATGCCCACCAGCCACGTCGACGGCGAGGAGCGCCACCCGAACTCGCCGAGGCGCCGGTGGGCCGCGAGGAAGACGTCATGCACGCCGTCTTCGAGGCTCGACGGGGGCACGCCCAGCCGGGCGAGCGTTCGCCAGATCTGTCGGCCGTGCGCTTCGTAGAGCGTCGTCAGGTCGAGGGGTTGGGCAGGCATGAGGCGCGCGAGAGCATTCACGAACCCTTGAGTGTCGGGAACGCCGTATTCCGTCACCCGGGCGTTTCCCTTCCAGACGTTTTCCACCGCGAATGACGCGGCAGTGACGCGGGCGGGGTAGGTATCGGGGAATGAGCTCGACGGTGACCACGCCCCCTCCTGCAGTGGTGAAGCCGCGGCTGCGAGGCGTCTCGCACCAGGTGGCGTTCTTCGTCGCGCTCGTGGCGGGCGGAGCGCTGGTGGCGGCGGCGACGGGCACGGCGGCGAAGCTCGGCTGCGCCGTCTACGCCGTGAGCCTGGCGAACCTGCTGGGCACCAGCGCCCTGTACCATCGGCCCACCTGGTCGGTGCGGGCCCGCGCGCGCATGCGGCGGCTCGACCACTCGGCCATCTTCGTGCTCATCGCCGGCACGTACACCCCGCTGGCGCTCACCCTGCCCTCCGAGACGGCGCGCATGATGTTGGGCGTCGCGTGGGTGGGCGCGGCCATCGGCGTGGCGCGCGCCCTGTTCTGGATCAACGCGCCCAAGTGGGTGGTGGCGGTGCTCGCGCTCACCATGGGCTGGCTGGCGCTGCTGTACCTGCCGACCATCGGTCGGGTGGCGGGCGCGCCGGTGCTGTGGTGGATGGGCGCGGGCGGCGTGCTCTATTCGCTGGGCGCGCTGGCCTACGCGTTTCGCCGGCCCGACCCGTGGCCGCGGGTGTTCGGCTACCACGAGGTGTTCCACGCGCTGGTCATCGCCGCGGCCGTCTGTCACTTCGTGGCCATCGTCATCGCGCTGCCAGCGATTCGCGGCGTCTGAGGGGCACGAGACGCGCTGGTGTCGTTGGCTGGTGAGCTGAGGACGGCGGGCCGCAGCGCGGACGGGCTCGAGCGCAGCGACGGGCCGCCTGATTCAGAACACCTTGTTGAGCCACACCAGCAGGCCCGTGCTGAACCGCCCGTTCGACAGCAGCGAGAAGTTGAGGAACAGGTCGAGCTGGAAGATGCCCTCGATGAGCAGGTGCGTGGTGGGCCCGAGGCCGGCCCCGAAGCGGGGAATCGCCTTGCTGCCGTCGCGCGGCTCTTCGGCGAAGGCCAGCGCGTTGGCGAAGACGCCGACCTTGAAGATGTCGCGCACCAGGCTGTAGCGGAACTCGGTGCGCACGCCGCCGGCCTTCTGCACCCAGATGTCGCCGAAGACCGCGGGCAGGTGTTCGCCCAGCACCTCTTCGAAGGGAAACAGCACGTCGCCGCTCATCCAGGTGCCCTTCCCGCGAATCCACACGTCGTGCCACCCGAGGGGAATGACGAGCTGATAGCCCGCGCGCGCCTCGGCGAAGGTGGGCAGGTCGAAGCGGGTGACGTTCGCTGACAGGCGCCCCTCGAGGAACAGCGCGTGCCGCCGGTCCCAGCGGGAGTCTCCGTCGAAGACGACGAGGTCGAGCCGCGCCTCGACGAAGCTGCGCAGCCGGGTCGGGTCGGCGATGGTGATGGGCGACGGCGCGCCCAGGGGCGCCTGCAGCCCCCCGACGAGGAAGTACTGCAGGCCCGCGCCGGCGAAGAGCGAGACCGCCCGGTGCGGGCGCACCTGCACGTTGGCCGAGAGCTCCGTGCGCAGGGCGAAGTAGTTCTCGAGCCCGAAGTCGCGCCGCTGCCGGGCGATGCCCTCGGTGTGCAGCGAGAGCACGCCGCGCGAGGAGCCGCTCTCGTCGATGGCGGGCGAGTACCAGAGCGCGTCGGCGATGAGGCGCGAGGGGAAGACGTAGATGTTGTTCTGCGGCAGGTCGTTGCGCAGGCCCAGGCCGCCCATCAGCGCCACGCGCCAGCGGTCGTCGGCGAAGGCCAGCGCCTTCGACTGGTAGTTGAGGCCCACCTCGAGCCCGTCCATCCAGCTGGTGCGCACGTCGACGCCCAGGCCCGTGCTCCACGCCGGCTCGCCGAAGGTGAAGTGCAGCTCGAAGCGCTGCTGCGGCCTGATGATGGAGCGCCCGGCGATGACGATGGCGGCGTCGAGCACCTGCACGCCTTCGTGCTTGAAGGAGGCGGTCTCGAGGAGCTCCCAGGTGGGCGCCTCGATGCCCAGCTCCTTCGCGCGCAGGGCGACCTCACGCTCGAGCAGCGGGCGGTTGAAGACCTCTTTGGGCAGGTCGAGCGCGATCTTGAAGCGCAGCATCGGCAGCGTGAAGCGGCCACGGAACACCACCTTCTCGAGGCGCCCTTCGTCGATGCGCACGGTGAGGCCGCCGTCTTCGAGGGCCACCGAGACGGTGGACAGCTCGTACCCGCTCTTGAGCAGGAAGCGCTGCACCTGATCAGCCACCAGCTGGGCGGTCTCGGCCTCGGGCAGCGCCTCGGGCGGCACGTCGAGCACCGCGCGGTAGACCTCGTCGGTCAGCACCACGTTGCCCGAGAAGCGCACCGGGAACGGCGGCTTGTACAGGCCGACGCCCCCCTTGAGCAGCGGCGCCGAGGCGGGCGCAGGGGGGTCGGCCTCGAGGCCCGACTCCAGCTCGAACGCGCCGGCGTCGAAGGCCCCCTCGGTGCCCTGGCCGCCATCGGTTGGGAGGCCCGGCCCCTGAGCGACGACCGCGGCGAGGAGCAACGCCCACATTGGGCCCGAATGATGGCACGTTCAGCCGGTCACGCGACCTTCTGGCGATCAGCCGACACAGCCAACCTCTTGAACTGACTGATGAAGCACCTTGCACGACACCTTTTCGCGCGTCCTGCGAGAATACCTCAGCCATGACCATCAACTCCGTCAACCGAAGCGCTCCTGCCGTCGTGCGGTCCACGCAGTCGGAGCCGGTGCAGACGCCGGCCGCGGCTCCCGCCACACCGCAGTCGACCGGCTACGCGGCCACCAGCTCCTTCACCCCCGCCAGCGCGTCGTCGGCCTCGACGTCGTCGACCGGCAGCGACACCCAGAAGGCCATCGACATTCTGGGCAAGACGCCGGGCGGCGAGGCCCTCAAGAAGCTGCTGAGCGAGCCCTACATGCTCCGCCCCGAGATCACCGAGGCGCAGGAGGAGTTCGACAAGATCAAGGACAGCCTCTCGCCCGAAGACCGCGCCGTCGTCGAGCAGGCGGTGGCGTTCGAGTCGTGCATCTCGGGCAGCATCGCGCTCGGCAAGATGATCATGGACCGCATGATCGAGCAGATGAAGAACACCAAGATCATCCCCGAGTACTGAGCCGCGCATGCTGCCGGACCAGCTCGAGCAGACCCTCAAGACCCGGCTCCGCGGCGACGCGGCGCTGACGAAGTTGGCCAACGCGCTCGGCGCCAACCCCGAGGCGTTGATCGCCCTGGTGGTGCAGCTGTCGTTGCACCCCGAGACGCCTCCAGAGCCGCTCGCGTTCAAGCCCGTCGCGGGCCGGCCGCCGGTGTCATCGACGCAGTTCGCGGCGCTGGTGACGAAGGCGCTCGCCGACGCCCAGGCGGCAGAGCCGGCGCTGTTCGGCGACGTGCGCACCAGGCAGCTCGCCATCACGCAGCCCGGCGACCCTCGCAAGCCAGACCCCGCGCTCAAGGCGGAGCTGAGCAAGCTGCTGCGGGGCGTCCGAGGCGGCGGCACCTCGTAGCGCCGGAGAGGCCGTAGCGCCGGGGATGGAGGCCGCCCGCGAGCCGGGCTACAGGGCTCGCCCCATGAGCGCCCCCATCGTTCCTTCGCAGGCCCGCGTCGTCATCATCGGCGGTGGCATCATCGGAGCCTCGGTCGCGTACCACCTGGCCCACATGGGGTGGAGAGACGTGGTGCTGCTCGAGCGCGACCGCGTCACCTCCGGCACCACCTGGCACGCGGCCGGCTTGATGGTGACGTTCGGCTCGCTGTCGGACACCTCGACCGAGATGCGCAAGTACACGCGCGACCTCTACGCCCGCCTCGAAGAAGAGACGGGCCAGGCGACGGGCTTCAAGCCGGTCGGCTTCGTCGAGCTGGCCTCTGACGCCGACCGCCTCGAGGAGTACCGCCGCGTCTCGGCCTACAACCGCTACAAGGGCATCGACGTGCAGGAGATCGGCCCGCGGCAGGTGAAGGAGCTCTTCCCGCTCGCGAAGACCGACGACATCCTCGCGGGCTTCTACGTGAAGGCCGACGGGCGCACGAACCCGGTCGACACCACCATGGCCCTCGCGAAGGGCGCGCGCCTGCAGGGCGCGAAGGTGCTCGAGGGCGTCGCCGCGCTCGGCGTGACGAAGAAGAACGGGGCCGTCACCGGCGTGGACACCTCGCACGGGCACATCGCCTGCGAGGTCGTCGTCAACTGCGCCGGCATGTGGGGCCGCCAGCTCGCCGCGAAGGCGGGCGTCAACGTGCCGCTCCAGGCCGCCGAGCACTACTACCTCATCACCGAGCCCATCACCGGCCTGGGGCCCGAGTGGCCGGTCATCGAAGACCCGAAGTGCCACGGCTACTACCGCGAAGAGGGCGGCGGCCTGATGATCGGCCTCTTCGAGCCGAAGTGCGCGCCGTGGAAGGTCGAGGGCGTGCCCGAGGACTTCTCGTTCGGCGAGATCTCACCCGACTGGGACCGCATGGGCCCCTACCTCGAGACCGCCATGTCGCGCGTGCCGGTGTCGATGGAGGTGGGCATCAAGAAGTTTTTCTGCGGCCCCGAGAGCTTCACGCCCGACCTCTCGCCCGTCGTCGGTGAGGCGCCCGAGCTGAAGAACTACTTCGTCGCGGCCGGCCTCAACTCCATCGGCATTCTCACCGGCGGCGGCCTGGGGCGGGTGCTGGCGAACTGGATCATCACCGGCCAACCCGACGTCGACATCACCGGCTTCAACATCGACCGGCTGCACGTCTACCAGTCCAACCCCGAGTACCGCCGCACCCGCACGGTGGAGTCGCTCGGCATGGTCTACCAGTGCCACTACCCCTACCGCTCGATGAAGACCGCGCGCGGGGCCAAGCGCTCACCGGTTCACGCGCAGCTCGAGGCGCGCGGCGCGTACTTCAAGGACGTCAGCGGCTGGGAGGGCGCCGACTGGTACACGCAAGACGGCACGCTGCCCGACCCGGGGCCGCTCACCTTCGGCAAGCCCAGCTGGTTCTCGAAGTGGGCCGACGAGCACAAGGCCGCGCGCGAAGGCGTCATCCTCATGGACATGTCGTTCATGGCGAAGTTCCGCGTGCAGGGCCGCGACGCCGGCAAGGTGCTCAACACCATCTCGGCCAACAACGTCGACGGCGCCGCGGGGCGGGTGACGTACACGCAGTGGCTCAACCGCTTCGGCACCCTCGAGGCCGACCTCACCGTCACCAAGCTCGGCGACGAAGAGTTCATCGTGGTGGCCTCGGACACCGCGCACCGGCACGCCGAGACGTGGCTCCGGCGCAACACCCCCGAGGGCGCGCACTGCTTCGTCACCGACGTCACCTCGGCGTACGGGCAGCTCAACGTACAGGGCCCGCGCTCGCGTGAGCTGCTCCAGGCGCTCACCACCGAGGACCTCTCGCACGCCGCCTTCCCGTTCCGCACCGCGCGGGAGATCGACCTCGGCTTCGCGCGCGTGCTGTGCCTGCGCATCACCTACCTCGGTGAGCTGGGCTACGAGCTGTACGTGCCGGCGGAGCAGGCGGTGCACGTCTACGAGCGCCTCATCGAGGCCGGCTACCCGCTCGGGCTCAAGCACGCGGGGCTCAAGGCGCTGGCGAGCCTGCGCATGGAGAAGGCCTACCGCGACTACGGCCACGACATCGACAACACCGACACGGTGCTCGAGGTCGGCCTGGGCTTCGCGGTCGACCTGAAGAAGCCCGGCGGCTTCATCGGCCGTGAGCACGTGGTGAGGCAGAAAGAGGCCGGGGTGCTGACGCGCGGGCTGGTGCAGGTGCTGCTGAAGGACCCGCAGGTCTTCCTGTTCCACGGTGAGGTGGTGTGGCGCGACGGCAAGGCGGTGGGCTCGGTGCGCTCGGCCTCGTACGGCCACACCCTGGGCGGCGCGGTCGGCCTGGCGATGATCGAGGCGGGCGAGCCGCTGACGCCCGAGTACCTCGAGCAGGGCAGGTGGGAGGTCGAGGTGGCCGACCGCCGCGTGCCCGCGGTGGTGTCGCTCAAGCCGCTGTACGACCCCGAGAGCAAACGCATTCGCCTGTGAGAAGCTGCGGGCGCCCTCCATGAGCGACGCGGCCCCGCCAGCTTTGCCCCGTCGTCACCTCGGCCGCTTCGAGCTGGTGCACCGGCTCGACATCGGCGGCATGGCTGAGATCTTCCTCGCGCTCGAGCGGGGCCTGCACGGCTTCGAGCGGCTGGTCGTCATCAAGCGCGCCCTGCCCCACCTGGCCGAGCAGCCGGCCTTCCGCGAGATGTTCCTGCAAGAGGCGCGGTGGGTCGCGCGCCTGAACCACCCGAACATCGTGCAGATCTACGAGCTGGGAGAGCTCGACGGCACCGCCTTCATCGCCATGGAGCACGTGCTGGGGGTCAGCTTCCGCGACCTGATGCGGGCGGCGATTCAGCAGGCGCGCCCCTTCCCGCTCGGGGTGGTGGTGGGGCTGCTCGCCCAGGCCTGCGCCGGCGCGCACGCCGCGCACGAGCTGGCCGACCCGCAGGGCAAGCCGCTGGGGCTGGTGCACCGCGACATCTCTCCGCACAACCTGATGGTGACGGCCGGCGGCAACGTGAAGCTGCTCGACTTCGGCATCGCCAAGGCCACCGAGCTG
>JACSRE010000411.1 GCA_014879945.1 Myxococcus sp.
CTCGGCAGCAGGTGGCTCGGCAGCAGGTGGCTCGGCAGCAGGTGGCTCGGCAGCAGGTGGCTCGGCAGCGGGCGGCTCGGCGATCGCGGCGTGCGGCGCCACGTACGCCGGCTGCAGCGCCTTCGAGGACCGCACCAATGACGGCGCGACCGTCACCTTCGACTTCGACACGGCGTTCGGCGCCTCAAAGTGCCTACGCCTGCGCAGCACCCAGTCCCTCTCGGTGACGGGCATCTCGAGCTTCCACCCCATCGCTCAGACGTGCGGGCCCGATCGAAAGCTCGAGGCAACGCGCAACACCGCCGTCACCTTCAACGGCCTGCTCGCCGGGCTCTACGGCTTCTACTGCCCCAACCACGCCGACTCGATGACGGGCCAGGGCATGGGCCTGGCGCTGCAGATCGTCCCTTGAACGACCCGGCTGTCCTCGCTTCGATCGGCGTCACGGCTTTCGCCCGAACCCTCCCGACTGAGCGGCGTCTGCCTCGCGCCGCGACGACGTTCGAGCCCCGGCCTTCAGAGCGCGGCGACGGCGGCCTCGAGGTGCGCGAGGGCTTCGGCTGAGGCGATGGCCTGCACGACGAAGGCCGCGAAGGTTCCGATCAAGCCCAACGCCAGGGCCGTGGCGCCGAGCGCCACCGCGAGTAGCTCTGACACGCCGGGGACGCCCCCGAGCGAGAGCCCGCCAATCATCACGGTGAGCGAGAGCCCCAGGCCTGCGACGACGAGCCCCCCAGCGACCCGCGAGCGCCCGGCCGCAGCAACGGCGAGCGCCCACTCAGACAGCGCGCCTGGCACCTGCGCGAAGAGCGGCTCGGCCGCTGGAAGCAGGAGGTTCTCGGCGAGCACCGCGCGGCCACACCAGGCGACCTGCGCAGGCGCGTCGAGGGGCCTGCGCCACTCGCGCAGGCAGGGGCCGGCGACCGCGGCCGGAGGGTCACCGGCGTCGAAGCGCGGCACCTGGGCGAGCGCCGCAACGAGCGCGAGAGCGACCATCACCGACACCGTACCATCGCCCTCGCGCGCACGAGTCGGGCGCACGCCGTTGCCGAACGACAGCTGACTGCCAGACCGGCTGAGCGAAGGCGGGAGCGGGATGAGCTGCCGCCTCTGCTGGCCTTCCTGGGGCCTGTGGCTGGACCGGGTTCGGCTCGTGTCACGGCGGGTGGCGTCTGTTAGGAGACCCCGCGATGGCGCCTCGCTCTCTGGCCGATCTCCGCAGCGACTACCGGCGTGACGCGCTCGACGAGGCGCACTGCGAGGCCGACCCGCTGACCCAGTTCCACCGCTGGTTCGACGAAGCGCTCTCGTCGGAGCTGCCCGAACCCAACGCGATGACGTTGGCGACCGTCGACGCCGACGGCCAGCCGAGCGCGCGGGTGGTGCTGCTCAAGAGCTTCGATGAGGCGGGCTTCGTCTTCTATTCGAACTACGAGAGCCGCAAGGGCCGCGCGCTGGCCGCCAACCCGAGGGCGGCGCTGCTGTTCTTCTGGCCCGAGCTCGAGCGGCAGGTGCGCATCGAGGGCACGGTGAGCCAGGTCGCGCCCGAGGTGTCTGACGCGTATTTCGCGTCGCGCCCGCTCGCGAGTCGAATCGGCGCGTGGGCGTCGCCGCAGAGTCAGCCCATCTCGGGCAAGGCCTGGCTGGTCGCGCGCGCCGCCGAGATGGGCGTTCGTCACGGGCTGTCGCCCGAGCGTCCTCCACACTGGGGCGGCTTCTGTCTGGCGCCACGCGCGGTGGAGTTCTGGCAGGGCCGACCGTCGCGCCTCCACGATCGGCTCCGCTACCTGCGCGGCGACGCGGGGTGGGCGCTCGAGCGCCTGGCCCCCTGAGCGCTCACGGCGTCGCAGGCTGGGTCGTCATCACGAAGCGCTCGAGCGTGTACGACTTCTCGGCCAGCCGCGCGCGAATGCCCTCGAGCACCTCGGCGGGCATCGTCGGCCTGCGGCTGAGCACCCAGAGGTAGTCGCGGCTCGGGTTGCCCACGACCGCGAACGAGTAGTCCTCGGCGAGGTCGATGACCCAGTAGTCACCCCAGAAGGGGCCGAAGAAGCTGACCTCGAGCTTGGCGCCTGACGGGTCGACCACCCGCGCGCGACCGACCGCGACGTTCTCGGGGCCATCGAGCGCGTCTTTGCGGCACCGGTTCTCGACGCGAATCAGCCCGTCCTCGCGCAACGAGTAGGTCGCGGTGGTGCCGGTGCAGCCCTTCTGGAAGCTCTGCGGGAAGCTGCCGATCTCGTACCAGGTGCCGAGGTAGCGGTTGAGCTCGACCTTCGGCACCGTGGTGAGCGGGGGGAGCCCCAGGCGCTCGGTCGTGGAGGTCTTGCAGCTCACCAACACCAGCGCCGCGCACGTCAGCGTCAAGAGTCGCATGGAGGACTCCTTACGCCCGGCGCCGGGCGGCGTCACGACGCGACGGACGAACGTGGAGCGGCGCCGCGAGCGCGTCGTCAGAGCGCCGGAAACCCCGCGCGCACCCAGTCATTCATCGCGTCACGGGTGAACTTCAGGCCGGCGGCGACGCGGTGCCTCGCCACCTCGACGCCCCCGTCATCGGTCGCCCAGAGGAGCGCGTGCGGCTCGTACTCGTCGGGCACCTGCTCGAGCACCACCTCGAACCAGCGCCCCTCCCAGGCGATCGACAGCTTCTTCTTGAGCGCCGCGTCGCGCTGCCGCGCCGACCGGTCGAGCACCTCGGAGGCCGTCTTCACGAACGTCGCGAACGCCGGGCCATCGAAGGGCTTGGGGTTCTTCTTGTCGCGCCCCATCACCCACGGGCTGATCAACGCGGGCTCCGAGAGCCCGTCCTTGCGGATCTCGACCGCCCACCCCTCGTCGTCTTCGTTCTTGATCACCCGCGCCGTCCAGCCGTTCTTGCGCCACAGGGTCGGCTCCATGATCTCGTCTGGCGTGCTCATGGGCACCGTCTACCATCAGGGGGCGAGGTGCAGCAGCCCGCCGCTTTGCGTCGAGAGCCACACGTGCCCATCGGGCGTGGCCGCGATGGAGTTGACGTCAGCGCTGGTGCCGATCTCGAGGTCCGTCATGACGCCGTCGCTCAAGGTCACGCGCTTGAGCGTCGTCCTCGTGCCGTCGCCCACCCAGGCGCTGTTGGCGAGGTAGAGGTGCGTGGCGGTCGCCGCGAGCTCCCGGGTGCCGAAGTCCCGGCCCAGCTCGGTGACGCGCCCGTCGCGCCACCGGCTCAGCGTGCCGACGCCGGTGAAGTACACCTCGTCACCGCTCCCCGAGACGCGCCACGCGTCCACCCCGACGACCCGCTGCCACGAGCCGTTCACCCGCTGGTACGTCGCGCCGAGGCCGTTGGAGGTGCTGGTGGGCACCCAGACCTGCGTCCTGGTGACGTGCATCGGCCCGGTGGTCGCCTGGGTGGGCAGGAGGTAGGTGAGCAGCTCGCTGCCGGTCCACTTCGACACGGCGCCGGCGCTCCCCGAGAACCACACGTCGGAGGCCGAAGCCCCACGGACGAAGGTGGTCCCCGGCGGGACGTCCCTCAGCTGCGTCCACGCGCCGTTGACGAGGTGGTGCACGCCGCTGCTGCGCACGAGCCAGAGCTCGCCGGCGCCCGGGCTGTAGAGGTCGAGGTACCCGGTGCCAGCGGGCATCGTCACCGGCGTCCACGTGGCGCCGTCGAGGCGCTCGAGGGACGACGGGCCGCTGAGGCGCCAGACGTTGGTGGCGCTGAAGGCGAAGATGCGGCTCGTCCGAGACGTCGACGGGTCCCGAAGCATCGGGCCGGTCCACCGCAAGAGCAGGCCGCGCCCACCCACGAGGAACGCCTCGCGCGGGCCCGCCGCCCAACCCGCCAGCACGTTCAGCCCCAGCGCGACCTGCTGCTCCGGTTGCCCGCTCAGCGACACCAGCGCCACCGCTTCGTGCGAAGCGGGGGCGCCGCCGAAGCTCAGGAACTCGGCGTCGGTGAGGCAGGTGAGGCGGCCGCCCGGCGGGAAGTGCGAGGCCCACACGCCGGCCCGCCGCGTCCATGAGCCGTGGGTCTCTCCACTGAAGACCCCCGAGGCGAAGAGCGTCGAGCCACACGCCGCCACGCTGTAGAGCGTGTCGCTGTCGGTCGGCCCTTCGGTGCGCGAGGCGCTCACGTCGCTCCACGTCGTGCCGTCGAAGCGCTTGAAGAAGCCGCCGCCCGAGACCCCCGCGACGTACACCTCACTGCTCGAGACCACCGCGATGGAGCGCACCACCGAGGACGAGTCGGTCACCGGGAGCACGCCCGAGAGCGACGACCAGGCGCCATTCTGCCGGGTGAGCAGCACCTCGTTGCCGCCGACGTAGACGACGGCCCCCTGGCCGTGAATCGCGTGCAGGTCGCGCGTGGTGCCCGAGGCCAACGGGGTGAAGGTGCTGCCATTCCACTGCAGCAGCACGCCGCCGTCTCCTACCGCCCAGCCCTCGGTCGGGCTCGCGAACCACACCCCGCGCAGCGTGTTGCGCGTCGGCGACTGCGCCAGCGCCCACGCCGAGCCGTTCCAGGTGGCGAACACGCCGCCCTCGCCCACCGCCATCACGAACGACGACGAGGTGCCCGCCACCGCGTGGAAGGCGCCTCCGTACGCCTGGCCGTGCCAGCAGAAGCCGTCCCTCGAGCAGGTGATCGACGAGGCCGCCCC
>JACSRE010000029.1 GCA_014879945.1 Myxococcus sp.
TCGTTGAACGGTTCACCGCCCAGCAGCAGGATCCGGCTGCCGGGAGACAGGTCCAGCGCAATGCCATCGTGGTGCGCACCCAGATAGGCAAACTCGTCCGGACCGTAGCATTCGGAGTGCATGCCAACGCTGCCTTCCAGCGGAAGAATGCCGTACTCGAATGCCGGGTTCAGCGGGAGCGCCAGGGTGTTTGCCTGCGGGCTGGTGATGTCCAGCCCTATCAGGGGCGAATACAGGCGGGTGGGGGCGGCATACCCGGCATGTCGGCCGGCCAGCAGGGTCAGCGTGCACCCCTGCTCGGTCCAGACCGGGAGGCTGGGGTAGTGTTCAAAAGCCGGTGCGCAGTCTGCAAAACGGGAGGGCAATGCAATCCACAACTGGGCGGCATGCAGACGGCTGGCGCCGGGCAGCGAGTCTTCGGTATGGACGATGCCATGCCCGGCCGTCATCAGGTTGACCTGGCCCGGACGGATGATCTGTTCGCTGCCCAGGCTGTCGCGGTGCAGGATCTCCCCCTCGATCATCCAGGTGAACGTCTGCAGGCAGGTGTGCGGGTGGGCGCCGACATGCATGCCCTGTCCGGCTGCGAAGGTGACAGGGCCGATGTGGTCCAGAAAGCACCAGGCACCTACCATGCGCCGCTGCCGCGTGGGCAGGGCGCGGTGAATCACCAGGCCTTCTCCCAGTTCTGCCGCACGCGCCGTGATGCGTTCAACCGCCGTGGGGCCAGTACCGCCGGGAGCGGTGGGGAATGGTGCCGTCATGGCATGCCTCCTTGCCTGAAGGGTTGGCGCGGGCGGATGGCCCGCTGCGCGGATGCGTGTCACTGTGCCACAGTGGCTGGCGGCACGCATCCCATGCATCGGTCTGCGGGTTGACTTGTGTCCGTACCGGGCCGATAGTTTTCGGTATTCCACCGTCACCGGGAGATCGGTCATCGTCACCGCCACCGCCATCGAAGAGCAGGCCTGGAACAGCGTCCAGATGGCCGAACCCGTGACGCAGCCACGCTTTCGTGTCTGGACCTACCGTGATCCGGCTGTCGTACTGGGGTGTTCGCAGCGCGCACGGCATGCCGAAGCAGCGGCCCGGCTGCCCCCCGGGATGGACGTCATGGTGCGGCCCTCGGGCGCGGTGTCGTTCTTCTCGAGCGACGGCACGTACTTCACCTGCGCGGGCGCCTGCTCGACGCTGGGCAACTGGAGCGCGCCGGTGGCGCTCAACTTCGAGGTGCTCCAGGCCGTCGTCGACGGGGCGGGCGTCTCGCACGCGCTGCTGAACAAGGGCCGCACCGCCAACGGCGAGGCGCTGCTCGGGTACGCCCGCTGCGCCTCGGGCTGCTCCACGCCGGCGAACTGGCAGAGCTCGGCCCTGGGCTTCCTCACCAACGCGGGCCTCTTCACGGCGAGCCTCACCGCCACCGACAGCGGCCGCCTCTTCATCGCGTACAACCAGGGCGTCATCACCGCCTCGACCCAGGACAACCAGAAGCTCTTCGTGGCCAGCTGCCTGGGGGCCGGCTGCCTCGACCTCAACACGTGGACCTCGTTCACCACCGGCGTGCTCGACGAGGGCGACTCGGGCGCGTGGGTGGAAGCCTCGGGAGAGGGCGTGGTGCTCGCCAGCAACACCGTGACCGAGCTGAAGGTGACGGCCTGCGAAGTGGACTGCCACCTGGCCGCGAGCTGGAGCCAGGCCGTCGTCGTCGACACCAGCGCCGCCATCGCCCAGGCGGTGAACCCCGCCGCCGGCACCACCTGTCCCACCACCGCCACCTTCGCGGCCTGGTACCCCAAGCGGCCCATCATCGGCATCGGCCCCAACGGCGTCGCCATCGTGCACAACCCGTCGCCGCTGGTGCGGTGCCTGGGCACCAACGTGGGCACGCTGCCCCCCATCGGGCGCATCATCACCACCTTCTGACGAACGGGCGGGCGCGCCAGGCTTGATCATCTCTGCACGGCCGTTCAGTCTGGGCGGTCATGACGGCGCCCCAGCTCCCCATCGACTTCTCCGCGGCCGCGCAGGTGCCGGTGCACGCCGCGCTGGCGCCGTTTCACCCGGTGGTGCGCGCGTGGTTTCAGCAGACGCTCGGTGAGCCGACCGAGCCGCAGGTGCGTGGCTGGCCGCTGATTCGCGCGCGCAAGGACGTGCTCATCGCGGCGCCGACCGGCTCGGGCAAGACACTCACCGCGTTCCTGGCGTGCCTCGACGAGCTGTTCCACCTCGCCGCCGACGGGCGCCTCACCGACCAGACGCACGTGCTGTACGTCTCGCCGCTCAAGGCGCTGGGCAACGACGTGCAGAAGAACCTGCTCGAGCCGCTCGCGCAGTTGAAGGCGCGCGCGCGTGAGGCTGGCGTCGAGCTTCCCGAGATTCGGGTGATGGTGCGCTCGGGCGACACCACCTCGTCCGAGCGGGCGCAGATGGTGAAGAAGCCGCCGCACATCCTCATCACCACGCCCGAGTCGCTCTACCTGTACCTCACCGCCGACAAGGCGCGCGCCACCCTGGCCTCGGTGCGCACGGTGGTGGTGGACGAGATTCACGCGCTGGCCCGCGACAAGCGCGGCTCCCACTTCGCGCTGTCGATGGAGCGCCTCAAGTCGTTCATCACCCGAAGGGACCCATCGGCGCGGCTGCAGTGCATCGGGCTGTCAGCCACCACCCGCCCGCTGGAGCGCCTCGCGCAGTTCCTCGTCGGCGGCGCCGAGACGCCGTGCGCGCTGGTGCAGGTCGGCCACGTGCGCCCGTGGGAGCTCTCGCTCGAGACGCCCGAAGAAGAGCTCGGCGCGGTGCCGACGCACGAGATGTGGGGGCAGGTCTACGACCGGCTGGTGCAGCTGTCGCAGTCGCACCGCACCATGCTCGTCTTCACCAACACGCGACGCCTCTCGGAGCGCGTGGCCCACGACCTCGGGGAGCGCATGGGCCACGAGCACGTGCGCGCCCACCACGGCTCGATGGCGCGCGAGCTGCGGCTGTCGGCGGAAGAGCTCCTCAAGGCCGGCGCGCTCAAGGTGATGGTGGCGACCGCCTCGCTCGAGCTGGGCATCGACGTCGGCGCCATCGACCTGGTGGTGCAGCTGGGCAGCCCGCGGAACATCGCCGTCATGCTGCAGCGGCTCGGGCGCTCCGGGCACCACAAGGCCGCCATCTCGAAGGGCATTCTCTACGCGATGACGCGCGACGAGCTGGTCGAGGGCGCCGCGCTCCTGCGCGCCATTCGAGAAGGGCACCTCGACGCCGTGCGCCTGCCCGAGGCGCCGCTCGACGTGTTGGCGCAGCAGGTGGTGGCCGAGGTCGCCGCCGAGGAGTGGGACGAGCGCGGGCTGCTCGAGGTGTTTCGCCGCGCCATGCCGTACCGCGCGCTGTCAGAGGCCGACTTCGAGAAGGTGCTGCACCTGGTGTCCGAGGGCGTCTCGACCAACCGCGGGCGCTCCCGGGTGCACCTGCACCGCGACCGGGTGAACGGGAAGCTGAAGCCCCGAAAGGGCGCGCGGCTCATGGCGCTCCAGAACGGGGGCGCGATCCCCGACCTCTTCAGCTACCCCGTCATCGTCGAGCCCGAAGAGAAGCAGGTGGGCACCGTCGACGAAGACTTCGCCATCGACTCGCGCGCCGGCGACGTCTTCGTGCTGGGGAGCACCTCGTGGCGCGTGCGGCGCATCTTCGACGGCGCGGTGCGGGTCGAGAACGCGCACGGGCAGGCGCCCAACGTGCCGTTCTGGAGAGGCGAAGCGCCGGGCCGCACCGACGAGCTCTCGTTCGAGGTGGGGCGGCTGCGCGAAGACGTGCTCCAGCGCGACGACGCGGCGGCGTGGCTCGAAGAGGAGCTCAAGCTGCCGGCGCACGCGGCCGAGCTGCTGGTGCGCTACCTGCGGGTGGCGAAGGCGGCGCTGACCGAGATTCCCTCGACGACCTGCCTGGTGGCCGAGCGCTTCTTCGACGAGGCGGGCGGCATGCAGCTCATCATTCACGCGCCGTTCGGGGCCCGCATCAACCGCGCGTGGGGCATGGCGCTGCGCAAGAGCTTCTGCCGCGCCTTCGACTTCGAGCTCCAGGCGGCGGCGAGCGACGACGGCATCCTCCTCTCGCTCGGGGAGCAGCACAGCTTTCCCCTCATCGACATCTTCGACTTCGTCTCGCCCGGCACCGCGGAGCAGGTGCTGACCCAGGCGGTGCTGCAGGCGCCGGTGTTCGGTACGCGCTTCAGGTGGACGGCTGGACGCGCGCTGACGCTCTCGCGCCTGCGCAACGGCAAGCGGGTGCCGCCGCCCATCCAGCGCGCGCGCTCCGAAGACCTCATCGCCGCCGTCTTCCCCGAGCAGGTCGGCTGTCAGGACAACCACGGCGGCGCCGAGCTCGAGCCGCCCGACCACCCGCTCGTCACCGAGACGATGAAGGACTGCCTGCGCGACTTCATGGACCTCGACGGCCTCGTCGCCGTGCTGAAGGGGTTGAGAGAAGGGCGCATCACCAAAGTGGCCGTCGACCTGCCCGAGCCCAGCGTGCTCTCGCACCAGATGTTGAACTCGGCGCCGTACACCTTCCTCGACGACGCGCCGCTCGAGGAGCGCCGGGCCCGCGCGGTGTCGGTGCGCCGCACGCTGCCGTCGACCGACGAGGCCGCGTTCGGCGCGCTCGACCAGTCGGCCATCGACCAGGTGCGCGACGACGCCAGGCCCGTCATCCGCGACGCCGAGGAGCTGCACGACGCGCTCCTGCAGTTGGGCGTGCTGCCCGCCGACCTGGCGGACGTGGTCCCGTGGCGCGAGGCGCTCGAAGACGGGCTCCAGGCGCTGACGGCCACGCGCCGCGCGGGCACCTTCGCCCATCACGGCCGTCGCTTCGTCTTCGCAGCGGAGCGCGCGCCGCTGGTGCAGGCGCTGTTCCCCGAGGCGGCGTTGCCGCTGGCGCCCCTGCCCGGCGACGCGCCGGTGGACCGCGAGGCCGCGGCCCGTCAGGTGGTGCGCGGGTGGATGGAGGTGCTGGGCCCCGCCACGCCCACCGAGGTGATGGAGCGCCTCTCGCTCGGCCGCTACGACGTCGAGGGCTCGCTGACGCGCATCGAAGCGCAGGGTCAGGTGCTGCGCGGGACCTTCAGGCCGGGCAGGGCGCCCGAGGCCGAGGTCGAGTGGTGCGACCGCCGGCTGCTGCAGCGCATTCACCGCCTCACCGTGGGCCGCCTGCGCCGCGACATCGAGCCGCTCTCGCAGCAGGACTTCATGCGCTTCTTGTTCCGCTGGCAGCAGGTGGGCCCGCACGCGACCGCGCGAGGTCCCCGTGGGCTGGCCGCCGTCGTCGCGCGCCTCGAGGGCCTCGAGCTGCCCGCCGCTGCGTGGGAGCGCGACGTCTTCCCCTCGCGCATGAAGCAGTACGTGCCCGAGTGGCTCGACCACGCGTGCTTCGGCGGTGAGGTGGCGTGGGGCCGGTTGACGCTGCGCGAGCCCAAGCCGCCAGGGCCGCGCCGAGGCGACGTGTCGGGGCTGCCGGGCAATGAGCTGGTGCAGGCGACGAAGCGGCCGGGGCTGACGCGCGCGGCGTCGCTCACCTTCGTGCAGCGGCAGCACCTCGACTGGCTGTTGAGCGCGGCGCGGCCCGACGAGGCGCGGCTGTCTGACGGTCCGAGGCCGTGGCCCGCCGACCTGTCCGACGCGGCGCGCGAGGTGCTGACGGTGCTGGAGCGGCGCGGGGCCTCGTTCTTCGCCGAGCTGCACGCCGGCACGCGGCGCCTGCCCAACGAGGTGGAGGACGCGCTGTGGGAGCTGTTGGCGCGTGGGCTCATCAGCGCCGACGCCGTTCAGAACCTGCGGGTGCTCCAGTCGCCGAAGCTCAAGCGCCTGCAGCGCGCGCAGCGCCGTGGAGGCCCCGGCCGGTGGACGTTGCTGACGGTGCTGGAGCGGCCCGAGCCCGACGAGGTGACCGAGCGCCTGGCGATGTTGTTCTTGAAGCGCTGGGGCATCGTCTTCCGCGACCTGGTGACGCGAGAGCCGCTGTGCCCGCCATGGCGTGAGCTGCTCGCGGTCTACCGACGGCTCGAGACGCGCGGGGAGCTGCGGGGCGGGCGCTTCCTCCATGGCTTCGCGGGAGAGCAGTTCGCCCTGCCCGAGGCGGTGGACCTCGCGCGGGCGACGCGGCGCCTGCCGAAGAACGGAGAGGTCATCACCGTCTCGGCGGCCGACCCGCTCAACCTCACCGGCGTGGTGACGGCGGGCCCGCGCGTGCCGGCGGTGGTGGGCTCGGTGGTGCGCTACGTCGATGGCGTGCCGGAGCTGGCTGGCCTGCCCGAGCCCCTCTCCTCGTCGAATTGACGCTTCGTTCGACGCGCTGGGTGCTGGTACAGGCGATGGCCATGCGACTCTTCGCGCTCGCCTGCTTCAGCCTCTGCGCGGCCTGCGCCACCACGCCCGCGCACGGCACCTGGAGCGATCGCACCCTGGCCGCCGGCGCCGACGGCGTGCTCTGCGACCACCGCGTGCCCGAGGGGGCGTGCGTGAAGCACCACCCCGGCCTCGAGGGCGACTTCCGCCGGGTGGGCGACTGGTGCGGCGAGCACGGCGTGCCCGAGTCGCAGTGCCTCGAGTGTCACCCGGACCTGACGTTCCAGCCGCTCCCGGCGCTGCCTCCCACCGCCGACGTGCGGTGGCTCGCGGGCACCGGTGACGCCATCGGCCCGCTCGAGGCCCTCGTGGTGAAGGGCAAGGTCACCGTCATCGACTTCTACGCCGACTGGTGCGCGCCGTGCCGCAAGGTGGACGCGTTCATGTTCGAGCTGGTCAGCGCCCGCCCCGACGTCGCGCTGCGAAAGGCCAACGTCGGCTCGTGGGAGACGGCGCTCGCGCGCGAGCACCTGCGCGACGTGCCCACGCTGCCCTCGGTCGTCGTCTTCTCTGCGAAGGGCGCGCTGGTGAAGCGGGTGAACGGGCTCGACCTCGCGGCGCTCCGCGCCGCCATCGACGAGGCGTCGCGATGAAGTGGTGGCTGCTGGCCTTCGTGCTCGGGTTCATTCCGTCGCTCGCCGACGCGTGAGCGGGGTGAAGCAACCCCAATCTCCCGGTCGGGGGATCTCAAGCAGGCAGCATGAAGGAGGGCTCGCTCTTCGTCGGCGCGCGGCTGATGGGCACGTCGCTCAACGTCACCCACGAGGTGTGGTGCCCCTCGATCGGGCCGGTGTGCGCGCTGCGGCGTGAGCCGCCCCAGGTGCACGACCAGCGCTTCCTCGTCGGGGAGCTGCGCGCCTTCGCCGAATTGGCGGTGCGCGACTGGCTCTCGCTCGAGCTCCAGCTGCCGGTGCGCGTCACCGCCACCAGCATCGTGTTCCGCCGCCTCGACGGCACGCCCTTCACGCCCGAGTACGGCGACATTCACCACCGCGACGAGACGCTGGTGGGGCTGGGCGACCCGTGGCTGCAGGCGAGGCTGCGCACCTCGCTGGCTGGCGTGTCGGTGGCGGTCAGCGCGGGCGCCACCTTGCCGGTCGGGCGCGTGGAGCCGAACCCCTTTGCGCTCGGGCGGGCCGGGCTGACGCATCAGCACGTTCAGTTCGGCGCGGGGTTGGTGAACCCGCTGGTGGGCTTCGAGGCCTCACGACAGTGGGCGCGGGTGACGGCGCGCGCCTCGGGCCTGGCGCAGCTCTCACTCGGAGAGAACCTGTACGGCTACCAGGCCGGCTCGCGCTTCCTCGCCTCGGTGGGCGTGGACGTCAGGGTGGTCGACGCGCTCTCGCTGGGCGGCACCGTCGACAGCATCACCGAGCTGCCGGAGCGGTGGGACGGCCGGGTGGAGCAGGACGGCAACGTGGGGCGCAGCGACCTGTTGCTCGGCGCGCAAGCGGTGTGGCGCCTGGGCGAGGCCGCGGTGACGCTCTCGGTGCGGGTGCCGGTGGTGCAGTACTTCTTCGACGATGGGTACGACAGCCAGCTCCGCTACCCCGCCATCGTGGCGCTGGGCGTTCAGCGGACCTTCGAGCTGCTGCGCTGAGTAGGCAGCCTCCCCGGCGCGGACGAACGCTCCGATGGAGTGGTCGACCCGGCTCACTGTCACGCGCTGCGGTACCACTGCGCCGGCGCGCGGTGATTGGGGAAGACCTCGGCGAACGAGAGCCCTGAGAGCCCGCGAGCCTCGTAGGCCTTCACCACCCGCTCCGTGCACAGCAGGTAGAAGTCGTTCTCGCGGAGGCGGAAGAAGCCCTCGTCAGCCAGATCGCGCTTGAGCACCACCCGCCGAACGGCGCGCCACATGCCTTCGTCGATGTCCAGGTCCGAGCGCTCGAGGTCGAGCGCGTCCTCCACGACGCGATCGACGAAGAAGGCCTGGTGGTCGGCCAGCGCCCTGGGGACCGCGCCCACTGGCGAATAGCGAACGCGCGCACAGGTTTCATCGAGGAGGGCCCTCGCCGCGGCGTCGGCCAGGCCGTACCAGGTGCTGAGGTTGAAGCCCACGAAGGAGCCCGCCGGCTTGCGCGCCCCGGTCGCGCTCTCGCGCAGGAGTCGAAGACGAGCCCCGGCCAACCTGTCGCCGTCACCGCCGGCGAAGTCCGTCACCACGTCGAAGTCGAAAGGCATGGCGCTGGCGCAGGCCAGGTCGAACTTCACCAGGAAGACGGGCGTCACGGGGGGGAGGCTCCTTGCTCGAGTGGTGCCGCGAAAAGCCGGAGTCTTGCTTCATCGGGCCAGGCGCTTCAAACCGCGATGGGCCCGCGCGCACGGCTCATCCGCCTCCGCTCTGGCGGGCAAGCGGCGCAGCGCTCCGCCAGCGTGGGCTGGGTGTGCTTGCGGACGTTCGAGCTGCCGCCCTGAGTGGTAGGAGTCGGCGCGTCATGACGGCCACCGCTCCTCAACGAACGCCCCCTGCTCCGACGTCTGCCGAGCGCTCCCCCTTGTGGATGGTGAGCCAGGCGCCCGCGCTCAACGAGCTGGTGCTGGCGCTCGAGCGCGCGCGCGGAGAGCTGGCGCACGGTGAGAACGGGCGGCTGGTGCTCTCGCGCGCGGTGCTGGCGAAGGCCCGGGCCGAGTTCGGCGCGATGATTCGGCGCGGCGAGCAGGACCTGCACGCCCTCGCCGGGTTGTTGGCGCAGGAGCTGCTCGGCACCTATGCGCTGCGCAGCTCGGCCATCGGTGAGATCGAGCGCACCCGCGAGCGCTTCACCATCACCGTGGACGTCTCGGAAGAAGAGGTCGTCAACTCGACCGACCTCGACCTCGGCACGCGCATTCTGGCCCGCCTGGCCATCGCCGAGCAGCGAGGTTGGGCGCGCGCCTCGCTGGTGTCGAACGTGGTGGAGTACGAGCCGACCGAGCCGACCGCGCTCAACGCCTACCGCATCCTCACGCGCATCAAGGCGGAGGAGGAGATCTGGAACAAGGTGGTGGACGAGCTCTTCGACCTCGACGCCATTGTGCTCAAGGACAAGCAGCTGCAGCACCTGAGCCGGTACGTGAAGGACGTGTTCGGCATCAAGGTGGTGGTGGGCAACGAAGAGGACGCGTACCGGCTGCAGGCGAGGCTGACCGAGCTGCGCTTCTCGTCGGAGCGCCTCGCGGGCCGCGGCCTGCCGGCGGACGGCGCGCACGATCGGCTCGAGTTCGTCGAGAGCAAGGACTACCTGCAGCGCCCGTCTCGGAAGCAGAGCGGCTGGTCGGCGCTGAAGTCGGTGGTGCGCTGGGGCGAGCGCACCTTCGAGATTCAGGTGCAGCCGCTGTCGAACTTCCTGCACGAGCGCGAGCGGCTGACGCGAGAGAGCCACGCGAGCTTCAAGTCGACGCGCGATCGCGTGCGTGACGAGGTGGCGCAGCGGGTGCCGTTGTTCGGGTTCTATCGGGCGCTGCTGCGGTGGCTGTTCCTGGACCCGTCGTCGGAGCGCCCCGTGCATGAGGGCGTCGACATCGTGTTGGTGGACTGAGGGGCGGAGTGTCGGCTCAGCGCCGCGCAGCCATGCGGTTGATGGCCGCTCGTGTCCGTGGCGTGAACGCGACCGAGTACATGGGGAGCGACTCGAGGACGCTCGACAGCTCCGCGAGCACCGCGTCAGCAGGAGTCAACTGGCCCTTGTCTGCTTCAGCCATCGCGCGGCTCCCAATGAAGCAACTCCCGTCGCGCCCGTTGCCTGGTGACCGCCCTTCACCAGAGCTCGAGCGCGCGGCCGCCTTGCCGTAGCCTGGCCGGGTGAAGCTCGTCCCCGGCCTGTACGAGTCTGCCGTCACCGAAGCGCTCGCGGCCGCGCTGCAGGGGCTCGAGGGCGCGGCGCCCATACGTGAGGCGCTCACCCGCGAGGCCGGCCCCCACGTCCTGGCGCGGCTGCTCTACGACGCTGCGCTCAAGGCGCTCCGCGCCATCGGCGGCGAGGCCCAGCTCGAGGCGCAGGTCTTGCTCGCCAACAGGCTCCTCGAGGTGCTCGGCGAGGCGTCGAAGGACTCGGGCATCACCCGCGACGACTGGGTGAAGCAGCCCGCGGAGCTCTTGCTGGCGATTCGGCGTGAGGCCGACCGTCGCCTGGGCTCGGCAGACGTGGTGCGGCCGAGCCTGCCGCTGAGGCACAGCGACCTGTTGGTCAACGGGCCGCGCGACCTGCGCGTGGGCAACGAGGTGCGGCGAGAGCTGGCCTCGGCGGACCGCGTGGACCTGCTGCTGTCGTTCGTGAAGTGGAGCGGCATTCGGCTGCTCCGAGACGAGCTCCGGGAGTTCGTCGAGCGGCGCCCCGGCGGGCTGCGCGTCTTGACCACCACCTACATGGGCGCGACCGAGGCCATCGCGCTCGAGTTCCTGCTCGACGAGCTCAAGGCCGACATTCGCATCTCGTACGACACGCGCCGCACGCGGCTCCACGCGAAGGCCTGGCTGTTTCACCGTGACACCGGGTTCTCGACGGGGCTGGTGGGCTCGTCGAACCTCTCATCGGCCGCGATGCTCGACGGCATCGAGTGGAACGTGCGCCTCTCGAGCGTCGACAACGGGCCCATCCTCTCGAAGTTCGTCACCACCTTCGACCAGTACTGGGCTGATGGAGAGTTCGAGCCCTACGACCGCGCGCGCTTCCTCGAGGCGACGGTGCATCGCGACGCCGACCGGGACGCGCTGGCGAGGGCCGTGCAGCTCAGGCCGTACCGGCACCAGCAGGCGGCGCTCGACGCGCTCGAGGCGGAACGCTCCCGCGGGCACCACCGCAACCTCATCGTCGCCGCGACCGGCAGCGGGAAGACCGTCATCGCCGCGCTCGACTACGCGCGCCTGTGCCGAGACGGCGTGCGGCCGCCGCTGCTGTTCGTCGCGCACCGCCAGGAGCTGCTCAAGCAGAGCCTCGCGACCTTCCGCGCCGCGATGCGAGATGGCCACTTCGGCGAGCTGCTGGTCGCCGACGAGCGGCCGGTGCTGGGGCGGCACCTCTTCGCGTCCGTGCAGTCGCTGCACGCGGCCCGGCTCGAGACGCTGGAGAAGGACGCCTACGAGGTGTTGGTCGTCGACGAGTTCCACCACGCCGAGGCCGACACCTACCGGCGGCTGCTCGAGCACTTCGCGCCGAAGACGCTGCTGGGCCTCACCGCGACGCCGGAGCGCGCCGATGGGCGTGACGTGCTCGCGTGGTTCGATCGCCGCATCTCCTTCGAGCTGCGCCTGTGGGACGCGATCGACCAGGAGCTGGTCGTGCCGTTTCACTACTTCGGCATTCACGACGGCACCGACCTCTCGACGGTGGACTTCAAGGCCGGCCGCTACGACGTCACCGCGCTCGAGCGCCTCTACACCGCCGACGACGTGCGGGCGCTCGCGGTGCTGCGGGAGCTCGAGCGGCACACCTCGCGCGTCGACGCGCTCCGGGCCCTCGGGTTCTGCGTCAGCGTGAAGCACGCGGAGTTCATGGCGCAGTTCTTCACCAACAAGGGCGTGCCCGCGTTGGCCGTGTCGGGCCAGACCCCTGCGCTCGAGCGGGCGCGGGCCCTCGAGCAGCTGCGCTCCGGAGCGGTGAAGGTGCTGTTCTCGCGCGACCTGTTCAACGAGGGCCTCGACCTGCCTGCGGTGAACACGGTGCTCTTCCTCAGGCCGACCGAGAGCGCGACGGTCTTCTTGCAGCAGCTCGGGCGCGGGCTGCGCCGTGAAGAGGGCAAGGCCTGCCTGACGGTGCTCGACTTCGTGGGCTCCGCGCGGCGTGAGTTCCGCTTCGACGAGCGGTTTCGCGCGCTCACCGGCGTGTCCACGCGCAGGGAGGTCGAGCGCGCGGTGGAGGAGGGCTTCCCCCACCTTCCGGCCGGCTGCGAGATTCGCCTCGATCGCCAGACGCAGCGGGCCGTGCTCGAGAACGTGCGCGCGCACCTGGGCTCGAGGACCAACGAGCTCCTCGCGGACCTGCGCGGCCTCGGTGACGTGCGGCTGCCCGAGTTCCTCGGCGCGTGTGGCCTGACGCCCGAGGAGCTCTATCGAGACAACGAGAGCACCCGGGTGCTGGCCAACATGAAGCGGCAGCTCAAGCTCCGGCCCGGCGATCAGCTGGAGCTCGAGCCTGCGCGAGCCCTCGCGCGGGTGCTGCACGTGGACGACCACGAGCGGCTGGGCCGCTGGCTCGAGTGGCTGCGCGCGCCGTCACCGCCGACCGACGTGACCGACCCGCACGCGCTGATGCTCTTCTCGGTGCTGGGCTACGTGCGGTCTGAGGTCGCCGAGCTGCCCAGGCACTTCGCCGAGGTGTGGAGGGAGCGGGACCTCGTCGAGGAGCTGGAGGACCTGTTCGAGCTGCTCGCCGATCGAATTCGCAGGCCGTCCCACGCGCTGCCCGGCCTGCCGTTCCGGGTGCACGCGACGTACTCGCGCGATGAGATCAGCGCGGGGCTCAAGGAGATCCGCAAGGGCAAGCTGATGCGCACCCAGGGCGGCGTCTTCAAGGTCGACGACGCGCGCGCCGACGTCTTCTACGTGACGCTCGACAAGGACCCGAAGCGCTTCACGCCGACGACGCTCTACAACGACTACCCCGTCTCACCGACGCGCTTTCACTGGGAGTCCCAGAGCGCGACCCGCGCTGACTCGCCGACGGGCCAGCGCTACCAGCGCGCCGGGAAAGACCCCTCGTGGCGAACGCTGCTCTTCGTGCGGCGGTCGAAGGAGTCGGCCATCGGCACCACCGCGCCGTACCTGTTCCTCGGGCCCGTGCGGTACGTCTCTCACGAGCGCGAGAAGCCGATGCAGATCATCTGGGAGCTGGAGCGCGCGATGCCGCCGGCCTTCTTCGCCGAGGCGAAGGTCGCGGCGGGCTGACGGCGTCACGCCCCGCTCAGCCGGCGTTGAGCTCGACCATCGCCGCGCACGCGTCGCAGTTGAACCGCGCCGGCCACCCGCCCAGCCCCTCGGGAATGGTGACGTTCGCCTGGCAGCGCGGGCACGGCAGGTCGGTCTTCGGCAGCAGCACGCGATCGCGCCACGACATGAACGCGATGATGGGGCCCAGCACGAAGGCGAGCGGGAACAGGCACAGGTGAACGTGGGGAATGGGGAAGAAGAGCACCGCCAGGTTCCCCAGCAGCAGCATCACGCCCATCACCGCGAAGCTGCGCTTGGTCGAGCGCCACGCCCGCTCGAGGCCGTTGAGGTGGCGAACGTCGAGCGTGGCGACGACCTCGGGCCGGCGGCGCTCCATGATGCCGACTCGCACCGGCGTGGGTTGGGTGTTCTTCACGCGCGCACCCTCTCACGCACCGGGCCCAGGCGTCAGGCCGACCAGCGCGCAGCCTGTGTGGTTGGCTTCACGGGCCCATTCGCTCCGCGGGTGGACCGTCGGGGGATGCCTGAAAACTTGAGCAGGCCCCTGCGCGCCCGTACAGTCACCTGAACGGGAGGTCAGGTCATGCAGCTACGGTCAGATGGGTCGTTCTCGGGTGAGCGCAAGACACCCTGGCAGCGAGGGCACGGGGTCGACGCGGTGCTCGAGCAGTGGCGCCGAGACCGCGACGTCGCGCCCAACCTGGTGCTCGACGAGGTGCTGCCCTCGGCCGAGGCGGTGTTCGCGCCGTTCCCCGACACCCTCGCCGCGCCCGTCGTTCAGGCGCTGAAGGCCCGGGGCCTCACCCAGCTCTACACGCACCAGGCGCACGCCTTCGCGCTGTCGCAGACCGGCGCCGACCTCGTCGTCGCCACGCCCACCGCGTCCGGCAAGAGCCTCTGCTACTTGCTGCCGGTGTTGCAGTCGCTCGCCACCGATCGCGAGGCGCGCGCGCTCTTCCTCTTCCCCACCAAGGCGCTCTCGAGAGATCAAGAGGCGTCGCTCCACCGCTTCATGGAGCAGGCCGGGCTCGCGCACGGGGCCGTCACCTTCGACGGCGACACGCCCGCCGACGCCCGCCGCTCCGCCCGCGAGAAGAGCGGCGTCATCCTCACCAACCCCGACATGCTGCACACCGGCATCCTCCCGCACCACGCGTCGTGGGCGCGCTTCTTCGCCGGGCTGAAGTACGTCGTCGTCGATGAGCTGCACGCCTACCGCGGCGTCTTCGGCAGCCACCTCGCCAACGTGCTGCGCCGCCTCGAGCGCGTCGCGAAGTTCCACGGCGCGTCGCCGAAGTTCCTGTGCGCCTCGGCCACCATCGGCAACCCGAAGGAGCACGCCTCGCGCATGGTGGGTCGTGAGGTGCAGCTGGTGTCTGAGAGCGGCGCGCCCCGCGGTGAACGACAGGTGCTCGTCTACAACCCGCCGGTGGTGAACGCCGAGCTGGGCATTCGCCAGTCGTACATCAAGACCTCGGCCCGCCTCACCGCCGACCTGGTGAAGGCCGGCGTGCCCACGCTGCTGTTCGGCCAGTCCCGCAACGGCGTCGAGGTGATGCTCAAGTACCTGCGCGACGCCCTCGTCGCCGCGCGCATCGACCCCGACGTCGTGCACGCCTACCGCGGCGGGTACCTGCCCCACGCGCGACGGGAGATCGAGACCCGCCTGCGGGAGGGCCAGATGAAGTGCGTCGTGGCCACCAGCGCGCTCGAGCTCGGCATCGACGTCGGCAGCCTCGACGCGGTGGTGTGCGCCGGCTGGCCCGGCAGCGTCGCGGCGCTCTGGCAACGGTTCGGCAGGGCAGGGCGACGCCAGGGCACCAGCCTCTCGCTCCTCATCACCTCGAGCGCGCCGGTCGACCAGTACATGGCCTCGACCGCCAAGCGCCTGCTCTCGGCGCCCGCGGAGCAGGCCCGCATCGACCCCGACAACGTCGAGGTCCTCGTCCAACACCTCAAGTGCGCCGCCTTCGAGCTGCCCTTCGAGGGTGACGAGGGCTTTCGCGAGGTGCCCGCCGCGCAGGTGCGAGACGCGCTGGGGTACCTCGCCGAGCACCGCGTGGTGCACGCCGTCGCCACCCCGGGCGGTCAGGCCACCTGGCACTGGAGCGCCGACGCCTACCCCGCCAACGACGTCTCGCTGCGCAGCATCGGCTGGGACAACTTCGTCATCGTCGACCTCTCGACCGACAAGACGATGGCCGAGATGGACTGGCGCTCGACGCACACCATGCTGCACGAGCAGGCCATCTACCAACACGAGGGCCGGCAGTTTCAGGTGGAGCGCCTCGACTTCGAGAACCACAAGGCCTTCGTCCGCCCCGTCGAGCCCGACTACTACACCGACGCGATGACCTTCACGAAGGTGACGGTCATGAGCCGCGCGCACGAGGCCGCCGCGCCCACGCACGAGCTCGGCACCGGCGACGTCTCGGTGGTGGAGCGCGTCGTCGGCTACAAGAAGATCAAGTTCCACACGCACGAGAACGTCGGCTACGGCGACGTGCGCCTGCCCGAGATGCAGATGCACACCACCGCGGTGTGGCTGACGGTGCCCGAGGCGGTGGTGCAGTCGTTCAGCGCGCCCCGCCCCGACGTGATGGACGCCCTGCGCGGCCTGCTCTCGGCGATGCACACGGTGGCGGCGGTGGGCCTGATGGTGGACCCGAGAGACCTCGGCCAGTGCGTCGGCGGGCGCGAAGGCGACGGGCGCGGCAGCGCGCTCTTCGACCCGACGCTGTACCTCTACGACTCGGTGCCCGGCGGCGTGGGCCTGTCGACGCGGCTGTTCGACGAGCGCGAGTCGCTGCTGCGCAAGACGCGGGAGCTCCTCGAAGGCTGCGCGTGCGACGAGGGGTGCCCTGCCTGCGTGGGGCCCGGCGCGGTGGACGCCGTGCATCGCGGCCGAAAGACCCTGGCCCTCGCCGTCCTCTCGGCCCTCGGCGTCACGGCGCTCAGCTGACGATGGACTTCAAGGCGAAGCTCGGGCTGCTCGCGCGGCCCGCTTACTCCACCCCCTCGCCGTCGGAGCGGAGCGCGCGCGGTGACAGCCCGCTCTCGGCGTTGATTCCGCCGCGCTCGACGCCGGCTGGGCCCCTGCACGCCGTCGAGACGCGCAGCGCGGCGCCCTCGTTTCCGCCTGCCGTCACCCTCGGGGTGCTCGGCCTCGACGAGGCGTACGCGGGCGTCGACGTCGGCCGGCTCCTCTTCCTCGACACCGAGACGACCGGGCTCTCGGGTGGCTCGGGCACGTTGCCGTTCCTCGTGGGCCTGGCCTTCGTCGACGAGGGCGCGTTGGTGGTCGAGCAGCTGCACCTCTCCGGGCCCGGCGCCGAGCGGCCGCTGCTGCAGCGCCTGTCGGAGCGCGTCGAGGCGGCCAGCGCGCTGGTGTCTTTCAACGGGCGCTCCTTCGACTGGCCCCTGCTGCGGACGCGCTTCGTGATGAACCGCCTCACGCCGCCGCCGCCGCGCGTGCACCTCGACCTGCTCCACGCCAGCCGGCGCGTGCTGCGCCACTGGCAGCGCGAGACGCGGCTGTGCACCGTCGAGAGCGCGGTGCTCGACGTGCACCGCGTGGGCGACCTCGACGGCGCCCAGGTGCCGGCGGCGTGGTTCGACTTTCTGCGCACCGGCCGGGTGGCGACGCTGGCGCGGGTGCTCTCGCACAACCTGCAGGACCTGCGGAGCACCGCGGCCCTGCTCGCGTGGCTGGGCGCGGCCTGGGAGCAGCGCACGCAGGTGATGCCCGAGGTCTCGATGGGCCTGGGCGAGCTGGCCGAGCGCGCGCGCCGGCCGCTCGAGGCCGAGCGCTTCCTCGAGCACGCGACCCAGAGTGAGGTGGTCGACGTGCGCGCGCGCGCGCTCATCGCCATGGGCCGGGTGCTGCGCAGGCGCGGCGCGCTCGAGCAGGCCGCCTCGGCGTGGGAGCGCGCGCTGCCGCTGTGCGAAGACGCGGCCGGGCTGCACCTGGCGCTGTCGCGGCTGTACGAGCACCGGCTCCGCGACGCGCGCGCGGCCGAGCGCCACGCCGTGCTGGCGAGGCCCGTCGAGGCCCCGCTGGTCCACGCCCGGCGCGTGGCCCGGCTCGCGCAGAAGCGGCAGCTGGTGTTGTCGATGCGCTGAGGGCGCCCTGGGGGGGCATGAGTCCACGTCTCCGGCGAGCTGCGCGGCTGGTGGTGCACGCGCGCGAACTCCCGGGTGATGGGCGGCGCCAGCGTCAGCACCTCGCCATTGCGGCCGGTCTGCGCGCACACCACCGTGAGGATGAAGGCGCCGTTCGCCCGGCGCGTGACGCTGCCTATGCGCGAGGCGTACTCGAGGCGCGCGGTGCCGCGACACGTCGGAGGACCTGCCCCGCAGGTGCACGCGCGGTCCCCTCGGAGTGGGCCTTCCGCAGGGTCGAAGACACCGACGACGGGGGCCGGTCGACGGTGCGTGCGCTCGCGACGGTCGCCCCTCGGCGAGCTCCCTGGCCTGTTCTCGCCGTTGGCGCGGCATGGCTCGCGGCCTGGCGCTGCATCGGTCGAGTGACCGACGGTCATCGAGGGGACCCTCCGTCGAGCGCCCGATGCCGGGCCCCCGCGCCGGTGAGACGGTGCCGGGCATGAACCGAACCACGCTGCTGTTGGCCGCCGCCGCCGTCCTCACCCTCGTTGCGCTGGTGACGCACTCACCGGGCGCGCCCCCTGTCCCGAGCCCGGCGCCCGCGCGTGTCTCTGTAGCGGCGCCCCCGCTGGCCACCTCGCCGTCGTCGGGGGCGTTGTCCTTCACCGCAGCGTCTACGCACGCGCTCCTCTCGAGCACCGGCGGCGACGCGTGGGCGGTCATCGACGTCACGGCCCGGCAGACGACGGTCGAGGCCCAGCGGGTCAGCCTGGCCGTCGTCGTCGACTGCTCGGGCTCGATGGCCGGCGCCAAGATGGAGCAGGCCCGGCGCGCGGCCCGCGCCCTGGTGCAGCGCCTGGGCCCCGACGATGAGCTCTCGCTGGTGGCCTTCAGCGAGGCGGCGCGCGCGGGGCCGTTGACCCGCATGACGCCCTCGGGGAGGACCCAGGCGCTGGAGTGGATCGACGCGCTCGCGCCCGACGGGAGCACCAACATCAGCGCGGGGCTCGAGGCGGGTGAGGCGGCGCTCCGCGAGGCCTCGGGCGCCCGGCGGCTCGTGCTCGTCAGCGACGGCAAGGCCACGGCCGGCGACGTCAACCGCGCCTCGCTCGAGCGCCGGGCCCTGTTGACGCACGGGCGCGGCGCGACCCTCACCGCCATCGGCGTCGGTGACGACTTCGACCCGGGCCTGATGCGCGGGCTGGCGCAGGCCGGCGGCGGCTTCTACGGCGACCTCCGCCAGGCCGAGGCGCTCGAGGTGGTGCTGGCCCAGGAGCTCGAGCTCGCCCGCAGGCCGCTGGCTCGCCACGTCAGGCTCGAGCTGCGCCCCGGCGCCGAGGCGACGGTGGTGGCGGTCGCCGGCCGTACGCTGCTGGAGGACGCGACGGTGAGCCTGCCCGACTTCGGCCCCGGCGCGACCGCGCGGGTGCTGGTGAAGCTGCGCCACTTCGGCGGCTCAGGCGCCGCGACGCTGCTGCAGCCGAGGCTGTCGTGGACCACCCCCGCGGGCGCGCGCGAAGCCGCCGAGGCCGTCGTGCAGGTCTCGCGCTCCGACGACCCGGTGGCGGTGGCCGGCTCACGCGACGAGGGGCGCTACGCCGACGTCGCGCGCGCCTTCGGCAACGAGCAGCTGGTGCTGGCGAGCGAAGCCCTCGAGCGCGGCGACCGCTCCAACGCCCTCGACCTGCTCGACCGCGCGCGCAGCCTCTTCGGCACCTCGGCCGACGCCCTCGCTGGCGAGGCGCCCGTCATCGCCGCCACCAGGGCCCGCTGGGAGAGCGGACGCTACGACGCGAAGCTCGAGACGAAGAACGCCACCCGGAAGTCGCTCAAGTCCTTCGGCGAGTTGAACAACTACGAGTACTGAAGGCGGCGCGCTCCGCTTGCGATGGCGCCCGCGCCCCCGAGGTGCTGCGATGCGCCGCGTGCTGACGCTCGATCTCGCCCTCGACGGCGGAGGCAGTAAGGGAATCGCCCTCAACGCCGCCCTGGCCGAGATCCTCGCGCGCGGCCACCGCATCAGGCGCCTGGTGGGCACCTCGGCCGGCGCCATCGCGGCGGCCCTGGTGACGGCGGGCTTCTCGGGCGAAGAGCTGGTCGCGATGAGCCTGGACCGGACCGACGACGGCCAGCCCCTCTTCTCGGAGTACCTCTCCGAGCCCTTCGTGCCGGTGTCGGCCGAGGCCGAGCCCTCCATCACCGAGGTGCAGCTGGCGGCGCTCCGGCTGCCGGGCGACCTGGGCCGCAAGCTGATGACGGCCCGGGCGGCGCTGTCGTTCCTCGAGACCGGCGGCTTCGTCTCGGGTGAGGGCTTCACCGGGTGGTTGATGCGTCAGCTCGAGGGCAAGCGGCCCGGCCTCTCGCGCATCACCCTGGGGGCCCTCTTCGAGCAGACGGGCCGGCACCTCACCCTGGTGGTGACCGACACCACCGCGCGCCGGCTCCGCGCCCTCAACCACCTGAGCGCGCCCTCGTGCCCGCTGGTGTCGGCGGTGCGCATGTCGATGAGCATTCCGCTGCTGTTCGCCGAGGTGCACTGGCGCGCGGAGTGGGGCCTGTACGCGGGCGAAGACCTGACGGGGCACACGATGGTAGACGGCGGGCTGCTCTCGAACCTGCCGCTGGGCTTCATCCTCCCGACGGCCAACGCGCTGGTCGGTCAGTTGATGGGGCCGCCGCCCGGGGGCCTGGCGTTTCCAGTCGGCGTGATGCTCGACACCACCGTCGAGGTGCCCGGGGCGCCGCCCCTCGAGGCGTCGTCATCGTTCTCGGGGCTGCTGGCCAGCTCCCGGCTCGGTCAGCGCCTCTCGGTGCTGGCCGACACCATCGCGCACGGGCTCGACCTCACCATCGCCGACACCGTGCCGCACGCGCTCTGCCGCCTGCCCGCGAAGGGCTACCGGGCCACCGAGTTCGACATGAGCCTTGCGCGCGCCGAGGCCCTGGTGCGGGCAGGGCGCGCGGCGACCGCGACGTACTTCGACGCCCTCGAGGCCCGCGCCGCGCAGCGCGGCTGAGGGCTTCAGCCGGCCTCGACGAAGGCCGTCCACCGCCAGCACCCGTCGCGCTTCTCGAGCACCAGCCGCGGCCCCTTCGCCGCTGCGCAGGTGACGGTGGCGCCCTTCGTCTGGCAGCGCCCGGCGATGGCGTCGCGCACGAGCTTCGGGGTGGCGTCGCGCCTGGCCCAGTCGGTGAGGGCCTGCTGGGCGCTGGCGTCTCCACCGGAGCTCCAGGTGAAGGCGCGCTCCATGAATGGGTCGAGCGCCTTGAGCGGCTCGCTCTTCGCCGCCGCCGACCAGATGAGGCGCAGCAGCAGCCGCGCGTCCGAGGGCGCCGCGCTCACCGGGGGCGCCTTCGCGTCTGGCTTGAGGCTGGCGCGGTAGCTGCGCATCGCGCCGTCGCCCAGCGTGGTGATGGCGTCGGGCACCGGCAGACAGGTGACGGCGGGGCTGGGGGCGGCGGCGAGCAGCGAGCAGAGGACGAGGTGCACCGCGGCAGCATACGGTGCGCGTGAGACGTTGCACCGTGAGAGACACCCCCTTCACCATCGTCGCGTTGTGGTGCTGGTACGACGGCGGCGGCTTTCACGGCTACCAGGGCCAGCAGGGGCTCCGCACCGTGCAGGCGGAGCTGCTGCGCGTCTTCTCGGCGGCCGGCCTGTCGCGAAACCCCGTCGTCGCCGGCCGCACCGACAAGGGCGTGAGCGCGCGCATGCAGGTGTTGAGCGCGCGGGTGGCGCGTGAGGTGCCGCTCGCCTCGCTCCTCGAGCGGTTGACGCCCCACCTGCCGCTCGACCTGGGCCTGGTGATGGCGCGCGAGGCCGCCCAGGGCTTTCACGCCGCGTGGAGCGCCACCTCGAAGGAGTACCGCTACACCCTCAGCCGCGAGGCCGCAGGAGACCTCGACCGCCTGCGCGAGGCCTCGGCGCTCGTGCCCGGCACGCGCAACTTCCGGGTCTTTCACTTCAAGACCAGCGAGCAGAAGCCGCGCACGGTCGACTCGGTGGCAGTCACCCCGACGCCCAGCGGCGCCACCCTGCGCTTCGTCGGCCAGCAGTTCGCGCGGCACATGGTGCGAATGTTGGTCGGCGGGCTCACGGCGGTGTCGCGAGGCGAGGTGCCGCTCGAGGTGTTCGCGCGCGGCCTCGAGGCGCAAGAGAACTTCCACTGCCCCACCGCGCCCCCCGGGCCGCTCACGCTGTGGAGCGTCGGCTACCCGGCGCACCTCGACCCGTTCTCTCAGGCCGACCGGGGGACCGAGGTGCCTCGCTGGCCCTCACGCGAGGTCGAACACCAGCACCTCACC
>JACSRE010000269.1 GCA_014879945.1 Myxococcus sp.
CGCTGCTGCACCGCCGGCCGAGGCGAAGAGGCCGCGTGGAAAGAAGAAGGCCGAAGACCCCGACGCCGCGGCGCCCACGCGCATCATGTCGATCTCGCCGCAGACGGGCCCCCTGGCCCAGCCGGTGAACAAGGTCGGCTGGCGGGTGAACCCGAGGCTGCTGGGGGCGCTCAAGAAGAAGGGCGTGCAGCGCATCGGTGACGTGTTGTTCCTGCTCCCGCGCGTCTACGAAGACCGGCGCACCCTCAAGCGCATCGCCCAGCTCCGCGGCGGCGAGCGCGGCACCATCATCGCGACGGTGCGCGACACCGAAGAGTCGTCTGGCCGGGGCAAGCGCTTCTTCCGCGCCGTGCTGGCCGACGCCTCGGGCTCCATCGCCGCGACCTACTTCCAGACCGGGCCCTGGCTGAAGGCGCGCTTCCCCATCGGCAAGCGCCTGGTGGTGTCGGGCGAGGTCCGCCAGTCGCTGCGCGGCTGGGAGATGACGCACCCCGAGATCGAGCCCGCCGATGACGTCGAGAGCTCGCCCATCCACTTCAACCGCATCGTGCCCATCTACCCGGGCTTCGAGCGGCACGAGCAGCGCTCGCTGCGAGAGCTGGCCTTCAAGGTGTCGGAGCAGTTCGCGGGCGCCATCGAGGAGCCGCTGCCCGATGAGGTGCGCGCGCGGGTAAGGCTGCTGCCCCTGGCGACGGCGCTCCAGCGCATTCACTTCCCACAGCCCGAGTCGTCGCTGCCGGCGCTCGACGCCCACCAGTCAGAGGCCCACCGGCGCCTGGCGTTCGACGAGCTCTTCTTCCTGCAGCTGGGCATGGCGCTGAAGCGGCAAGGGGTGAAGGTGACGCCCGGCATCGCCTTCGACGTGAGCGCGGCGCGGCTGGAGGCGGCGGCGAAGCTGTTGCCGTTCGCGTTGACGGGCGCGCAGGGCAGGGTGGTGCAGCAGCTGTCGCGCGACATGGCGCGGCCCGAGCCGATGAACCGCCTCATTCAGGGTGACGTGGGCTCTGGGAAGACGGCGGTGGCGATGGTGGCCGCGTCGGTGGCGGTGCAGAGCGGCTACCAGGTCGCGGTGATGGCGCCGACCGAGATCCTCGCCGAGCAGCACTTCAAGACGTTCTCGAAGATCTTCGCCGCGGCGGGCGTCGACGTCGCCCTGGTGACGGGCTCTGGCACGGCGAAGGCCAAGCGCGAGCGCCGGGAGCGGGTGGCCTCGGGGCAGGCGATGATCGCGGTCGGCACCCACGCGCTGATCGAAGACGCGGTCGACTTCGCGAAGCTGGGCCTGGTGGTGGTGGACGAGCAGCACCGCTTCGGCGTGATGCAGCGGCACCAGCTGATGGCCAAGGGCGTGCGGCCCGACGTGCTGGTGATGACCGCGACCCCGATTCCGCGCACCCTGGCGATGACGATGTACGGCGACCTCGACGTGTCGGTGATCGACGAGCTCCCGCCGGGCCGCACGCCCATCGAGACGCGGGTCTTCAACGACAAGGCGAAGCCGAAGGCGTGGGAGGCGGTGCGGGAGCAATTGGCCCAGGGCCATCAGGCGTACGTGGTGTATCCGCTGGTCGAGGAGAGCGAGAAGCTCGACCTCGCCGACGCGACCCAGGCCGCCGAGCAGCTCAAGGTGGTGTTTCCCGAGGCCAGGGTCGGGCTGCTCCACGGCCGCATGAAGCAAGACGAGAAGGACGCGGTGATGTCGGCGTTCCGGGCGCACGCGCTCGACGTGCTGGTGGCCACCACGGTGATCGAGGTGGGCGTCGACGTGCCCAACGCCTCGGTGATGGTGATCGAGCACGCCGAGCGGTTTGGCTTGTCGCAGCTCCACCAGCTGCGCGGGCGCGTCGGCCGTGGCGCGGCGAAGTCCTATTGCTTCCTGATCGCCGGCTACGCGCGCAGTGAGGACAGCCAGGCCCGGCTCGAGGTGATGGCCGAGACGAGCGACGGCTTCGTGATCGCCGAGCGCGACCTCGAGATTCGCGGGCCCGGCGAGTTCCTCGGCACCCGCCAGAGCGGCCTGCCGGAGCTCGCGGTGGCCAACCTCGCCAGAGACCAGGACCTGCTCTCGATCGCCCAGGTCGAGGCGCGCGCCATCGTCGAGAAGGACCCCGGCCTCGAGCACCCGGAGCACCTGCGGCTGCGAAGAGCCCTCGAGGAGCGCTGGGAGGGCCGGCTCAAGCTGGCGCGGGTTGGCTGATCGGCCTGCGTTTTTTCGCCGATTGAGCATTCGACTCAATACGAGCGGGCCCATCATTCAGGTTGATGGGCACGAGGCCCAACCCTTCGCCTTCCCGAGAATTCTCGGTGGCTCAGTTTGTGGTTCTTTTTGGCCTTCCCAAGGGGGGAACCATGCACGAACCGCAGAACGCCGAAGCGCTCGTTGACGAACGTCGTCCCCGCATCACCGACTGGTTTCGTCGGGTCAACCGGCTCATCCGCAGGGTGCGCCAGCTCGCGACGACGCCGTTGGGCGAGTACCCGGCGGCTGGGGAATGAGGAGGGGCCGATGACATCGCACGCACGCGAGATCCCCACGTCGCCCGAGCGCATCACCGAGGCGTTCCGGCGGCTCCTCCTCGACGAGGTGGCGTTGTACGCGAAGACGCGCGCGCTCGAGGCCAACACGCGCGCGGAGCTGATCAACGGCGTGTTCGCCGAGCAGGCGCGTCAGCTCGACGAGGTGGTGGAGCAGATCGCGGGCGTGCTGCCGACGCCGGTGCCCCGCCCGGTGGATCACGTGCGCCTCGACCCGACGGCGCGCTTCGACGCAGGGCTGCTGCTCGAGCACCAGCGCATCGTCGAGGAGCTGCGCAACCTGGTGGACCTCTTCAGCGAGTGGGAGGAGCCCGACCATCAGGCCTTCGTCAGCTGCCTGCTCCACGAGCACGAGACGATGTCGTGGGGCCTGCGCTCGTTGATCGCGCGCCAGCCGAGAGGGGGGCTCGCCCCGCCAGTCACGGCTCTTCCTGGCTGAGCAGGCCCAGGCGCTTGATCGCGCGGTACAGCTGCGTGCGGTGCATGTTGAGCGCCTTGGCGGCCGCTGACACGTTGTTGCCGCTCGCGCTGAGCGCCGCGACGATCGCCTCGCGGTCTGCGTCGTGCTCCGCGGGCACCGGCGGCGCGGCGGGGCGCGCTCCAGACGATGGCGCCGCCCGGGCGGCGACGGGGGCCCCATCGACCGCCCGTCCAGCGTGGGGCGCCAGGTGCTCGGCCCGCAGCACACCGGCGCCTTCGGCCTGCGCCGCCGCCGCGGCCTTGCGCGTCTCGGAGAGGAGCTCCCGAACGTTGCCGGGCCACACCCGGAGCAGCGCGGCCTCGACGGCCGACGCGTGCAGCTCGAGCGGCAGGCCGCTCAGCGCGTGGCGCATCAACCACGGCACCTCCTCTCTCCGCTCCCTCAGGGGCGGGAGCGTCACCTCGAACTGTGAGAGCCGATAGAAGAGGTCGGCCCGGAAGGCGTTCGACGCCACCGCGGCGCGCAGATCGCGATGTGACGCCGCCACCACGCTCAGGGCCACCGTGCGCGGAGCCGCCGCGCCCAGCGGCAGGTACTCCCCCGACTCGATGGCGCGCAGCAGCTTCGCCTGCACCTGGAGATCGAGCTCGGCGATCTCGTCGAGGAACAGCACCCCCCCGTCCGCCGCGGCGAGGTAGCCATCGGCGTCGGCCCTGGCTTCGGTGTACGCGCCCTTCACCGCGCCGAAGAGCAGGCGCTCGGCCACCGACGCAGGAATCGCCGCGCAGTTGACGGCGACGAAGGGCCCGCGCCGCGCCCCCGCCTCGTGGAAGCGCCTGGCGATCAGCTCCTTGCCGGCGCCGCTCTCTCCCCGCACCAGCAGGTGGCCCTGGTTGGCGCGCGCGACGACCGCCCGATCGAGCGCCCCCTGGAGCGTCGGCCCGATGATGAAGTCTTCGTGCTTCATCTGGCCCGCGAGGTGGGGCCGCAGATCGGCCTCGAGCACCAGCACCGTCTGGGCCAGCCGCACCACCGCGCCGCTCTTCGCCGTCGCCGCGCCCTCTACCCGTGCGCCCTCGAGGAAGGTGCCGTTGCGGCTGCCGAGATCGGTGAGGGTGAAGCGCCCATTCGAGAAGACGAGCTCGGCGTGCTGGCGCGACACCTTCTCGTCGGGCAGCGGCAGGCCCGCGACGTCGTCACGACCCAGCGTCAGCGTTCCGGCGCGGGGAATGACGACGGGGCGGTACTGCGGCACGCGCCCCGAGAAGAGCAGCACCGCGCCCGGCACCGGCTCCGAGGCCGCGGTGGTCTCGACGACGCTCTCGCTCTGCGTGCTCTGTCCCATGGCGCGCGCACGGTAGCGGAAAACGTGCCACCCGCCCCGGTGACACACGCTGTGTCACTTCTGCGCCGGCGGCGCTTGACGGAGATCGGTCGTTTGCGGAACCTGACCACGCTGGCACATGCGTTGCGGTGGTGCCGCGCCGTCGAGCCCGATCTCGTGACCGATCCCTTCCTCACACCTGCTGACTCCGAAGAGCAGTCGCTCGCCGAGCCGCGAGCGATGGGCCCCGCTCAGGTGCTGGGGCGGGGCACCTCGCTCGGCCGCTACGTGCTGCTCGAAGCGCTCGGGGTTGGTGGGCAGGGCGTCGTGTACGCCGCGTATGATCCTCAGCTCGACCGCAAGGTGGCCCTGAAGCTGGTGCGGGTGAGGGGCGAGGGCGGCGCGAGTGATGAGCAACGCGCGCGGCTGCTGCGTGAGGCGCAGGTGCTGGCCCAGCTCTCGCACCCCAACGTCGTCGCCGTTCACGACGTCGGGCGCTTCGCCGACCAGCTCTTCATCGCCATGGAGTTCATGGCCGGCGGCACCCTCAGCGACTGGCTGGAGAAGAAGCCCGGTTTCACCGACGTGCTGGCCCGTTTCCAGGAGGCGGGCCGCGGCCTGGCGGCGGCCCACGCAGCCGGCATCGTTCACCGCGACTTCAAGCCTGACAACGTGCTGCTCGATCAGCACGGCGCCGCGCACGTCACCGACTTCGGGCTCGCCCGCTTCGTCGACGGCGACACCATGATCGTCGGTGGCGGGACGGCCGCGTGGATGTCGCCCGAGCAGCGCGCCCGCGCCGAGGTCGGGCCCGCCTCGGACCAGTACTCGTTCTGCGTCGCGCTCTGTTGGGCGTTGAGCGGCACCAGGTTCTCGTCGGCCGACGCAGGCGGCAGCGTCGAGGCGCGCCTGCCCGCGGTGCTGCCGGCCTGGCTGCGGCGGGTGCTCGCGCGTGGGCTCGCCCCGGCGCCCGGCGACCGGTTTCCCTCGATGGAGGCCCTCCTGGTGGCCCTCGAGAACGACCCCGCCAAGGCGCGTCGCCGGCTCCTCAACGCAGCGGTGGTGGTGGCCGGCCTCGTCGCCGTCGGCCTCGTCAGCGGGGGCCTCTTCTTCCGCGAGACGCCTGCCCAGCGCCTCGCGCGAGAGTGTGCCGCGTCGGTCGACTCCACCCTGGCCCAGACCTGGTCCGCCTCGCGCGTCGACGCCATGCGACAGGTCTTCGTCGCCGCCGCCGGAGCGCCCGGGCGTGACGCCTTCGCGAAGGTCTGGGCCCAGCTCGAGCCCGAGGTCAGGGCCTGGGGCGAGGCGTCGCGCGCTTCGTGCCGACTCGACGCCGCGAGCGCCGAGCAGCGAGCCCGGGCGCAGTGCCTCTCCACGCGCGGCGCCGTCCTCGCGAGCCTGGCCGAGGTCTTTGGCTCTGCCGATGCTCAGGTCGTCGAGAACGCTCACGCCACCGTCGTCCTCGAGGTGCAGCCCGCCGCGAGCTGCCAGTCCCGGGGCGAGGAGTCGTTCGCGCTCTCTCATGACACCGACGCCGATCGCGCGCTCCGCCCGGCGCTGAGCCGCACCCGGGTGCTTCGCGCCGCCGGGCGGTACGCAGAAGGCGTGAGCGCGGCGCTCGAGGTGGCTGCCGACGCGCATGAGGAGAAGGCCTTTCGCGTCGAGGCCGAGGCTCAGCTGCTGGCGGGGCTTCTCTCAGCCGAGCTCCGCCGCCCCGACGCGGAGTCATTGCTCAAGAGCGCCGTCAGCCTCGCGGAGCGGGCCGGCTCCGATGAGGAGCGCGCCAGGGCCTGGGTCGGGCTGATCGGCTGGTACTCCGAGCGCGATCGCTTCGACGCCGCCCACGAGGCCGCCAGCGCCGCCGATGACATCACCTCGCGGCTGGGCCACCCCGAGTTCCTCGAGGCGCTGCGCCTCACCCAGGTGGGGCAGCTCGCCACCCGGGAGGGCGAACTCGGCCAGGCCCGGGTGGCGTTTCAGCAGGTGCTCGCGCTGCGGCGAAAGCGCTACCCGCCGTGGCACCCGCTCGTCACCAGGGCGCTCACCAACCACGCGCTCTCGCTCCCGGCGGCCGAGGCGCAGGCGCTCCTGCTCGAGGTGCTGCAGATTCGTCAGGCCCAGCTCGGCCCGACGCACCCCGAGACGGCCGTCGCCGAACACAACGTGGGGGTGGTGATGCTGGGCAACGGCTCCTGTCAGGGCGCCAGGCGTCACGTGGCGGCGGCGCTGAGCATTCGCCAGCAGATGCCTCAGGCCGACCCGGCCCGGCTGGGGCGCGAGTTCGTGGTGTTGGCGCGGGCCCAGGAGTGCCTGGGCGAGCTCGACGACGCCGCCGCAGGAATGGAGCGAGGCATCGAGGCGATGCGCCAGGGTGGCGCCCCTGACGCGGAGCTCAGGCGTGAGCTCAACCACCTGCGCGATCTGCTGGAGCGCCTCGAGCGGCCCACCGAAGAGCTCGAGCGGGTGTCGGAGGCCCTCCGGCAGCTCGAGTGAGGGCGTCACAGTGTGTCGTGTCAGCGGCGACCGGTGTCAGGCACCGATCTGCCCTGTTCTCCACCGGTTGGGCGCCTTTCTCGAACGCGACGGCGGCTGGCAAGGGCCCTGCACAGGGAGCCTCCATCCAACGCAGCCTCGCAGGGGAAACCGCCATGAACTCGCTCAAGCTCGCCGTCCTCGCCTCCGTCGCCTTCGCCTCCTCGGCCTTCGCGCAGTACCGCTTCGACGCCGCGACCGGCGACTGCCGCAACGCGGCCGGCGAGCAGGGCCTCAACGCGGCGCGGGGGCCGTGTGCCGACCTTCGCGGCGCCAACCTCGAGGGGGCCCGCTTCGAGGCGATGGACCTGCGCGGCGCGCGCTTCGACGGCGCGAAGCTCCGCGGCGCCAGCTTCCTCCAGGCCGAGCTCGCCGGCGCGTCGTTCAAGGGCGCCGACCTCTCGAAGGCCACCCTGCGCGGCGCGAGGCTGGCGCGCGCGAACTTCGCGCAGGCGCAGCTGTCGGGCGCGCACCTCGAGTACGCGCGCCTCGAAGGCGCGGTGCTGACGGACGCCGACCTGCGCAACGCCAGCCTCTACAAGGCGCGCTTCGAAGGCGCCGACGTGCGGGGGGCGCGGTTCAGCCAGGACCGGGTCCTCGTCGACGACGCGCACTGGCGTGGGGCGATCGCCGACGTCCGCACCTTGCCCTTCACTGCCGCGGAGCTCGCGTCTCGCCACGTCACCCTCGACCAGGTCGCCTCGCGCTGATCGACCCGGGGGGCGCTCGCACCACGAGCGCCGTTCCTCTACAACGCTGCGACGAAGGAGGGGGCGATGCGCGGAGTTCGTTCACTGGTGACGCTCGCGGTGGCGGCGTCGGTGGGGTGCGCAGAGTGGGTCGCGCCGCGGCCGGGGCTCACCGAGCAGGACGAAGCGATGCTGGCGGCGATGGTGTCGAAGGGCGCGCCAGGCGACCCCTCGAACGAGTTCCTCGCCGATGACGCCGTGGCCGAGCTCGGGCAGCAGCTGTTCTTCGACCGCGGCCTCTCGAACGTCGCGACCGATGGTGGGTTCGCGCTGGCGACTCAAGGCGTGCCGTGCGTGCAGTGCCACGCGCCGACCACGGGGTTCTCAGACCCTCGCACCGTCCGCAACGTGTCCCTGGGCCTGGGGTGGACGGGCCGAAACACACCGACGCTCCTCAACGTGGCCTTCTACGAGTGGTGGGGGTGGGACGGCCGCGCTGACACGCTGTGGGGGCAGGCCGTGCACGCCTACGAGGCCGCGCCGACGATGGGGGGAGACCCGCTGCGCCTCGCGCGCGCTCTCTTCGACCGGTACCCCGACCGCTACCGCGCGCTCTTCAACCAGTCGCTCCCAGAAGAGCTCGACCCGCGGCACCCCAACGCCGCCCGCTTCGAGCGCCCGCGCTCTCCCGAGGCCGAGGCCGAGCTCCGCCGCATCTACGAGCGCAGCCTGAAGGCGTGGGGGGCCTACCTGAGCCGGCTCGTCAGCCTCGACGCTCCGTTCGACCGCTTCGCGCAGGGGGACGATCACGCGCTCAGTGAGGGGGCCCGTCGCGGGCTGCTCCTCTTCATCGGCAAAGCAGGCTGCGTGCAGTGTCACCGGGGGCCCATGTTCACCGACAACCAGTTTCATGGCGTGGGCGTGGGCCAATCAGGCCCGAACGTGCCGAGCGTCGACACAGGGCGCTTCACCGGGCTCGAGCGGCTCAAGGCGAACCCCTTTCGCCGATCGGTCGAGGTGGCGACGCCGACCGAGGCCGACGTGGGGCGGTTTCGCACCAAGGGGCTGCGAAACGTCGCGCTCACCGGGCCCTTCATGCACGCGGGCCAGCTCGAGACGCTCAAGGACGTCGTCTGGTTCTACAACCGCGGCGGCGATCGAGCCGGCGCCGGCCCTGCGAGCGTCTTCCTCGAGCCGCTGGGGCTGGGCGAGCGCGAGCAGGGCGATCTCGTCTTGTTCCTGGAGGCGCTGAATGGTGCGCCGCCCGCCGCCCGGTGGGCCTGTGACAACTCGCGGCCCACCTTCGTCGGCATGAAGCGTGAGTTCGGCGCGGCCTGTGCGGTGATCCCATGACGAGCGCGCTGTTGGTGGTGTTGCTCGCGGCGGCGCCCGACGCGGGCGTGGCTTCCCCGGCCACGAGGCTCGAGGGCAGGCTGCTGGCGCTCGAGGCGGAACTCGCGGCGACGAAGAAGGAGCTCGCCGAGACGAAGGCGGCGGTCTCAGCGACGTCAGGAGATCTCGCCGAGGTGAAGGAGGAGCTGTCGCTCACCAACAGGTCGGTGAGCTCGCTGGGCGAACGCGAAGATCTGATCCGCGAGACCTCCGTCTCATGGGGTGGCTACCTCGACGTCGGCTTCTTCGCGGTGCAGGGCAACGGGTCGGGCGTTCGAAAAGACGTCGACCGGCTCATCAGGGGCGCCGACGACGTGCTCGACACCTGGGCCCTCCGCGGCGATCCGCTCGCGACCGCGATCAACTCCCGCGGCGAGCCCGCTGACATTGGTGACTCCCGCGCCGTGGGCTTCGATGGCCTGAGGACCGCGGGGCGCCCGACGGTGCTGGTCAACAACGCGAACCTGCAGCTGCGCGCGACGATCGGCACCGAGCTGCTGGCCCACGTCATGGTCGACCTCCTGCCGAGGGAGCGCACGGTGACGCACTTCGCGCTCGGAGACTTCCTCGACGTCAAGCTCGCCAACCTGAGCTGGCGGCGCCGCCTGGGCTTCGGAGAGCTGACGATCTGGGTGGGCAAGGTCGACTCGGTGTTGGGCGTCGAGTACCGCGTGCAGGAGTCACCGGACCGGCTCACCGTCAGCCCGTCGCTGCTCTGCCGCTACACCTGTGGGCGCGCGCTCGGGGTGCGCGCGCGGGGCCTGCTGCTCGACGACCGGCTCGAGGTGCTGGTGGCGGTGACCAACGGCTCGAACCAGCAGGAGGTGATGCCGTGGGGTGCCGAGGCAGGCTTCAACGGGTCGCCGACGGTGTCGGGGCGCGTGGGCCTGCTGTTGCCCGTCGGGGTGGGGCTCGAGCTCTCGTTGAACGGCATGGTGGGCGTGCAAGACCGGCAGTCAGACGCGACGGTGTGGCAGTTCCACGCCGGGGCCGCGGCGAAGGTCGATCTCTCGCGGGTCTTCTTCACGGCCGAAGGTGGGTTTGGGCGGGCCGCCGGCAAGACCGGGTTCATCAACGATCAGCCCGTGCCGTGCACCGCCGCGTCGTGCCTGGCCTATCGCGGCGCGTACCTGCTCGGGGGCTGGCGCGCGACGAGGTGGCTGACCCCCTACGCCCGGGTCGATTGGCGCTCCGGCACCATGCGGCAGGCGCGCGACTGGGCCTACGAGTCTGATCGGGTTCGGGCGACCGCGGGCGTCAGGGTCGAGCCCATGCGGCGCCTCGCCATCAAGGCGGAGTACACGTTCAATCGAGAGCTGCTCGGCGCCGACTTCCCCGACGACGTCTTCACCACCAGCCTGATCGTGAGCTACTGATGCGCGCGCGCTGCCTGCTGATCACCTCGCTCGCCGCGACAGCCTCGCTGCCGGCCCTCGCGCAGCCCACCACCTGCCCGGTCTCGGGCAAGGTCTCGTTCTCGTCGGCGGACAAGACGATCAAGCCGAGCGATCTCGTCGTCTACGTCGCCAACAGACCTCGCGCCCTCAAGCTCGGCGAGCGCAAGCGCCACGACATCGCCCAGCAGAACCAGCAGTTCGTCCCCGGGCTGCTGATCGTGCAGAAGAACGACTCCGTGGGGTTTCCGAACCGCGACAACACCGAGCACTCGGTCTTCACGAGCGACCGCACGACGGTGCGCATCCAGCCGACCAGGAAGGCCGAGCCCGAGCCGGTCGCGTTTCTGAAGGAGGGCGGGTTTCGCATTCAGTGCGACATCCACAGCAATATGCGGGCCTGGGTGGTGGTGGTGCCGGCGCGTGAGCTGGCGACGCAGGTGAAGCCCGACGGAAGCTGGCGAATCGAGGGAGTTCCCGCCGGCGAGCAGCTCTTCAAGGTCCTGGAGCCGAACGGGAAGAGCGCCGAGGTGCGTGTGTCAGCCTGTGCCGGTGACACACCGGTGCTGGTGTCACTCGAGGGAAACGAGGGGCCGCTGCTCAAGCACTTCAACGGCAGCCCCTACTCCGAGTACCAGCAGTGACGGTGCGCGTTCCGCTGTAGGCTGTCGCCCCAATGAGCGTCTGCCCCGTCTGCGAGCACCGTCAGGACTTCGGCTTCGAGTGCGAGGTGTGCGGGAAGGACCTCGGCGACCTCGGGGGCCTGGGTCCTCCGCCCGTCGCGCAGCAGACGGTCGAGGGCCTCGAGGTGACGGTGCCCGAGCGCATCGGCGAGGTGGCCGTCGAGCGCGTGGGCGAGCTCGAGGTGACGTCGTTTCAGGCGGCCCAGGGGCCCGTTCAGACCGAGGCGGTGCCCGAGCTCGAGCTCGGCCGCGCGGTGAACATCGGCCCTGTCGCCGTCGAGCGCGTGCCCGATCTCGCGCAAGATCGCGCCCCCGACGACGGCGTTCGCACCGCGCTGCCCTCGGGCGCGGTGACCTGCCGCTACTGCCGCAACGTCCAGGCCGCGGGGCTCTTCTGCGACACCTGCGGCATGCGCTTGCCGAAGGTCGTCGCGCCGCCCCCGACGACCCAGGAGGCGGGCCCGAAGGTCACCTATTCGCGCGGCGACGTGCGCTGCAAGGCCTGTGGCGCGCCCGCGATGCCGGGCCAGCGGTGCTCCGAGTGCGGCGCGCTGGCGCCGCTGCCCTCCTGACGAGAGGGTCGACTTTGCGCGGGCGCCGCGGCTATGAGCGCTCTCGTGACCGACCCCGTCGCCCTCCGCGCTGAACACGACGCTACCCTGGCTCGCCTGTCCACCCGGCGGAGCACCTTTCACTTCGCCCACACCGCGGTGGCGTGCTTCGTCGCGGCGATCGTCGCAGGCGCGGCCTGGAAGCTGTCGGTCGATCGCGAGCTCGACTGGGCGCCGCACCTGGTGCTGCCCGCCAGCGTGCTCTCGGTCACCATGGCCGTCTACGCGGCGGTTCGCCTGGTGCTGGGCCGGCGCGCGCTCGCGGGCGAGGTGGGCGAGTTCGAGCGCCTGAAGGCCCTGCGCCACCAGCTGAAGCTCGATCAGCCTCCGGCCCTGCCCGCGGCGCGCTGACATGGCGCTCAACGCCGCCGCGCTCATCATCGGCAACGAGGTGTTGACCGCGAAGGTGCGCGATCAAAACGGCGCGCTCCTGATCGCGCGGCTGCGCGCCCGGGGCATTCCCCTGGTCAGCGTGCTGATGGTGCCAGACGAGGTCGACGCCATCGTCGACGCGCTCCTCTTCGCGCGCCGCCGCGCGCAGGTCGTCTTCACCAGCGGCGGCATCGGCCCCACCCACGACGACGTGACGGTGCGCGCGGTCGCGCTCGCGCTCCAGCGCCCGGTGGTGCACCTGCCCGAGCTGGTGAAGGGCCTGCAGCAGGCCTTCGGGCCGCAGCCGGTGCCCGCCGAGGCCATGCGCCTGGCCGAGGCGCCCATGGGGAGCCGCCTCATCACCGGGCCCCGCCTCAAGTACCCGGCCCTGGCGTGCGACGGGCTCTACCTGCTGCCGGGCGTGCCCGAGCTCTTCGAGGCCCAGCTCGAGACGGTGCTCGAAGGGCTCGAGGGCCACCCCGTCGCCACCCGCGTCATCTTCCTCGACGCCCACGAACACGAGATCGCCCCGGTGCTCGACGCCGCAGCCCTCGAGGCGCCCGGGCTCGAGATCGGCTCGTACCCCACGTTCGACGCAGGGGCGGGGTACCGGGTGAAGGTGACCGTCGAGCACGTCGATCGCGCCCGCGTCGACGCGATGATCGACCGGCTGGTGCGCGAGCTGCCGAAGGCCGCCGTGCTGCGCGTCGAGTAGTCGTCGCGCGCCTCACCGGTCGGAAGTCCTCTCTTCGATGGCCTGGGTGACGACGCCCTCGAGGGCGCCGCCCTGATCGTTGGCCTGCGCCGCGACGCCCGTCACCCCAGCGAGACGCCGACCCGCTGCCGCAGCCGGAAGAAGTCGTCTGAGAGCGCGAAGCCCATCAGCTCGCGCATGTCGGGGCGCTGCTGCACCGCCTGGGTGATCGCCTCGTTGGTCTCGGCCTTGAGGGCCGTGGGCCCCGACTCTTCCTTGAGGAGCAGCGACAGGCCCGCGGCGACGTCGGCGCAGACCAGCAGGCCGGCGCGATCGAACGAGAAGAGGAGCCCCTGCACGAAGGGCTCGATGGCGATGGCGTTGACGGTGGCGATCGCGCTGGCGGGCTCCTCGAGCGTCTTGAGCGCGCGCCGCGAGTAGGCCTTCCGCAGCGCCTTCGACTGCTCCTCGTTCTTGCGGCCCAGGCCGGTCCAGTCGGGGTGGTGAATGCGCACCGAGTTGCCCAGCACGTCGGCGAACTCCCCCATCGACAGCTTGCGCACCAGCGCCGCTTTGTCCACGAGCCCCAGCGCCGCGCGCCCGAAGAGGAAGCGCTGCTCCCTGATGTTGAAGCGCCGGACCACGTCGGGGCCGACCAGCACCACCAGCGGCTCGCCCGTCTCGAGGTACACCAGCCCGCGGCGCGCCTGGTACGGCTCGAACTCGGCGCCGCCGAAGAGCTGGAGCACCGCCGACATCGCCTTCACCACCGCGTGATCGCTCTTGAGGCGGTCGGCGCGGCGGTCGATGCCCTGGCCCTCGAGGTTGGGCGGGTTCAGCTTGGCGAACTGATCGCCGATGGCCCGCAGCACGTCGACCAGCGCGTTCCGCGTCGTCGGGTGGTGCACCATCATCAGCTCGGGGGGGCCCAGGGAACTCTTGAAGTCGCCCGGCAGGCGGTTGCGGCCCTCGGCGTAGAACGCCTGCTCGACCTCGTTGGCCGCCTTGAGGAACACCAGGGTGCCGGCGGCGCAGAAGGCCTTGTCGAGCTGCTTGAGCGACTCCCACATGCGGAAGAGCGCCCGCAGCGACTCGACGCGCGCAGGCTCGAGCTTCAGCAGGGTGCGGTGCGTCTCGATGGCCATCGAGATCGACGCGGTGTCTCTCGAGAACGCCTCGGCCAGCGCGACGTGGGCGTCGATGAAGGTCGGGTCGAGCTCGGTGACCTGGCGGAAGGTGGCGATGGCGCGCTGGGGGTCTTCGAGGTGTTTGGCCTGAATGGCGCCGATGCGCATCTTCAGCGCCACCGCGCGCTTGACGTCAGAGGCCTGCTGCACCTGCTGCTCGAGCATCGTCACCAGGTCCGACATCGCGCCGGTGCGCTCGTAGAGCGCGACCAGCCGGTCGAGGGTGCTCGCGTCGCCCGGCGCCAGCTCGAGCGCCTTTCGGTACAGGGTGATCGCCTGGCCGACGTCGCCGAAGCCCTCGTCGGTGATGCGCGCCAGCATCGTGGTGTGCCGCGCGCGGGCGGCGATGGCGTTGTCGAGCTCCAGCAGCCGGCGCAGGCAGTCGGCGGCGCCCGTCCAGTTGCGGCTGGCGGTGTGGATCGTCGAGAGCCGCTCGAGCGCCTCGGTCGAGGAGCCGTCGGCCGACAAGGCGGTCTGCAGGTGCGCCGCCGCCCGCGTCTGGTCGGACAGGTGATCGTGGTACAGCGCGCCGAGCCGCAGGTGCACGCGCGCCAGGGTGAGGGGGTCGCCGCCCTGCTGCACGCGCACCGCGAGCGCCGCCGCCGCCTCGGCGTAGCTCTGCGCCTCGATGGCCAGGCTCGCCTTCAGCTCGAGCGCGTCGGGGAGCGTGGGCATGGCCATCAACGCCCGGTCGAGCGCCGTCATGGCGTTGTCGCGGTCCTTCACGCCGTCGAGCCAGATGCGGGCGCCCTGGTAGAACTCGCGCGCGGCGTTGAAGAGATCTTTCTGGGCCAGCTTCGCCTCGCCGCGCTTCTCGTGCAGGCGCGCCAGATCCGCCGCGCCGCCTCGGCGCGCCAGCAGCTCTTCGAGCGCCGGGCCCGCCTCGGCGTGGAGCGGATCACGATCGAGCACCTTGCCGTAGTAGGCGGCCGCGGCCGTGTCGTCCTTCAGGGTGTCGCGGGCGATCTTCGCCGCGTCCATCAGGGCCTGCTGGAGCGTCGCCTGATCGCGCGCCGTCGCCGCGACCTGATCGAGCACCTTGAGCGCGTCGGCCGGCCCGCCGCTTCGCAGCAGGCAGCGCACCAGCCCGCGCAGCGCCGGGTAGAGATCGGGCGCCGACTGGAGCGCCGTCTCGTACGCCTCACGGGCCCTGGGGAGGTTCGCCAGGCGCGTCTCGTAGAGGTCGGCGATGCGCAGGCTCAGCGCCAGCATGTCGGCCGAGTCGGTGGTGGTGGCGCGGCGGCGCTCGTAGAGCTCGACCAGGCCCGCCGCGTCGCTGGCCTTCTGCAGCGCGCGCTCCAGCGTCAGCCCGAGCGACTCGTCGGTCGGATCCTGCGAGTAGGCGCGCTTGAGCTGGTCGAGCACCAGCGCGTCGGGGGTGCCTCCCGCGGCGCCCTCCATCGATGAGAGCCGCATGGCGGCCGACAGCTTCTCGTCGCCCAGCACCTCGGCGATGCGCGCGCGCAGCTCGGTGCGCTTGACCTTGTCGTTGGCCTTGATGCGCTCGAGCAGCCGCAGCGCCGAGAGGTTGTCGGGCTCGATCGAGAGGGCCGTCTCGCACGAGGCCGCGGCCCGGGCCGTCTCGTTGAGGCGGTCGAGGTACAGCCGTGCCAGCTTGAGCGAGGCGCCGACCTTCACCTTGGGCGCGCCGCCCTGCACCTGGCGATCGAGGAGCACGATCAGCTCCTTGACGTCGTCGCGGGTGGTGAGAAGGCGCTCGAGCTGCTGGAGCGCGGTGACGTGGTTGGGGGCCAGGCGCAGCACCTCCTGGTACCCCTCGAGCGCGTTCTCGGGCTTCTTCAGCTGGTCTTCCCAGATGGCGGCGGCCTGGAACATGGCGTTGGCGCGCTCGGTCGGGTCGGTGCGGTTGGCGGCCTCGGCCCTCAAGATCTCGATCAGGTGCTCCCACGCGCCCTGCGCCCGGTAGATGCGGGCCAGCGCGCGCAGGGCAGGGAAGTGGCTGGGCGAGAGGGTGAGCACCTCGCGGTACGACGAGATCGCCTGGTTCTGATCGCCGAGCTTCTGCTCGTACAGCTCGCCGATCTTCTGAATGAGGGCGGCGGCCTGATCGGTCGAGGGCGCCATCTCGGCCTCGGCCCGGTACATGTTGATGAGCGCGTCCCAGCGGCTGTCCTGGCCGTAGAGCCGGCCGAGGCTGCGCAGCGCGGGCAGGTAGTTGGGCGAGAGCTGCAGCACGCGCTCCCACGCCGCGATCGCCGCCGAGCGGTCCTTCACGTTCTCTTCGAGGATCTCGGCGTTGCGGTGGGCGAGCGAGATGACCTGCTTCTGGTCGGTCGCCAGGCGGCCCTCCTGCTCGTTGAGGGCGAGCAGATCGTTCCACTGCTGGGCGCGCTCGTACAGGCGCGCGAGGTTGCGCATGGTGGGCAGGTGGTCGGGCGAGATCTCGAGCACCCGGCGCAGGGTGTCGATGGCGTGCGTCACGTCGCTCAGGCGATCTTCGTAGAGGATCGCGATGGTGTTGAGCGTGCTGATCTGCTGCTCCCGGTCGCGCAGCTGCAGCAGCTCCTGCTCGTGCATCGAGACCAGCTCGCTCCACTTGCCGAGCTTCTCGTAGAGCCGGGTGAGGGCCTTGGTGGCCGGCAGAAACCCCGGGGCGAAGGTGAGCGCCTGGGTGTAGCGCGCGATGGCGTCGTCGATCTGCCCCAGGCGCTCCTCGAGCGTCTCGCCGGCCTTGTAGAGGCGGCCCGCGCGCGTGCGGGGGTCGTCAGAGGCGGCGGCCTCGGCGTCGTAGGTCTCGACGAGGCCGGCCCAGTTCTGGAGCCGGTACGAGAGCTTGCCCAGGCCCGCGAGGGCGCCGGCGTGGCCGGGCACCCGCTCGAGGATCGCGCGGTAGCGGGCGATGGCTTCGCTCTCGCGCTTGAGCTCCTCGAAGAGCGAGGCCAGGCGCAGGTTGATGGCGACGAACTCGCTCTGGTCGTTGTTCGTCGAGACCCACGCCAGCAGCACGTCGGCCAGCTCTTCGTTGCGGCCGCGGGCCTCGTAGATGCGCGCGAGCTCGGCCAGCACCAGCGGCTCGTTGGGGCTGACCCGGCGCGCGGCCAGCAGCGCGGCGAGCGCGTCTTCCGGGCGCTCGAGGCGCTCGTAGGCCTTGGCGATCTGCAGGAACGTGGGCGCGGCGCCAGGCCCCTGACCTTCGGCCTCGGCGGCGAGCGCGGCCAGCTCTTCGTCGACGGTGCCCTCGCGCTGGGCCACGCGCTTCATGGCCGACAGCAGCTGGGGGTCGCGGCGGTTGACGGCGAAGGCCTGGCGGAACGTCTGCGCGGCCGCGGCGAGGTCCTTCAGGCGGTCTTCGAGGAGCAGGCCCGCGGTGGTGAGGTAGTGCGCGCGCGCGCCGTCGTCGGTGACGGTCTGGGCGAGCAGCTGGTTGACCCGCACCACCGACGGGTAGTCCGCCTTCTCGGTGAAGACCTGCTCGAGCTGGACCAGCAGGGTGACGTCTTCGGGCTCCAGCGCCAGACAGGCGGCCAGCGCGGCCGAGGCGTCGACCTCGCGCGAGAGGCGGTGCTCGAGGATCTGCGACTTCTCGAACAGCAGCGCGGCGCGGGCGCGCTTGCCCTCGGTGGCCTGCAGCTCGGCGTCGAGCAGCTGCGACACCATCTGCCAGTTGCCGACCTCGGAGAAGAGGCGGCGCGCGGCGCGAATGTTGGCGAGGAACCGCGGCGCCAGCTTGAAGGCCGCCTGGTAGGCGACGGCCGCGTTGCGCGCGTGCTTGAGGGGGCTCTCCCACAGCAGGCCCAGCTCGTGAAACAGCAGCGCCGCCGCGGGCTGGTTGCCCATGGCGCGCGCCTCGCGATCGAGGGCCGCGATGCGGGCGCGGGCGTCTTCTTCGGTCGCCGTGACGGGCTCGGTGGAGGGCGCTGGAATGGGGATCGCGGGGATCGCCGTGGACAGCGTTCTCGGAAACTCGTTCCGCTCTGTCATGGGGCCCGGTCGTAGCACGCAAGGTGCGACCCGACGATCGCTTTCCCCCCCGAGGCGCCGCTCAGTGGCCCCGTCGGTGATCGTGTGACGCCCGCACCGCCGCCGAGAGCGCCCCCGACTCGATGAGCGCCACCACCGCCGCCACGTCCTTGTGCAGCTCGCGGTCGACGGCCATGTGGGGCACCTGCTCGCGGATCAGCTGGTGCGCGACGTGCGGGCCGTGCCCGGGCCTGGCCGGCGCCCGAAAGTCGATGGCCTGCGCGGCCACCAGCAGCTCGATGGCCAGCACGTGCCTGACGTGATCGACGACCTGCCGGGCCTTGAGCGCCGCGGTCATGCCCATCGAGACGTGATCTTCACGGCCCGCCGACGAGGGGATCGAGTCGACGCTCGCGGGGTGGCAGAGGATGCGCGACTCGGCCACCAGCGCCGCCGAGGTGACCTGCGCGATCATGAAGCCCGAGTTGAGGCCCGGGTTGCGCGCCAGGAAGGGGGGCAGCCCCGAGAGCGCGGGGTTGACCATCTGCTCCACGCGCCGCTCGCTGATCGCCGCCAGCTGCGTCAGCGCCATGGCGAGCACGTCGAGGGCCAGCGAGATGGGCTGCCCGTGGAAGTTGCCGGCCGAGACGATCTGCCCGGTGCGCACGAACACCAGGGGGTTGTCGGTGCCGGCGTTGACCTCGACCTCGAGAATGCGGCGGCAGAAGTTGAGCCCCTCGCGCGCGGCGCCGTGCACCTGGGGAATGCACCGCATGGAGTACGGGTCCTGCACCTTGTCGCAGTCGACGTGCGTCTTCACCAGCTCGCTGCCGTCGAGCAGCTCGCGCATGTGGGTCGCGACCTTGCCGTGCCCGGGGTGCGGCCGCACCGAGTACACCTCGTGGAGGAACGGCTGGTGTGAGCCCAGCATGCCCTCGATGGTCATCGCGCCGGCGAGATCGAAGAGCGAGGCCAGCGCCTCGGCCTGGAGCAGCGCGTGCACGCCCACCGCGCACATGGCCTGGGTGCCGTTGACGAGGGTGAGGCCCTCTTTGGCCTCGAGCACCACGGGGGTGAGCCCCACCTTCGCGAGCGCGGCCCGGCCCGTCATGCGCTCGCCGTCGACGTACGCTTCACCCTCGCCGATGAAGACCAGCGCCAGGTGCGCCAGCGGGGCCAGATCGCCCGAGGCCCCGACGCTCCCACGCTCGGGGATCGCGGGGGTCACGCCGCGGTTGAGCAGCTCGAGGCCCAGCTCCAGCGTGGTGGGGCGAATGCCGGAGTAGCCCTTCGCCAGCACGTTGCAGCGCAAGAGCAGCAGCGCGCGGGCCTCGTGCACGGGCAGGGGAGCGCCGACGCCGACCGCGTGGCTGACGATCAGGTTTCGCTGGAGCTGCTGCAGATCTTTCTTCTCGATGCGCACCTCGGCCAGGGTGCCGAACCCGGTGTTGATGCCGTAGGCGGGCTCGTCGCCGGCGGCCACCGTGTCCACCAGCGCGCGCGCCGCTTCGACCTTCACCCGCGCCTCGGGCGCGAGGGCGACCTTGCGGCCGTGGCGCGACACCTCTTCGATCTGATCGAGGGTGAGGGTGTCGCCGGTGAGCATCAGGGGAGCGAGCGTCATGGCGCGCCACATACTCCAGCGATCAGCCGCAGTGGTTTTCGATTGGGGCCGTGCCGTCGCTACGCTAAGCGCTGACGCATGGCGTCAGGTGGACGGAAGCGGAAGCTGATCGTGCAGAAGTACGGCGGCACGTCGGTCGGTGACATCTCGCGAATGCAGAACGTGGCGCGGCGGGCGTTGGCGGCGCAGCGGGCGGGCAACGACGTGGTGTTGGTGGTCTCGGCGATGTCGGGCGAGACGAACCGGCTGCTGAAGCTGATCAACGACATCACCCCGACCGCGAGCGAGCGCGAGCAAGACGTGGTGCTGGCCACCGGCGAGCAGGTCTCGGTCGGCCTGGTGGCGATCGCGATTCAGGCGGCCGGCGGCAAGGCCACCAGCGTGCTCGGGCACCAGTGCCGCATCCTCACCGACAGCACGCACTCCAAGGCGCGCATTCAGCAGATCGACGGCACCCGCCTGCTCGACGCGGTGAAGCAGGGCCACATCGCGGTGGTGGCCGGGTTCCAGGGCGTCGACGAGGCCGGCAACATCACCACCCTGGGCCGCGGCGGCTCCGACACCACCGCCGTCGCCATCGCCGCCGCCCTCGAGGCCGACGCGTGCGAGATCTACACCGACGTCGACGGCGTCTACACGACCGACCCGAACGTCGCGCCGGCCGCGCGCAAGCTCGATCGCATCAGCTACGAAGAGATGCTCGAGCTCGCCAGCCTGGGCGCCAAGGTGCTGCAGATTCGCAGCGTCGAGTTCGCCATGAAGTACCGGGTGCCCCTGTGGGTGAAGTCGTCCTTCACGGACGATCCCGGCACGCTCGTCTGTGAGGAGGACGCATCGATGGAGGACCTGGTCGTCAGTGGCATCGCGCTCGATCGCAACGAGGCGCGCATCTCGGTTCGCAACGTGCCCGATCAGCCCGGCATCGCCGCGCAGATCTTCGGCGCCCTCGACGAGAAGGCGATCGTCGTCGACCTGATCGTTCAGAACCCGCCCCTCGAGGGCAAGTGCAACCTCACCTTCACCGTGGGCCGCGCCGATCTCGTCAAGGCCACCGAGGTGGTGAAGAAGCTGTCGAAGTCGCTCGGCGCCGGCGAGATCTCGACCGATCAAGACATCGCCAAGGTGTCGATCGTCGGCGTGGGCATGCGCAACCACTCGGGCGTCGCGGCGCGCATGTTCCGCACGCTGTCGAGCGAGGGCGTGAACATCCTCGCCATCTCGACCAGCGAGATCCGCGTCTCGTGCCTCATCGCCTCGAAGTACGCCGAGCTGGCGGTGCGCGCGCTCCACACCGAGTTCGGGCTCGACGCGAAGGCCAGGAAGCCGGCGCGCAAGGGCAAGTGAGCCGTCGATGACCCGTGATGGCTGGCTGGTCGTCGCGACGCTCTTGCTCCTGGTGGTGGGGGTGGGCTCGTGGTGGCGCTGGCCGTCGCAGGCGCCGGCGCTCGACTGCCCGGCCGAGCGCGTCTTCCTCGACGACGCCGGGGTCGCCCGCTGCGGTGACGGCGCCAGGCCTCCGCTGCCGGCTGGTCAGGCGCTCACCGTCGGCCAGCGGGTGCCGTTCGCGTCGCTGAGCGCGGCTGATCTGGCGGTGCTCCCGGGCATCGGGCCGGCCCTCGCCGCCGACATCATCGCCGCGCGCGACGCCCGTCAGGGGTTCTGCTCGTGGGAGGAGGTGGACGCCATCGACGGCGTCGGCCCGGCCCGGCTCGAGGCGCTCCGTCAACTGGCTGAGATTCCTGAATGCGACGCAGGCCTGTGGTAGACAGGCGCGGTGCTGATCTCGTGCGAGAAGTGCTCGACGACCTACGAACTCGATGAGAAGTTGATTCCGTCGGCCGGCGCCGCAGTTCAGTGCACGCGCTGCAGCCACGTCTTCACCGCGTACCCGCCCGCGCCGGCGCTCGACGCCGAGCCCACCACCTCGAAGCGTCGCCCGGCCGCCGCGGGCGTTCCACAGAGCAAGCCGGCCAACCAGACGATGGTGTTCGGCACCGGGCCCGCGGCCGAGCCCCAGGCGCCCGCCCAGCGGCCGGTGAACCAGACGATGGTGTTCGGCACCCAGGCGCCGGTGGGGGCTCCCCCTTCGCCGCAGGCCGCCCCCCGGCCTGCCAACCAGACGATGGTCTTCGGGACCGCCGCGGGCCAGCAGGCCGCCCAGGCGCCGGCCCCGAAGGCGCCCGCCGCCAACCAGACCCTCGTCTTCGGCAGCGCCCCCGTCGCCGCGCCCGCTCCCCCCACGGTCAACCAGACGATGGTGTTCGG
>JACSRE010000125.1 GCA_014879945.1 Myxococcus sp.
AGCGTGGGCGACCCGTGCATGCTGCCGAGCGAATGCGCCGACGGCCTCTGCCTGGGCGTGCCCTTCGACAGCGGCTACTGCTCGAAGACCTGCACCAGCGACGCCAACTGTCCCTTCGGCAGCCACTGCGGGCGCAACCCGGCTGGCGGCGCGAACGTCTGCCTCAAGCGCTGCACGAGTGCCGGCACGACGACCGGGTGCCGGCCCCTCTACGTCTGCGACAAAGGGAACACCTCGTTGCTCAACGTGCCGGTCTGTTACCCCCAGTGCTCTTCGGTCTCGCAGTGTGGCCCGGGCGCGACGCAGTGCGATCCGCGCGGGTTCTGCTGCGGCGTCTCGCCGTACGCGTGCTGCAACAACACCCAGTGCGACACCGGCTTCGCGTGCATGGCGGGGTACTGCACCCCGAGCGGCGCAGGTGGTGGTTCGGCGACGGGCGGCGGCTCGGCGACGGGCGGCGGCTCGGCGACGGGGGGCGGTTCATCTGGAGGCTCCTCGGGCACGGGCGGTGGGGCTGCGTTGGGCAACGTCGGCGACGCCTGCTCGACCTCGGCGCTCCGGCCGCCGTCGGCTGTCTGTGTCGGAGGCAGCAACGCTGCGTGCCCGCCGGTCTGGAGCACGGGCACCTGGACTGGAGGGTATTGCGCGATCAACTGCACGTCGGCGAACTGCCCATCCGGGAGCTCCTGCGCGAACCAGGGCCCCCTCCCCGCCTACTGCTTGAAGAACTGCTCGCCGGCGGTACCCGGCTCCTGTCGGCCTGGCTATGTCTGCGAGTTCGGCCTCGTCAGCTTCACGCAAGCCGTGTGCAACGCGGCGTGCACGACGAACTCCCAATGTCCTGGAACTGGTCGCTGCGACACCGCCACCGGCTACTGCTGCGGCAACTCGGGCTACAAGTGCTGCACGACGGGCACGCCTTGCAGCGGGACCGCCACCTGCCGGGCCGACCTCGGGAACTACTGCGGGTGACCGACACGACCGCGACGGACGAGGCGCACGCCCACCTCGCCGCGCTCGGCCGCCGCGTGCGTGCGCTGCGAGAGACGCTCCACCTCACGCAAGAGGCCTTCGCGCAGCGCTGCCGCATCTCGGTCAGCTTCGCGTCGCTGCTCGAGCGCGGAGAGCGCAGCCCTTCGTACGAGACGCTCATCGGCATCGCGCGCGCCCTCGAGGTGCCGGTCTCAGAGCTCTTCCGCGACGGGCCCACCTTCGTCTCTGACGACCCCTCGCACGTGCGGCTGCTCGACTTCGCGCGCAAGGCGCAGCTGACGCGCGCGCAGGTCGATCGGGTCATCGCGGTCGGGCACGCCATGTTCGGGCTCGAGGCCGACCCGCGCCGCGCCGCTTCGTTCGCGGCGTGCTCCGAAGACGGGTGCGACCGGCCCGTGCTGGCCCGAGGCCTGTGCGGGCCGCACTACCACCGGGCTCGGCGCGCCCGGCTGAGCGACGAGTAGTCCCACGGTGACGGCTGAGGCCGGCGTCGGACCTCCCGGCGCCTCATCGGGGCGCAGCGGAGCTTCACCGACACGGTTGCTGCGCTTCACCGACACGGTCGCTGCGCTTCACCGGCACGGTTGCTGCGCTTCACCGGCACGGTTGCTGCGCTTCACCGGCACGGTTGCTGCGCTTCACCAGCACGTTGCTGCGCTTCACCGGCACGTTGCTGAGCTTCACCGACACGTTGCTGCGCTTGCCGACACGTTGCTGCGCTTCACCGACACGTTGCTGCGCCTGCCGACACGTTGGTGCGCTTGCCGACACGTTGCTGCGCTTGCCGACACGTTGCTGCGCTTGCCGACACGTTGCTGCCCTTCACCGGCACGGTTGCTGCGCTTCACCGGGACGGTTGCTGAGCTTCGTCGCCCCTGAGGAGCTTCGCCGGCACGTTGCGGAGCGCCGTCGGCACTCGAGGAGCCGCGTCGCCGCAGCACGGCGGGCGCTTTCCGTGAAGCCGCGTCGATGCCCGGACACTGGGTCGGCATGGTCCGCTCACGACTCCTGGTGCTGTGGAGCACGCTCGCGCTGGGCTGTGGGCGTGGTGCGCCGGAGTGGCCCGACCCGCCCACCGCGGGCGACACGCGACTGCGCGAGGCCATCACGGGGAGCGGGTGGAGCTTCCGCACCATCACCGCCGCGCACTGCAACGATCGCGAGCTGCGGTGGGCCTTCTCGGCCGACGGCGGCGCGCTCGCGACGACGTCCCGCGACCTGCTCGACGCGAACCACACCTGCACGCGGCCAGCGCTGACCGCCGCGGGCGCCTTTACGCTTCAGGGCCGTCGCCTCGAGGCGACCTGGGCACAAGACTCCAGGGGCTTCAGCGCCGCCGCGTTCGAGCACGCGCCGCGCGTCATCAACTCCCCCTCTCGACAGATCGCCCGCGGCGCAAGAGCGCTCTCGACCCGAGCCTTCGAAGGCGCCGACGGCTCCACCTGGCTCGACGTGCACGAGCAGACCAAGCACGGCCGTCGCGTGCGCACCTCGACCCGCGTCGTCATCACGCCCCCGCTGACGCCAGCGCACGATGGCGCGACGTGCGCCATGGCCGTCACCGTCGCCGTCGAGGTCGACGGTGAGCGGGCGACCGAGGCGTTCTCGCCACCGTGCGTGCGGCTCCGTGACGCCACCACCGGCTGGCGCGCCGCCGGCCACCTCGAGCGCCTCCACCACCGATGGGACGCGGTGCGTGAGGCGGGGGTGCTCTCGCGCTGGTCCATAGAGGTGGCGGCGGCCATCGCCGACGGGTTCGTCATGGCGCTCGCGGTGCAAGACGAGCAGCCCTTCGTCGCGGTGCCGCCCGAGAGCAGCGACGAGGCGATCGGCTGGTTCGAGGCCGACCCCCGCCGCCCCTGAGCGACGCTACTTCTTCGGCGGCAGGCGGTGCGGAGACCCCGGCGCGCGCGGCCCAGGCGTCGCCGGCCGTTGCCCCGGCACACCGGGGCGGCGGTTGAGCGGCGGCTGCGGGTAGGCCTTGATGTTGGTGCCCTCGCCGTCGGCGGGCGCTTCGTTCGCTTCCTCCATCAACGCCTCATCCACCTCGACGCTGGCCTCGTCGGCCGCCGCGTCTTCTTCACCCGTCTCGGAGCCTGGTTCGGGCTTCTTCGCCAGCAGCGGGTTTCGGGTGGGCGGCGGCGTGGCGTCGTCCTTCGCGGGCGGGCGCGCGGCGGCGGCCTGCGACGGGCGCGCAGGAGGAGGCGCCACGGGCCGGGGCCCGGCGGGCACCTGCACCTGCGCGCTGCCCTTCGCCGGCCCGCCCTTCTCGGCCAGCTTGCGGTTGGCCTCGGCCTGGAGCTTCTGCTCGAAGGCGCGGTACTCCTCGGCCCAGCTCTCGGGGTCTGGCAGGTGCTTCTCGCGGTGCCGCAGCGACGGGGCCCAGTGGGTGGTGACGTTCTCACCGAGCCCGTGAATCAGCGGCGGCGGCGGCAGGCCGTAGGTGGCCGGGTCGAAGAACTTCTCGTCGAGGTCGGTGAAGCCGTAGGCGCGCGCCTTCGCCAGGAACGTCGGCAGAATGCCCGTCGGCGCGTGGTACCCCAGCACGTTGCCGTCGGCGTCCTTGGTGACGGGGATGTAGAGCCACAGGTCCTGCGTGCGGTAGTCGCCCTTCTCGTTGAGCGGCAACACCTCGCTGACCGCGATCGTCTTGCGGGAGCCGTCTTGCAGGCGCTCGCAGCAGACGACGAAGTTGATCGCCGCCGCCACCTGCGCGCGCACCGCCACCATCGGCAGCTCGACCGAGCTCATCAGACACAACGACTCGATGCGCCGCAGCGACTCGGTGGGCGTGTTGGCGTGGGTGGTGGCCATCGAGCCGCCGTGGCCGGTGTTCATCGCCTGCATCAGGTCGAACGCCTCACCGCCGCGCACCTCGCCGACGATGATGCGATCGGGCCGCAGCCGCAGCGCCGACTGGAGCAGGTGGCCCATGTTCACCTCGCCCTTGCCGAACTTGTCGGGCGGGCGCGACTCGAAGGGCACCAGGTGCTCCTGGTTGAGCTGGAGCTCGGCCGAGTCTTCGATGGTGAGGATGCGCTCGTCGTCGGGGATGAGCGAGGAGAGGATGTTGAGCAGCGTCGTCTTGCCCGAGCCGGTGCCGCCCGACACCAGCATGTTGAGCTTCACCCGCACCGCCGCCTCGATGACGCGCACCATCGCCGGCGTGATGGAGCCGAACTTGATGAGGTTCTCGGGCGTCAGCTTGTCGCGGAAGAACTTGCGGATCGAGATGGTGGTGCCCTTGCGGGCGATGGGCGGCAGCACCACGTGAATGCGGCTGCCGTCGGGCAGGCGGGCGTCGAGGCGCGGGCGATCTTCCGAGAGCGGGCGGCCGACGTACTGGGCCATGTTGCGCGCGGCGCCGAGCAGGCCCTCTTCGGTGAAGGTGGCGTCGGTCTTGTAGAGGCGCCCCTTGCGCTCGATCCACACGTCCTTCTCGCCGTTGATCATGATCTCCGAGACCGTCTCGTCATCCAGGTACTGGACGACGGGTTTCAAGAAGGCCCGGAGCGACTCCTGGAACATCGACATGCGCCGACTGTAGCCCGGTCGATGAGTCAGTGGCGAAGCACTGCGGCCGTTCTAACGTGGCCCAATGGCCAGCCGCCGACCCGCCCG
>JACSRE010000103.1 GCA_014879945.1 Myxococcus sp.
GTGCTGGTGGAGAGTGGCCCAGTCGAGTCGGCGTGACGGGCGGCGACGCTTCTTGCTCGAGACAGGCGCATCAGGGGCAGGCTTCGGAGGAGGCGCCGTCACCAGCGGCCCTCGCGCTCATCGCCAGCGCCTGCGCCCATGCGCCGGCGGCCCAGGCGGAGGTGCCGCGCGGCCGGGCCTTCTGGCTCGGTCTTCGCGACGCGAAGTTCGTGCTGCCATCGGGCGTCTCGCGCGCCGAGGTGCTGCGCGATGCGGTGACGCTGGTCGACTCGGAAGACCCGGTGCTGCGAGACGAGGTCGGCTACGGCCTCGCCGTGCAGTGGCTCTACCGCGAGCAGGCCCTCACCCCGGCCGAGCTGAAGAGCTTGGGCGACGCGCTGCTCGCGCGGCTGGCCGTGCCCCCGAGCGGAGGGGACAGCGTGCTCGGGCGCTCCTTCTCGGCGCTCTGGCTTTCGATGGCCGCGGCGGCAGAGAGCAAGAAGGCGCTGCTCGACGAGCCCACCTTCGCGGCGCTGCTGGAAGCGGGCGCCCATGAGCTCGAGGCCGAGATCGATCTGCGCGGCTACGAGCCGAAGCTGGGGTGGATCCACGCCACGGCGCACACTTCAGATCTGCTCAAGTTCCTCGCGCGTGACCCGCGGCTGACGGGCGCCCAGCAGGAGCGCATCGTGGCCTCGGTGCGCGCGCGCCTGGAGAAGGGAGACACCTTCGCCTGGGCAGAAGACGAGCGCCTGGCCGCGGTGCTGCGCTCGTTGATCAACCGCGCCGACTTCCAACCCGCACCGCTCGAGGCCTGGCTCGCCTCGCTGCCGCCCCGCTTGAAGGCGCTGTGGAGCGCGCCCGCCCTCGACACCGCCGAGTTCGCCCGGCTCAACGCCACCAAGCAGGTGCTGCGCGCGCTGCTCGTCTTCTTGCCGGCGGAGCACCCACAGGCGGCCCGGCTGCTCGAGACGCTCGACGTCCTCTCGGGCTGAGGAAGCCGCGCGACGGTCGCACGGGCGGAGGCTCCGGCGCGCTCGGCCTGAGGCCCGCCACCGGGGACCCCGCCTCGAAGCGACGCTTCACGGAGCCTCGGCCGCGTGGCATTGAGGCGTGATGACTGAGAGGCCCGCCCTCACCATCGACGTCGCTGCCGCCAGGGACATCAAGACCTTGAGCGCGGCCCTGGACGACGCGAGCACTCTCGTCGTGCGCTGTACGACTGAGCGCTTCAAACGCGTGGTCACCGCGCTCCTCAAGGCGCCTCGAGCGAGACTGGTCGACCTCTCGCTCATCATCAGCGACTTCGACCCCGGTGGGGAGGTTGGCAAGCCGGCGCTGACGACCAAAGCCACCGACGCGTTGTGGGCGGCGCTGCCAGCCCTCACGCGCCTAGTCCTTCGTGGTCACGCGCTGTGTCGGGGCATCGCGCACCCCACCCTCGAGCACCTTGACGTCGAGGGCTATGCCTTCGGTGCGGGCGCCGTGCCCACCCAGGGTGCGTGCCCGCGCTTGCGCACCTTGCGTTGGGGCTTCTGTGGTGACGAATACGGCGTCGCGCTCGAACCAGTCGCGCTCGAGGCGCTTTGGAGTCAGTCGCTGCCGGCGCTCAGGACGCTCGACCTCAGCGGCGCCGACATCGACGGCTCATTGCTCAGCGAGAGCTCGTTCTTGAAGGCACCTCTCATCTCCCAGCTCACGACGCTGGGCCTGCCGAGCGGCACCACCGACGACTGGCAAGCGGTGCTCGGTGCGTTGCCGGGACTGGCTGAGCTGAGGGTCGCCAGTCCGTCCCTGGCGGGCCGCCACCCGAAGGTGACGGTGATTGAGCCACCTGAAGACGACGGCGCGGCTGGCGCTGCCGGTGAAGCCTACGAGCTCAACAACGTCAACGACGCGGGTCTGAAGAAGGCAAAGCTGATCACCCGCGCAGGGCCCCTGCGTCAGCTCACGGTGAGTTACCACAGCCTCCAGGTTGAGGGCGCCAGGCTCCTGGGACAGTCGGCAGCCGCCCACCCCGAACTCGAAGCGCTGAACCTCAACAAGCCCGCCACCCGTGGCTGGCGCAAGGACGCCCTGGAAGCGTTCGCCGTCGCCCTCGGTACCCACCCTGGCCTCAAGGCGCTGCACTTGCGAAAAAACCAGCTTGATGGCGCTGGCGGCATCATCTCAGGCCTGCTTGCCAGGCTGCCGAACCTCGAGCTCCTCGAGCTGAGCCAGACCGAGCTCGACGCGAACGACCTCCGGGAGGTCATCCCCGCCATCTCACGCCTGCCGCGGCTCCGGACGCTGTTGATGGGTGGCCTCGAGGCCACTGAAGCCTCCGCCGTGGCCTGGAAGGTGCTGTCTTCGGCGACGCTCCAGAACCTCGAGCTGTGGACCAGCGCGTTTGAGAGCGGGTGGAGTTCGGTCTTTCACCAGATGGGTAGGCGGCTGCCGGCCCTGGAGCGCCTCCACGTCGACGGTGGTCACCTGCCCACCGCAGCCACTGCCGCGCTCGCTGATGCGTTTCACGGGCACCAGCGCCTGAGCGCGCTGCGCATCGAGCTGGCGCCCACGACCGGCGCCTACCAAATGCTGGGGGCACTGATGTCTTCATCGCCCATCACCCACCTGGTGCTTGAAGAGTCCTCGAGCCGTTCTGATCCTGGTGAAGCCCGCGACGTAACCGTTCAGGGGGTGGGTTGAAGACCGGGGTCGGCGCGTGCGACTTCTGGCGGATGACCAAGAGGCAGCCCGAGGCCGAGACGTTGGAAGCGAAGGTCGCGCGAGTCGTGCGCGAGCACCTGACCCAGCAGCAGGTGGCGGTGAGAGCGGCGCTTGAGCAGGCGTTCGGCCTGCCGGCAACGCCGCGAGGGCGCCCGCGACGCCGAGCGGCGTATGTGCGCCGTGCCAGCGACGAGGTTGGCGAGCTCGCCGAGCGGCTGTTCCAGGCGGTGAAGGCCTGCCCCGGGGAGACGATGACGGTGCTGGCCGCGCGCGTCGGCGGGAAGCCGCGAGCGCTGCACCGGCCGATGATGCACCTCAAGGCGACGGGGCGGGTGCGCAGCGCGGGCGAGCGAAACTTCACCAGGTACTTCCCGATGGCGGCGGCGAAGGCGGCGTAGGCCTCAGGCCGCGAAGAGCGAGGGGGCTGGCGCGCCGGTGCGCGCGGCAGCGCAGCACGCGGTGAGGAACTCGAGGACGTTCCGCTTCTGCTTGCGAGCGGTGTGGGCCACCGTCATCAGGCGCTCGGCGTAGAGGTTGCCGCGCTCGCTCTGCGTCCCGAAGCTGCGCTTGCGCCACAGCACGAAGGCGCGCAGCTCCCGCTCGGCGTGGTTGTTGGTGGGCTCGACGCCCTCGGTGTCGACGAAGGTCCACAGCGCCGCGCGGTGCTCGAGGATGTCCACGCACGAGCCCGAGACGTGCGGCAGCTTCGACTTCACCGCGCGCTCGAGCAGCGCCTCGATGCGTAGACGCACGGGCGCCATCAGCGCGCGGAACTCGTCGCGGCTCAGCTTGCCGTCCCTCAGGGCATGCCAGTGCCCGAAGATGATGGTGATGTAGTCGAGCAGCTCGCGCCCGATGGCGCCCGAGGGGCCGTCTCTCTCGGAGAAGGAGATGGCCTTCCGCAGCAAGTGCGCCCAGCACACCTGCCGCCTCTCCATCGCCCAGAAGTTGAGCGCCGTGGCCCTGTCGCTGACGAGGATGCCCAGCTTGCCGCCGAAGAGCGGCGCCAGCGTCTTCGCCTTGCCGTCAGTGAGAATCTTGAAGACCGTCACCGCCGAGGTGGCGATGGTCCACAACGCGCACAGCACGCCGGCCTGGTACCAGGTCGTCCCGTCGGTGTGCTTCGTCGCGGCCTCTTCCGTCTTCGCCCAGGCCTCGTCCACCGGCGGCTTCGTCGCCTCGCTGACGCGCTCCTCGACGGCACTGACTGCTCCCAGCGAGATGTCGATGCCGAGGATGTCCGACATGAGCCTGACCGCCACCCGACGGCTCAGGTGGTACACGCCGGTGACGAGCCCGATGACGGCCTCGACGCGTGGCCCGAAGGGCGTCGCCGGAATCGCCGCCATGCTGGCCCACGTCTTGTGCCTGCACTTCGGGCAGGCGACGCGGTGCCTCAGCCACTCGATGACGTGCGCCTTCAGCACCGGCAAGTCGACCGTCTGGTAGCGCTGCACCGCGTCCGGCGTCGCCGGCAGCGGCGAGAAGCAATTCGCGCACTCGCTCGGGAAGAGCGGCTTGAACTCGTTGACCTGCTCCGTTGGCAGCAGGTCGCGCTTCGAGCCCGAGTGGCCGGGCTGACCGCCGCGCTTCCCGCCCGTGGGCCCCTTGCCGCGGCGCTCGGCCCGCTGGTCCGGCGAGTCGCTCGACGGCGGTTTGCTCGAGTTGCCCGAGTTGCGGTCGAGCCGCTCCTTCAGCATCAGCACCAACTGCGTCAGGTCTTCGACCTTCTTCTCGAGCTCAGCGGTGCGCGCCCTGAGCGCCGCGTTCTCGGCTTCAAGCTCGGCGATGCGCTGGTCGCGCGGGTCGGTCACGCCTCGCGTAGATCACGCCTGCGAGGCTCTGGCGAGCCGAGTCAGTGCGGGAACTGATCGCCGGGATGCGCGCGGCTGATCGAGGCCCGGCCCCCTGAACGGTTAC
>JACSRE010000234.1 GCA_014879945.1 Myxococcus sp.
TCGCCTTCGGCTTCGGGATCTCGGCGTACAGCTCGACGGCCGCGTTCGAGATGCAGACCTTCTCGCGCTCGACGACGGTGGCGCGCACGAGCACGCGCAGGTCGCTCTCCCTCCACATCTCGATCTTCAGGGTCTCGCCCGGGTACACGGTCTCGGCGAAGCGCACCTTGATGCTCTTGAAGTAGCGCGGGTCGCCCTTGCTGAAGGCGTTGATGACCGCGCGGCCGACGAAGCCGAAGGTGCACAGCCCGTGGAGGATGGGCTTGTCGAAGCCGAACATCGTCGCGAACTCGGGGTCGACGTGCAGCGGGTTCCAGTCACCCGAGAGCCGGTAGAGGAGCGCCTGGCTCTCGGTCGTCTTCTCGGTCACCACCGCGTCGGGCGGCCGGCTGGGCGCCACGTTGATGTCTGACGAGGGCCCGCGATCGCCGCCCCACCCGCCGGCGCCGCGCACCACCATCGAGACGTCGTTCTTCACCAGCAGCTCGCCGGTCTTCGCGTCGTAGGTGTCGAGGTGGGTGACGACGATGGCGTTCTTGCCCTTGTCGAAGATGTCCGAGATGCGCGCCTTGTGCACCAGCTCGGCGCTGGGCGGCAGCGGGCGGAGCACCTCGGTGTACTGCTCCCCGTGGAGGATGCGGTCGAGCCCGTAGTTCAAGCCCGGCGCGCTCTTGCCCTCGGAGACCATCTTGAAGATGGCGTTGAGCGCGGGAATCACGCCGTAGGTCGGCAGCGCGTAGAAGCCCTCGCCGTTGCGCTCGTAGACGAGGTGCAGGTCGGCCGGGTCGGTCGGGTTCTTCCCCGCGCCGACGCCCAGCGCGTAGAGCGCCAGGTCTCGCTCGTCGTAGCTCGAGCGCGCCTCTTCCATTTCGAAGCCCAGCGCCGCGTCCACGTCGATGAACTCGTTGCCGCCCTTCGACTTCGACGACAGGTTCGACATCACCGGCCCCAGCGCCTCGGTGATGTTGGCGGGGTGCGTGCTCTTGCTGAAGTCGGTGATCTGCTCCCACGCGCCGCGCAGCGCCTCGGGCTGCAGCTCGCGGCCGAGCTTGAACGTCTTGCCCTCGGTGCGCTCCCAGCGCAGCTTGCCGAAGAAGCCCGCGCCCACCTCGAAGAGGCCGCCGTTCTCGGTGCAGTCCTCGTGCGCGAGCCACGCCACCAGCGGGGTGACGTACTCGGGCTTGAGGTTCTCGAGCATGTCCTTCGGCAGCACCGTCTCGGTCAGCCGCGACGCCGCGATGGGCGCGACGGCGTTGCACCGCACGTTCTTCTTCTCGCCCTCGATGGCGAGGGTGTTCGACAGGCCCACCAGGCCCAGCTTCGCGGCCGAGTAGTTGGCCTGGCCGAAGTTGCCGTAGAGGCCGGCGGCCGAGGTGGTGAAGATGATGCGCCCGAAGCCCTGGTCGCGCATGTACGGCCACGCGGCGTGGGAGCAGGCGAAGGCGCCGTTGACGTGCACCCGCATGATGAGGTCCCAGTCGTCCTTCGTCATCTTCTGGAAGCTGACGTCGCGCAGGATGCCGGCGTTGTTGATGAGCACGTCGACGCGCCCGAAGGCGTCGATGGCGGTCTTGATGATCTTCTCGCCGCTCTCGACCGAGTCGTAGTTGGCGACGGCGGTGCCGCCGGCCGCCTTGATCTCGGCCACCACCTTGTCGGCGGCCGCCGACGACTGGCCCTGCCCGTGCGCCGTGCCGCCCAGGTCATTGACCACCACCTTCGCGCCGCGCTTGCCGAAGAAGAGCGCGTGGCTGCGACCCAGGCCGGCCCCCGCGCCGGTGATGACCACCACTTTGCCGTCGAAGCGAAGCTCACTCATGTGCGTGCGTCCTCGTTGAAGCGCCGATGCCGTGTGGCCGACTTCAGAGCAGAGTATTGATTTGAGAGTCAATATCCGAACCAGGGGCGCGCCGGGGCCCCCTGGAGCAGCCGCCTTCGGGTGGTGACGGCCCCACGACGGGCACCGCCTGCGAGAGCCCGCGTCTTGACGAGACCCGGCTGCGCTTCGGAGAGTCGGCCTCGGGGAGCCTCGCGATGAGCTGGAAGCCAACGGTGGCAGCAGGCATCGACGTGCGGACGCTCCCGCTCTCGGTCCTGCAGGGCTTCGTGCTCTCGCGCGTCGACGGCGCGTCTGACGTCGCGGCGCTCGCGCAGGTCACCGGCCTCAGTCGCGAGCGCGTCACCGAGGTGCTCGAGGAGCTGGTGGCGGCGGGCGCGCTGGGCGCTGGTCCTGAGCCCTCGACCGAGCCGGGGCCTCTCGACGGCGAGGCCCTCGAGGCGTCAGCGGAGGCGGGGGCGGAGGACCCGGCGGTCGAGAAGGCGACAGGCACCCATCGGCAGCTCTACGAGACGGCGTTTCGGCCTCTGACAGACGACGAACGGGTCGGCGCGGCGGGCGGCGTCAGCGGGCCGGGCCTCTCGGCGCTGTGCTTCGACCCGCTCCCCCGCGTCATTCAGGCGCTGCTCGACAACCCGAGCTTCGCGCTCCAGCACGCGCGGCTGGTGGCGACCCACCACCGCAACCCGGTCGGGCTCGAAGCGCTCGCCGCGCGGGCCCACTTCGCAGCAGACCTCGGCGTTCGCCGCGCCCTGGTTCGAAACCCCCAGCTCCCCGCGGCGCTGCACCGCCGCTTGTGGGCGACCCGACGCCTGCACGAGCAGCACCTCGTCGTCATCGACCGCGACGTACCAGAGCAGACGCGACGCACGGCCCGAGAGGTGCTGCGCGCCCGCTTCGCCAGCGGGCCCTCGGAAGAGAAGGTCGAGCTCATCGTGAAGACCGAGGGGCGCTGCCTGGCGACGTTGCTGGGCGTGGCCCTCGACGCGAAGGCAACGGCGCTGCTGTGTGGCCGCTCGTACGCCTCGACGCTCTTCGTGCAGAACCTCGCGCGCTGGAGCGCCACCCCGCCTCAGCTCATCACGCACCTGCTGCGGCAAGACCTCGTCAGGCGCAGCCCGATGCTGCGCGCGCTGCTGGAGCGGCACCCGAACGCGCCCTGAGGCAGCCTCACTCCACCTTCGCGAGCTTGATGACCCAGTCTGCCGTGCCGCACCGCTCGGCCCACACCAGGAAGAGCGCCTCGTCTGGCGAGACGGCGAGCTCGGGGTTGCCTGGCACGCAGCCGCTGGCCTGGAACGACTGGTTGCCGTTCACCCCGTCCACCGCCTCCCACCCGCCGCTGACGACCGAGGCGCGACGCCACACGAAGAGCTCGCCGGCAGAGATGGCCGCCAGGTAGACGTGGCGGTGGGCCGACGAGGCGACGAGGTCGAACCCCGGAGTCGGCGCCGTCGCCGGCGAGGTGATGACGCCGGGCGTGGTCCCGTCGATGCGGGTGTCGAGGCGCAGCACGTCGCTCCCGGTGATGTTCGGCGCCGACGCGACGAAGGCGAGCTGCTGGTCGAAGCCGTTGAGGGCGACCGCGAGCCGCAACGACTTCGGCGCGACCGCGTAGGTGTGGGTGGCCCCGCCCATCCACACCGCGCCGACGCCCGCGGACCGGGCGAGGTGAAGCTGCGACGTCGTCTGGTCGACCCACGCCACCGTGCGCACGCCCCGGAGCGTGGCGCCCGCGGCGCGAAACTGGCCGGGCTGCGTATTGAACGACGACAGCTGCTCCGAGCCGGCAGGCATGGTGACGAAGTCGGGCCACCCCGCGCCCTGGGTGAACCGGGCCACGCGCACGCCGTCGCTCGGCGTCGCGCCCAGAGTGAAGAGCGACGCGCCGTCGGTGAAGAGCGGCCCCGGCAGCGAGGTCGTCCACGGGCCGGTCATGGGCGGGGTGGCGCTCTGGACGTGCTGCTGCCACAGCGGGTTGGTGGTGGCGACGTCGATGGAGAGGAGCACGCCGTCGGTCGTCATCGCGAAGCTGCCCGAGTTCACCTCGAGGGCGGCGTAGACGCGGCTCCCCACGGCGACGAGCCGTCTCGCCGGCGAGGTGCCTGAGAGGCCGCTCACGATGATGGAGGGCTGCTGCGAGAGCGCGGGCGAAGCGGCCGGCGTCGGGTTGTAGACGATGACCTGGTCCGACAGGTCGTCTCGTCGCGCGGCGACGACCAGCATGGGCTGTGACGGCCCCTGCGGCCGCTTCGGCACCACCGCGACCCCCGGGCGGGGCGCGCCGGGAGCAGCCGACACCGGAGGAGAAGGCACGACCGTCACCACCGGCGCGCGCACGCCGAACTCCACGCTCTGCGCCGGCGCCACGTTGGCGGCCGTCGTCAGGTCGCGCACGCCGGCGGCGATGGTGAGCCGGTGGGTGAAGCCTACGGCCAGCGCGCTCGTGGGCACGACCCTGAACTTCGCAGGCGCGTCCTGCACCACCGTCACCGGCACGGCGACCGGCGACGTCATGGTGAGGCGCTCCAGCGTCATCACCGGCAGCCCAGCGCCGACGTCGATTGGCTCATCGAACTCGACCGAGACGAAGGCGAACCGGCCCAGCGGGCGGGTCGGCCCCACGTCGAGCTGCGCGACCGGCCCTGCGCGGTCGAGAATCACCACGCGGGTCTCGCTCTCGGACACCACCGTGCATGCGCCCGGCGCGCACCCGGCAGGCTGCGTCACCGTCAGGCGGAGCCGCCGGAGCTGATCGCCGCCCGCGACGCTCGGCGCGGTGAAGCGAGGCGTGAGCGAGGTGATGTCGTCGAACACGAGCGCAGGCGGGAGCGACGGCGGCGCCTCGGACCACACCACGTCGTACGGCTGCGAGGTGCCGGCCACCTGCCCCGACAGCTGCACCACCGCGCCGGCGTCGACGACCTGATCAGCCCCTGCGTAGACCGAGAGCCCGGCGTCACCCGCCGCCGAGAACGTCACCGTCGCGCTGACGCGCGCGCTCACCAGCCCGAAGCTGTTCTCGACCTCACACCCCACCACCACCACGCCAGGCGCGGTCGCGGTCACGGTGGTCGAGGTGGCGGCGCTCGCCAGCGTGGCAGCGCCCGAGAGGATGAAGAACCGGTGCGTCAGCGGCAGGCCGTCGCGGTCGCTGCTGCCCGCGCTCGAGAGCGAGAGGGCAGCGGGCGCGGTCGCGCTCGAAGGCGTGAGCACGGCGACGGGCCGATACGCGGCGCGAGCCGTCGCGGGCGCCCAGGCCGACCGTCGCCCGAGCGCGTCTTCCACCGAGAGCCGGAACGCGTAGGTGCGCGCGCGCGGCGCGCTGCCAAACGACAGGCCAAGCTGCGCGCGCGACGAGAACTCCGATGACGTCGCCACGGTGAGGCCGTCACCGACGTCGAGCGACTCCCAGAAGAACTTGAGCGGCCCGGCGCCCGTGCTGAGCGCACCATCGACGGTGAACCCAACCTCACCTCCGTCGAGGGCCGGGTCGAGCGCCACGACGACCGGGTTGGGCCAGACACGCGCGACCGGCTCGGGAACGCCACCATCGGGGAGCACGCCCGCGTCGTCACTCCCTGCGTCGAGGGGCCCACCGTCGATGACGCCAGCGTCGAGCACCACCGGCGCCGTGAAGTCGGGCGGCGTCGAGCTGCCGGCGCTCATCACCAGGTCGGCCAGTACGCGCTCTCCCCCCGCCAGCAGCGCGTTGCGCACGGTGACGGTCGAGAGCCCGTCGCGGGTCGCCACCACGTCGTACGGGCCCGGCTCGAGGCCCTCGAAGCGAAACGCACCGTCGTCTTGCGTCGTGGCCTGGCCACGCGCGAGCCCGCTCCTGCCGAGGTGAACCGTCACCCCTGCCGGGCGCGAGCCGTCAGCCATCACCACCCGGCCCCGCACGCTCGAGGGCGCCGGCGCTCCCGACGCGCGCGAGAGCCGCAGGTCCTGCAGGCGCACCTCTTCGCCGGCGCGCACCGACGTCTCCTGCACCACCAGCTCGTAGCCTTCGCGGAAGAAGCCAATCGACACCGGGCCCTCGGGCAGGTCTGGCAGGAGGAAGCTGCCGTCGTCGGCGGTCACCGTCGCGTAGGGCCCCTCGGGCACCAGCACGGCCGTGCCGCCGTGTCCGCCGCGGGCGGCGCCGAGGTCGTCGCGCAGCACCTTGCCCGAGAGGAGCGCGTTGAGGCCGAGCGTCACCTGGCCCAGCGCGACGTCACGACCGACGCCCGCGTTGATGGTGGCCAGGTCGAGGAGCCGCTGCCGGTCGGCCCGGCCGTCGCCGTCTGCGTCGAACGAGATGAGCAGCTGACCGGTCGACCTCGTGATGGGCTCGGCGCGAAAGAAGCCGTCGGCGTTGGCCGTGGCCGACACGCCGGTGTTCTTGAGCGACACCTTCGCGCCCGCCGCGGCGATGGGGGCCGCGCGGCCAGGCTTGAAGTAGACGACGGTGCCCTGAATCGAGCCGGGGCCGGGCGGGTCGGGCAGCGTCAGCTCCAGACACGACGACGTGAGCGCGACGGCGACGACGGCGACCAGCGAGCGACGCGAAGACATGGCGGGGCACTAGAGCACGCAGCCCCTCGTTGGAGTGGCGTCTTCGGGTGTGCTTCGGTGCGCCGCATGAGCGCTCTCCACACGTTCCTCGCGGCGGCGTTGCTCCTCATCGGCGCGGCCTGCTCTCCTCTCCCGGGCGCCTGCCCCACCAGCGGCACCGGGAGCATCACCCTCACCTTCTCGGGCCTGCCCGCCGGCGCCGAGGGCAAGGTGACGCTGACCGGCGCGGGGCCGCAGACGGTGTCGATGCCGGGCACCGTGACGGTCGGCGCCGGCCACTGGGAGGTGGCGGGTGAGCTCGCCGTGGTGACCGACCCGCTGGTGCGCACCGTCTACGCCGCGCGCGCCTCGGCCCCCGTCTTCTGCCTCGCGAAGGACGCGACCCAGGCCGTCGAGGTGACGTGGTCGAAGGTCGCCACCAGCAACCGGCTCTGGGTGGGCAACGGCGCCGGGGGCTCCGGCAACCTCCAGGGCTTCGACTCGGCCTCGCTGCGCGCCACCGGCGCCGCGACCGCCTCCTGGAGCGCCGACGCCGTCGCCAGCCGCGCGGTCGCCTTCGACAAGGCCGGCAACCTGTGGGCCATCGGCAACACCACCAGCGACCCGCTGCTGGCGCGGTTTCCCGCCGAGGCGTTCGCCACCGCGGCCAGGCCCACCGCCGACCGCGCGCTCAGCCTCCCCGGGCTGTCGTGTGTTCCGGCCCTGAAGGCCATCGCGTTCGACAGAGAGGGCAACCTCTTCGCGGGCTCGGCGTGCAAACGAGAGGTCTACAAGCTGCCTTCGGCCTCGCTCGCCGCCGCTGGCCCCGTCACGCCGACCCTCACCCTCACCGGCGTCATGGGGCTCGAGGGCCTGGCCTTCGACAAGGACGGCAACCTCTGGGTGTCGGACTCGGCCTCCGACGAGCTGCTGCGCTTCGACGCCAGCGCGCTGGCCGGCAGCGCGGCCTCTCCGGCGCGTCGGGTGAAGGTGCGCAGAACCGACCAGCCCGCCGACACCTCGACGCTCAAGCCCGACGCGCTGGCCTTCGACAAGGACGGCAACCTGTGGAGCGTCGACTTCGGCGCCAACGTGCTCTTCGCGGTGCGGGCCGCCGACCTCGCGGGCGCGGGGGCCCAGCCGGCCACGCCCATGGTGCGGGTGTCGCTGTCGGTCAGCGCCGTCATCGAGGGGCTCGCCTTCGACGAGGGCGGCGGGCTGTGGCTGCCGTGGAGCGCCGGCAAGCTGGCCCGGCTGTCGGCGGCCCAGCTGACGGTCAGCACCGGCTCCGGCGCCCCGACGGAGCCCGAGACCGTCATCACGGGCGGCGGGCTCGGCAGCGCCCAGGGCCCTGCCCTCTTCCCCGCGCCCGCCGGCCTGCCGCTCTTCCACGCGCTCCCCTGAGGGGCGCGTGTTCGCCCAATGGATAGGAGGCTGAAGCAGGCCTCACGGGCGCGTGCGATGCGCATTGATCCGCCTTGAACTGTCGAGGCGGTGTGGTACGGGCGCGGCGCCATGAGCGCTTCTGTTTCGACCTCCAGCGGCCGCATCACCCAGATCCTCGGACCCGTCGTCGACGTCGAGTTCCCGCCCGGCGGCCTGCCTGAGATCTACACGGCCCTCAAGCTGACCAACCCGACCATCTCGACCGACGCCGACAACCTGACCGTCGAGGTCGCCCAGCACCTCGGTGAGAACACCGTGCGCTGCATCGCGATGGACTCGACCGACGGCCTCTCGCGCGGCATGCCGGTGAAGAACACCGGCTCGCCCATCTCGGTGCCGGTGGGCCCCGAGACGCTCGGCCGCATCTTGAACGTCACCGGAGACCCGGTCGACGAGCTCGGGCCCGTCGCGGCCAAGAAGCACTACCCGATTCACCGCCCGGTGCCCTCGTTCACCGAGCAGAGCAAGAAGATCGAGCCGTTCGAGACCGGCATCAAGGTCATCGACCTGCTCTGCCCGTTCACCCGCGGCGGCAAGATCGGCCTCTTCGGCGGCGCCGGCGTCGGCAAGACGGTGCTCCTGCAGGAGCTCATCCGCAACGCGGCCATCGAGAAGGGCGGCTTCTCGGTGTTCGCCGGCGTCGGCGAGCGCACCCGCGAAGGCAACGACCTCTGGAAGGAGTTCCAGGAGGCCGACGTGATCGCCTGCCAGAAGGACGAGAAGGGCCACATCAAGACCGATGACAAGGGCCGCATCTCGCTGGTGCCGGGCAAGTCGCAGTGCGTGCTGGTGTTCGGCCAGATGAACGAGCCGCCCGGCGCCCGCGCCCGCGTCGCCCTCTCGGGCCTCTCGATCGCCGAGTACTTCCGCGACGAAGAGAACCGCGACGTGCTCCTGTTCGTCGACAACATCTTCCGCTTCACGCAGGCCGGCTCCGAAGTGTCGGCGCTCCTGGGCCGCATTCCTTCGGCCGTCGGTTACCAGCCCACGCTGTCCACCGAGATGGGTCTGCTGCAGGAGCGCATCACCTCGACCATCAAGGGCTCGATCACCTCGGTGCAGGCCGTCTACGTGCCCGCCGACGACTTGACCGACCCCGCGCCGGCCACCACCTTCGCGCACCTCGACGGCACCATCGTGCTCTCGCGCGCGCTGACCGAGATCGGCATCTACCCGGCCGTCGACCCGCTCGACTCGACCTCGCGCATCCTCGACCCGCAGGTCGTCGGTGAGGAGCACTACCTGGTCGCGCGCCGCGTGCAGTCCACGCTGCAGCGCTACAAGGAGCTCCAGGACATCATCGCCATCCTCGGCATGGACGAGCTCTCGGAAGAGGACAAGCTGGTGGTCGCCCGCGCCCGCAAGCTGCAGCGCTTCCTCTCGCAGCCGTTCTGGGTGGCCAAGATCTTCACCGGCGCCGACGGCAAGACGCTGCCCATCAGCGAGACCGTGCGCGGCTTCAAGGAGATCGTCGACGGCAAGCACGACGACCTCCCCGAGCAGGCGTTCTACATGGTCGGCGGCATCGACGAGGCCGTCGAGAAGGCCAAGAAGCTCGCGCAGGGCTGAGAGAACCGACATGGCGAAGCTCAAGGTCGAAGTCGTCACCCCAGAGCGCCGGCTCGTGCAGGTCGAAGCCGACGAGGTCATCGCGCCCGGCGCCGAGGGCCTGTTCGGCGTTCGCCCTGGGCACGCGCCCTTCTTGTCGCTGCTGTCGCCCGGCCCGCTGACGGTGAAGAGCGGGGGCAAGAACGAGCTGTTCTTCGTCGCCGGCGGCTTCGTCGAGGTGGGCGCCCACAACGTGCGCGTGCTCGCCGACGCGGCGCAGCCCGCCAAAGACATCGACGCCGCCGCCGCGAAGAAGCGCATCGCCGACGCCGAGACGGCCCTCAAGGGCCTCGAGGTCACCGACCCGAGGGCCCAGCCGCACCGCGAGCTGATTCGTCGCGAGCAGAAGCGCCTCGAAGTCGGCGCGATGAAGTAACCGGCGCGGGCGACCGCGCGACGGTGTCGGAGCGAGACACCGGCCCCCCGCCTGCTACGTTTCCCACATGCACCCGCCTTCGACCCTCGCGCAGTTCGAGGCCTCGGTCTTCGCGGCGTGTTGTGCTCAGTTTCCCCGGCAGTGCTCTGCCTGCAAGCGGCCCCACCCCACCTTCCTCGAGTACGTCGAGGCGACCAGGCCCGTCGGCGCGCCGAAGCTCGACCCCGACGACGACGAGGCCGACGCCATCGGCCTGCTCGCCTTCGCCAACTGCAAGTGCGGCAGCACCCTGGCCATCCGCTACGAGGACATCTCGCAGCACGCGGCCTTCAACGCGGCGGTGCGGCGCGAGATGGAGGCCACCGGCCTGTCTGACGCCGAGGTGCTCAAGGCGCTCGTCGAGCGCATTCACGCCCGCGCGCGCACCAGCCCGACGACGACGACGGCCAACGGCGCCGCGCCCGATCAGCTCCTGCTCGACGTCGGCGCCGCGATGGTGGGCATCCTGCGGCGCGAGAGCATCAAGGTGCCGCCCTTCCCTGCGGTCGCCTTCAAGGTGGCCGAGCTGGCGCGAGAGCCCAACTCGACGCCCGAGCAGATCGCGAAGGTCATCTCGAGCGACGCCACGCTGGCGGCCGAGCTGCTGCACCTGGTGAACGCGCCCGTGTACGCCCGGGGCAAGCCCGTCACCTCGCTGCCGATGGCGGTGACGCGGCTGGGCATGAAAGAGGTGGCGCGGCTGGCCATCGCGTCGGGCGTCGCCGGCGCGACCACCAGGCCCGGCCCGCTGGCCCCGGTGCGCGTTCACCTGTGGCACCACAGCGTGCTCACGGCGACGGTGGCGCGCGCCCTGGCGGCCAAGCGACAGCTGCCGCTCGACGAGGGCTTCCTCACCGGCCTGCTGGCGCCGCTGGGCTCCATCGTCGGCACCTTGAGCCTCGAGGTCTACCTCGCCCAGAACCCCGCGTTCCCCAGCAAGCCGCTGGCGTGGTGGCTGCGCGTGCTCGAGCTCTTCCGCACCGAGCTGGGCGCAGTGACGGCGCACCGGTGGAACCTGCCGCGCTCCCTGGCCGAGGCCCTCACCGCGCAGGCCGGCACCGACAGCAAGGGCTGCGAGGCGCCGGCGATGATCGACCTGGTGCTCGACGCCACTCAGGTGGCGCGCGTGATGGGCGAGGTCGACGAGGTGACCGACGCGAGCCTCACCTCGGCGGCGAGGTTGTCGGCCGACGAGCGCAGCCACCTCTCGCGGGTGCTCCCGCAGCTGACCGAGACCGTCGCGGCGCTCGAAGAGGGGCCTCCGGTGAAGCCCGCGCCAAGCCAGGTGCTGGCCGAGCCCGCCTTGTCCGCGGCGCCGCCGCCTGCCACCGACGTCTTCGTGGTGAACGCCAGGGCGCCCGCGGAGCGCTTCAGGGTCGTCTCGTTCTCGCCACGCGCCCTGGTGGTGGAAGGGAAGAGCGCGTTGCCCGAGCACGTCTTGACGAGCCTCGAGGTCGACGTGAAGCCGCCGCTGAAGCTGTGCGCGGTGGCGCGCTCCTGCACGGCGCAGGGGAGCCAGCACCGCATCGCGCTGGCCCCGCTGGCGCTGAGCGCCGAGACGCTGCAGCAGCTGCGCGCCCTCACCAGGCCTGCCTGACGCCAGCCCCGCACCCTCGTCGTGGTAGAGCGGCGGCATGACGCCGCTCCTGCTCGTCTGTGCCTTGACCGCCGCGACCCCAGACGCCGGCGTGCCGACCCCGACCCAGGCGGTGATGCGCAACGCGCTCAACGCCCTCTTCGGCCTCGAGCCCGTCGTCGCCCACCCCGAGCGGCTGCGCGACCCGCTCCAGGCCGACGACATCACCCGGCGGCTCGACACCCTCGCGGCGCTCACCCACGCCTTCCCCGCCGAGGCGAAGTCGCAGGAGCCCGCCACCGCCGCGCTCTCGGGCCTCTTCTCGCAGTACGCGCTCGAGACGCGCCGGCGCTTCGCCTTCGGCGATCGCGAGACCGTGCCCTCACGGGTGCGCACGCTGATGAGCCTGTGCTTCACCTGCCACAGCCGCGAGCGCGCGCCCGCCGACTACCAGGACATGGAGCGGCACCTCGAGGCGCTCGAGCTCTCGCCCTTCGACAAGGCGCAGTACCTCGCCGCGACGCGGCAGTTCGACAAGGCCCTCGAGGCGTACGGCGCCGTCATCGCGCGGCCGGCGAAGGACGAGCGCGCGCTGTTGCTCCAGGCGCGCGCCATCAAGGACGTGCTGACGCTGCTGGTGCGCGTGAAGGACGACGCGAAGGCCACCGACGTCTTCCTCGAGGGGCTCAGCCGCCGAGACGACCTGGCGCCGTTCCTGAAGCGGCCGGTCGCCGCCTGGCGCAAGGACGTGGTGGCGTGGCGCAAAGAGGGCTTCGACGCGCAGCGGGCCTCGGCGAAGGAGCTCTTCAACAAGGGCAAGGCGCTGGTGCAGAAGGCCAGCGGCGTGCGCAGCTACCTGCCCGACGAGACCGCCGACGTGGCGTACCTGCGGGCGAGCGCGTACCTCAACCTCGCGATGAACAAGAGCCCCACCTCGCCCCAGCGCGGCGAAGCGCTCTTCCTGCTCGGTGTCTGCGCCGGCGCGCTCAAGTCGCCGCTGCTGTGGGACGTCGACCTGCTCTTCTTCGAGGCGTGCATTCGCGAGAACCCGAAGACGCCGCTGGCCCGGCAGTGCTTCGGGCAGCTCTCCGACCGGCTCTACTTCGGGTACACCGGCTCCTCGGGCACGCACCTGCCGGAGGACGAGCTCGAGCGACTCTCGACGCTGCGCGCGCTCGCCGAGTAGGCCCCCGTTCGATGTCGAAGCCGCTCTCGCCCCGCGCCGCGCACGCGCTGCTGCACGTCACCGTCTTCACCTGGGGCTTCACCGCGATTCTGGGCCGGCTCATCAGCATCTCGGCGGTGCCGTTGGTCTGGTACCGGCTGGTGGTGGTGCTGCCGGTGATGGCGGCGGCGCTGAAGTGGAAGGGCCAGGCCTTCGGCACCGCGCCCCGCACGCAGCGGGCCTTCTGGGGCATCGGCGTGCTGGTGGCGCTGCACTGGCTCTGCTTCTACGGCTGCATCAAGTACGCGGGCGTGGCGGTGGCGGTGCTGTGCCTGTCGACCATCACCTTCTTCACCGCGCTGCTCGAGCCGTGGGTCTTCAAGCGCCCCCTGGTGGTGGCCGAGCTGCTCATCGGCGTCGCGGCGGTGGGAGGCGTGTCGCTGCTGGTGCGCTTCGAGACGAACGCCACCCCGCTGGGCCTGGCGCTGGGCCTGGGCTCGGCGTTGTTCTCGGCGGGCTTCGGCAGCCTCAACGGGCGCTGGAGCCAGGGCGAGCCGGCGGAGCGGGTGACGCTCCACGAGCTGTCCTCGGGGCTGGTGGTGACGACGCTGGCCTTCACGGTGTGGGACTTCGTGCCGCCGTGGGCGCTCTCGTTGCCCGACGTGGGGTGGCTGCTGTTGCTGGGGGTGGTGTGCACCGTCTTCCCCTGGCTGGCGAGCCTGCGGATCCTCGAGACGTTGTCGCCGTACACGGTGGCGCTGACGGTGACGCTCGAGCCGGTGTACTCGCTGGTGCTGGCGTACGTGCTGTTCCCGGGCGAGGAGCAGCTCACCTGGCGCTTCTACGCCGGCGCGCTGGGGCTGCTGTCGCTGGTGCTGCTCAACGGGTGGCTGAAGCGGCCTGCTGCGGCGCCCGGGCCTCAATCGCGCATGAAGTGACAGGTGTACCCGCCCGGGTTCTTCACCAGGTAGTCCTGGTGGTAGTCCTCGCCCTTCCACCACTGCTTGAACGGCTCGACGGTGGTGGTGATGGGCTTCTTCCAGACGCCCGCCTGGTTGACGCGCGCGATGACCGCCTCGGCCGTCTTCCGCTGCGCCTCGTCCACCGGGAAGAGCGCCGAGCGGTACTGGGTGCCCACGTCGTTGCCCTGCCGGTTGAGGGTGGTGGGGTCGTGCATCTTGAAGAACCACTTCTCGAGCAGCTGGTCGTACGAGAGCACCTGCGCGTCGAACACCACCTTCACCGACTCGGCGTGCCCTGACTTGCTGTCGTGGGTGTCGTCGTACTTCGGGTTGGCGAGGTGCCCGCCGGTGTACCCGACCTCGGTCTCCACCACGCCGGGGATCTTCCGGAGCAGGTCCTCCATGCCCCAGAAGCAGCCGCCGGCGAGGTACGCGGTCTCGGTCTTCACCGCCGCCTTCGCCTGGTTGGCAGAGGACGCCGGCTGAAAGAGCTTGAGGTACTCGCCGTAGCCCTCGGCCTCGAGCTTCGCCACCGGCACGAAGCGCAGCGACGCCGAGTTGATGCAGTAGCGCAGGCCGCCCTGGTCCGAAGGGCCGTCGTCGAAGACGTGGCCCAGGTGCGCGTCACCGGACTTCGAGCGCACCTCGATGCGCACCATGCCGAAGGCGCTGTCTTTGTGCTCGGTGACGACCTGCTTCTGAATGGGCCGGGTGAAGCTGGGCCAACCCGAGCCCGAGTCGAACTTGTCGGTCGAGCTGAAGAGCGGCTCTCCCGTCGTGACGTCGACGTAGATGCCGGCCTCGTGGTTGTTCCAGTACGCGTTCTTGAAGGGCGGCTCGGTGCCCGCCTCGCACGTCACCTTGAACTGCTCGGCGGTCAGCTTCTGCTTGAGCTCTTCTTTCGACGGCTTGAGGTAGTTCTTCACGGGCAGCTCCCGATCGACGGCGAGGGACTGGTTGGGGGTCGAGGTCTTCGGCTTCGAGCTCTGGGCCCAGGCCACCGCGCCGATGGCGAGGGCGACTCCAACCACGAGGAGGATGAGGCGGCTCATGTCGGGCTCCAGGGACAAGGTGAACGCTCCGAAGGGCCTTACGCCGGGGCGCGCCCGGTGGTTTCACCCCGGTCGCCCGCCAACCGTCGAGACTCGCTGGGGCCGCCGAAGGGTCAGCTGCGCTCGAACAGCGCGCCGGCCCAGGTCAACCCCGAGCCCACCACGCACACGGCCACCGCCTGGCCGAGCCGATCGGTGCCCCAGTGCTCCGAGAACACCGACGGGGCCCCCGACGCGCCGACGTTGCCGCGGGTGTCGACGTTGTAGAGGTGCCGCCCTTCGGGCACCTCGGAGCGCCGCGCGACCGCCTCGAGCATGCGCAGGTTGGCCTGGTGGCCGATGAAGGTGAGGTCGTCGACGAGGTTGCCGCGGCCGACCCAGTCGCTGCGCAGCACCTCGTAGACCTCGCCCGCGCGCTTGACGGCGAACTTCTGTACCTCGGCGCCCTGCTGGGTGAAGTGGCCGAAGCGCGGCACCTTCACCTTCTCGGCGCCGGCCGGCTCGCCCTTCAAGTACGTCGACGTCACCTTCCACGGCCCGGGGATGCGCGGCGACACGATGGCGGCGGTGGAGCAGTCGCCCCACAGCACGCAGCTGCTGCGGTCGGAGTAGTCCACCACGCGCGTCGAGTTCTCGGGGTTCACCAGCATGATGAAGTCGGGCAGCTTCTCGGGGCGCATCGCCTCGATGAAGTACACCTGACTGCAGAAGCTCGAGCAGGCGCTGGCGACGTCGAGCGACGGCCCGTCGATGCCCAGCGCCTCGGCGACGCGGTTGGCCTCGGCGGGAATGCACTCGTCGGGGCTGCAGCTGCCCGAGAGCACCATGCCGATGTCCTTCGGGGAGAGCTTCGCGCGCTCGAGCGCCAGCCGCCCTGCCCTCGCCCCCGTCTGCGCGTTCGACAGCGTGGCCGCCTCGATGGCCATGCGCGGGTCGCGGTTCTTCGTCTGGCGGATGTAGTCGAGCGGCAGCACCGTGTGCCGGGCGCGAATGCCCACGCGCTCCATGATCCACGCTTCGTTGGTCTCGATGCCGAGGCTCTCGAGGAACGCGTTGGTGACGACGTTCTCTGGGTGAAAATGCCCGATGGCATGCAGGTACAGCACCGATGACCTCCCCTCGTGTGGCGTTCGACCGGCGGTCTCCTAGCGCGCGACCAACAGGTCCCGCACCACCCGTCGCGAAACATTTGCGCGGCTTTCGTCAGCCTGCGTCGAGGCCCGTTTTCACTGACAAAACGTCTCCAGCGGAGACTTCACCTCGCGCGACCGACGGGTACATTGCCGCGCCATGCGCTCCTGGTTGCTCGTGCTCTCGGTGGGGTTGTTCGGGTGCCCCGCCTCCCACCGCTACGCCCAGCTGATCCGCCGGGAGGCCTCGCCTCCGCCCGTGACCGTCTTCCGCGACGTGCGGGTCTTCACCGCGACTGACACCATCGCGCTCGAGCACCACGACGTGCGCGTGGAAGGGGGGCGCATCACCGCCATCGCCCCGACCGGCCTCGACGTCACCGGCGCGCGCGTCATCGAAGGCGCCGGCAAGACGCTGGTGCCGGGCTACGTCGACTTCCACGCGCACCTCACCGGCAGCCCCGCGCCGCCGTGGGCGGTGGCCTGGCCCGATGAAGACCACAACGGCCGCGCGCTGCTGGCCTCGGGCGTCACCAGCGTGATGGACGTGGGCGGCGAGGTCGACAAGCTCAAGGCGCTGTGGAAGCGGCAAGGCGACCCGTCGTGGCTGGGGCCCCGCTTCACCTACTCGGGGCAGATCGTCTCGCTGCGCGACGGCTACCCGACGTCGATGGTGAAGATCCTGTACCCCTGGCCGGCGAGCGCGCTGGCCGACCAACGCTTCTCGGGCCCGGTGTCGAACCCGCTCGAGGCGAGCGCGGCGGTGGACTGGCGGCTCCACCACGGCGCGCACCACATCAAGCTGGCCATCGCGAGCGTGCCGCTCAACGCGCAGACGATGCCGCCCGAGCTGGTCTCAGCCGCGGTCAAGCGCGCGCACGAGAAGGGCGTGAAGGCGGTGGCGCACACCGACAGCGCGGTGCACGCGCTGCGCGCGGCCAGGGCCGGCATCGACGCGCTGATGCACGGCATTCACCTGGGCGAGCTGACGGTGGCCGACGCGCAGGAGCTGAAGGCGGCGGGCGTGGTGGTGTCGCCGACGCTGGTGGTGTTCGACCGCGCGGAGCAGCTGGTGCAGTTCCGCTTCGCGCCCACCGAGGTGGAGAGGCGCCTGTACCCCGAGTCGTTCCTCACGCCGTTCTCGCCCGACGTCGCGCGCACCAAGACGCTCGACCCGCAGCTGATGGAGTGGCTCGGGAAGCTCCAGGAGGACCACGACAAGCGGGTGGCGGCGGTGAAGACGCTCTACGACGCGGGCGTTCCGATTCTGGTGGGCAGCGACGCGGCGGGCTCCATCGGGTGCCTGGCCGGCGGCGCCTTCCTCGACGAGCTGCGGCTGCTCTCGCTCGCGGGCATTCCGAACGCCGACGTGCTGCGCGGCGCCACCGTGTTGCCGGCGCGCTTCATCGCCGGGCCCAACGCCGACTTCGGCACCATCGAGGCGGGTAAGCGGGCGGACCTGGTGCTGCTCGACGGCGACCCGCTGGCCGACATCACCGTCACCTCACGCATCGCGAACATCATGCAGGGCGGTGTGCTCATCGAGAAGGTGGACTGAAGGCGAAACGACGCGACGACGCCTCGCGGACGGCGCTACGGTCCTCCCTGCATGTCTCGCGTGCGCCACGAGCGCCTGTGCATTCTGTCTCGCCAGAAGTCGCTCTACTCGACGGCGCGCCTCATCGAGGCGGCCCAGGCCCTCGGCGCCAGCCCCATCGTCATCGACACCCTGCGCTGCACCATGGTGGTGGGAGACGACGGCTCGAAGCTGCTCTACCGGGGCGTGAGCGTCACCGGGTTGTCGGTCGTCATTCCCCGCATCGGCACCAGCATCACCGCCTACGGCATGCAGGTGGTCAACCACCTCGACTCGATGCGCGTGCCCATCGTCAACAGCGCCCACGCCATCTCGCGCAGCCGCGACAAGGTGCGCTGCCTCCAGGTGCTGACCGCCGGGGGCGTCAAGGTGCCGCGCACGGTGATGGCCAACGACACCGTGCACATCGTCAGGCTGGTGGACGCGGTCGGCGGGCTGCCGTGCATCATCAAGCTGCTGCGGGGCACCCAGGGCGTGGGCGTGATGATCGCCACCACCATGACCGAGGCGCGCACCATCGTCGACACCTTCACCTCGCTGGGTCAGGAGATCTGCCTGCAGGAGTTCATCGCCGAGTCGAGCGGCCGCGACCTGCGCGCGCTGGTGGTGGGCGGCCGCGTGGTGGGCGCGATGCGACGACAGGCCCGCGCCGGCGAGTTTCGCAGCAACCTGCACCGCGGCGGCGAAGGCAGCCCGGTGACGCTCGACCCGGTCTTCGAAGAGACGGCGGTGAAGGCCGCCAGGCTCATCGGCCTCGACATCTGCGGCGTCGACATGCTCGAGGGCCGCGACGGGCCGCGGGTGATGGAGCTCAACTCGTCGCCGGGCTTCGAGGGCCTCGAGCACGCCACCGGGCAGGACATCGCGACCGAGATGGTGCGCTTCGCCCTCGAGCGCGCCGCGGCCATGCGGAACGGCTGAGGCCAGCCGTGCGTCCGAGGGGCTGATGCTCTCGACGGTGCTCGCGCTGCTGACCGCCTCGGCGGGTGACGGGTTCCTCGAGGGCTGCCCGGCGCCGGTGCTGCCGTCGGCGCGCTTCACCCACGGCGAGCTGCTCGTCGCGCCGGGCGGCGGCGTGGTGACGGCGGCGACCGACGAGGTGCTGCAGGCGCGCCTGTGCGTCTTCGAGAACCACCTGGTGCGAGAGCTCGCCCTCGAGGTGAAGCGCCCCCGGGGCCGCCAGGTACAGCCGGGCGACCCCCTCACGCCTGGCCAGCCGCTGGCCCACCGCGCCGCCGTCACCCTCGACGGGCTGAGCCCCGCGCGCTTCTTCCGGGAGCACCCCTTCCTCTACGACCCCCGGCAGGAGCCGGTGCTGGTGGTGGTGGACGTCGAGGCGCACCAGGCGCAGCGCTACGAGCGCGGCGTTCGCACCCACGCCTGGGAGGTCGGCCGCGGCCAGGCAGCGGGGGCCAAGACGGTGCGCGGCGACCTCAAGACACCGCGCGGCCTCTACTTCGTCACCGACAAGTCCACCGGGCCCTTCGGCGGCGCGTTCGCCGGCTACTACGGCGGCCACTGGGTGAAGGTGAGCTACCCCAACGCCTTCGACGGGCGCCGCGGCGTGGAAGAAGGCGTGCTCTCGGCCGACCAGGCGTCCACCATCGCGAGCACCTGGTGGCGGCGCCGCCTGCCCATGCAGCACACGAAGCTGGGCGGCGGCATCGGCTTTCACGGGTGGATTGGGCCGTGGAGCGGCGACCACGAGGGCTTCGGGCTCTCGTGGGGGTGCGTGGTGTTTCACCCCGAAGACGTCGCCGACTTCTACGCGCGCGTCCCGGTGGGGGCGGCCGTCGTCCTCCGCTGAAGCGGCGCGCTCAGTTCTCGATGCAGCCGAGGTCGGGGTTCGAGCCGGTGGGCACGGGCCTGGGCCCGCCGTTCAAGTCGGTCGCCGGAGCGCCCATGGCGCCTCCCGCCGCCCGCGCCGGAGACATCGCCTCGAGCGCGAAGTTGCCGTTGCCCGGGTTCACGAAGTTCGGGTCACCCGTGACGTTGGCGACCGCGCCCATGAGCGCGTTGACGCTCGCGATGGTCGTCAGCGGGGTGCTGCCCTCATCGACGTAGAGCGTCGCGCCGGGGTTCGAGCCCTCGGTGAAGAAGAGGTTGTTGGAGAGGGTCGCCGGGTCGCCGCCCGGCCCCACCTCGCGGAAGGCCGCGGCCGTCGCGCCCGCGCCCTGGGCCGGCCCCGCGTAGAAGATGTTGTTGCGGAAGACGCCGCCCACCAGGGCCGCCGCCGCGCCCGAGGGCCCGGCCAGCTGCACTCCGACGCTGGTGACCGAGGGAGCGCCGCCGCCGCTGGTCCTCGAGAGGATGGTGTTCGAGTGGAAGACGGCCGACGGGGTCGAGCTGTCCGAGCGCACCGCCAGCTGGTTCAGCACGCCGATGCTGGTGAGGCAGGGCCCGCCGACGATGAGGTTGTTGACGAAGGAGGCCGCGGAGCCCTGCATCGACACCCCCGCGACCGCCGCGTTGTTTCCGCAGGTAATGCCGTTGCCGCCCACGCCGAGGCGGTTCGCGCGCAGGCTGGGCGACGAGTGCCGAATGAACACGTGGTTCATCTGCGTGCCTGCCCCGGCAGAGAAGGTGTTGTTGACGACCTCGTCACACGAGCCGCGACACGCCGCGCCCTGGTTGGCGCAGGTGCCGTCGCACGCCAGGCCGATGGAGTTGGCCGTCGAGACGAAGCCGCCGAACGCCGACACGCCCGCGACCGAGCAGCGCGCGTCGAAGCCGTTGGGGTTGCGGAACCCGGCGAAGGAGCACGCGATGCCCACGGTGTTCTCGGGCCCCTGGCCGAACGCTGGGCCGGTGTTGGCGCCGGTGAAGGTGGCCGCGCCCGGCATGGTGCCTTCGAAGCGCACCGCGCAGCCGTCGAGCGCCGCCCCGCCGACCGCCGAGCTGTTGTTGCCGCCCACCACGCCGCCGGTCGCGGTGACGTTGCGCACGACGGGCGCCACGCCGCCGATGCCCGAGGGCGGGCAGTTGTCGAAGAGCACGCCGACGCCGAAGCGCGGCACGTTCAGCACGTTGGCGACGCGCGGGCAGCCGAACGCGGTGATGCCCTCGACGCGGGTGCCCGCGGCGTCTCCCGACGACGCGAAGCCGAAGCAGCTGGTGGCCGCGCCCGCGGTGTAGGTGCCCCGGGTGAAGGTCGAGCCGGGGCTCCCGATGATGAGCACGCCGGCCGACGTCTGGCCGCCGTTCTCTGAGGTGAAGTCGACGCCGTTGACCGTGAGCCGCGCGTTGATGGCCGCCAGGCCGATGCTCGACATGGAGCCTGCTCCGGCGGTGACGGTGCTGTTGCCCGCGGCGCCCCCCTGGAAGGTCGGCGCAGCCACCCCGCTGGGAGCGCCGATGACGTCGATGCCGATGGCCTCGCTCGCCGAGCCGATGGCGATGCCGGGCGCCGTGATGTCGAAGTCGCGCACCACCGGCGAGCTCTGCGTCACCGTCAGGCCGGTCACCCGACCGCCCATCAGCCCAGGCCCGTCCTTCTCGATGGAGAAGCCGTCGAGGCTCGTCGCCGCGGTGATGCCCACGGGGATCTTCACGCCGGTGGGCGCCGTGTTGCGAATGCGGGTGCGGGGACCGTTGCGCGTCCACGCGAAGCCGCCCGCGGTGCCGGCGACCGACCAGCGCCCGTCGAGCGACGCGCCTTCGGCCATGGTGACGTCCTCGGAGTAGGTCGCGACGGAGCCGCCGAACCGCGCGGCCACGAAGACGCGCGCAGCTCGGTTCGTGACGGCCAGCGCGATGCCTCGGGTGATGGTCGAGACGGGGCTCGCCTGGGTGCCCGCGTTGCTGTCCCGCGCGCCGGGGCAGTTGCCACACACGTAGACGTCGGTGAGCGCTGAACCACCGGCCGCGCCACCACCGACGCTGCCGCCGGCCGCGCCACCGCCGACGCTGCCGCCGGCCACGCCACCGCCGACGCTGCCGCCGGCCACGCCACCGCCGACGC
>JACSRE010000129.1 GCA_014879945.1 Myxococcus sp.
CGCGGCGTCGGTTCGGTGCCGCGGCGGCGGCTCGATGAACCGGCGTCGGCTCGGTGAAGTGGCGTCGGCGCGGTGAACCGGCGTCGCCTCGGTGAAGCGGCGTCGGCTCGGTGAAGACCACCTTGGCTCCCCACGGAGGGCCGAGCTCGAGCCTGGTCTGTGCCTGCCGGAGGACGCGACCAGGAAGGCCCGCGCCCGCCGCGAGGGAGCGCCTACTCCACGTTGTCCCAGCTGAAGCTCTCGCGATCGAGCGCGTGATCCGCCAGCGACTTCACCAGCTCGTCGTCGTTGTCGTCGATCTTCGCCATGTTCGCCCGCGCCCGGTCCTTCACCTGGCCCGTCAACACCTCGAGGATCTCGAGCTCCTTCGTCACCGCCGTCGCGCCCTTCTCCTGCAGCGAGGTCGACACGCGTGACATGGTCGCCGCGAGCACGAACATGTCGATCATGATGTCGGCCAGGCGCTTGCTGGCGAACTGCTTGCCGATGATGTTCTTGCCGTGCTTTCGCAGCACCCGATCGACCGCGCCGGCGAGCTCCCGCGTCAGCTCCTCGAACACCAGCTGGTTCTTCTCGAGGGCCGGGTCCAGCTTGGTGAACCTCGTCTTCTCCCGCTTGACCGAGCTGGTCGCCATCGAGGCTCTTCGCCGCGCGTACTCCGACAGCACCCCGAAGCCCTTGATGGGGTTGTTGAAGATGCCCTTGAGCGACTCCGAGAGCTCCTTCAGCTGCCCGCCCACCTCGTTCATCGCCGTCAGCGCGATGAAGAGCCGGAGGATCTCGTTGGTGCCCTCGTAGATGCGGTTGATGCGCGCGTCGCGCACGATGCGCTCGTAGGGGAACTCCTTCATGAAGCCGTTGCCGGCGGCGATCTGCAGCGCCTCGTCGGCCGTGCGCCACATCGCCTCGCTGCCGAAGACCTTCGCGATGGCGGCCTCGACGGCGTACTCCTGTGAGCCCGAGTCGATCAGCTCGTTGACCAGGTTCACCGCCGACTCGGCCGCGTAGCAGTCGACCACCATCTGGCCGATCTTCTGCTTCACCAGGCCGAACTCGGCGATGGGCTTGCCGAACTGCACGCGCTCCTTCGCCTGCACCGTGGCGAGCGAGATCAACTTCTTCATACCGCCCACCACGCCGCCGCCCAGGCCGGTGCGGCCCGAGTTGAGGATCTTCATCGCCACCTTGAAGCCCTTGCCCACCTCGCCGATGACGTTGGCGGCCGGCACGCGCACGTTGTCGAAGTGCACGGTGGTGGTCGACGACGCCCGAATGCCCATCTTGTCTTCGTGCGGGCCGATGGAGACGCCCGGCATGTCGCGCATCACGATGAACGCCGTCATGTTGCCGCGGTCGGCCTGGCCGCCCGTCTTCGCGAACACCGTGAAGAACTGCGCGATGCCGCCATTGGTGATCCACAGCTTGTTGCCGTTGAGCACCCAGTCGTCGCCGTCCTTCACGGCGGTGGTCTTGATGCTGGCCGCGTCGCTGCCGGCGCCCGGCTCGGTCAGACAGAACGCGGCGATCAGCTCACCCGTCGCGAGCTTCGGCATGTACCTCGCCTTCTGCTCGTCGGTGCCGAACAAGAGCAGGCCGCGCATGCCGATGGAGGAGTGCGCGCCCACCGTCACCGCCACGCTGCCGTCGTACTTGGCGATCTCCTGCAGGGTGCGCGAGTACGCCGTCGCCGACAGGCCCATGCCGCCGTGCGCTTCGGGGATGACGAGCGAGAAGAGGCCGAACTGGCGCAGCTCCTCGACGAACTCCGCCGGTAGCTCGCCCTTCTCGTCCCACGCGCGGAAGTCCTTGTCGTGCGGCTTGAGCAGCTGCTCGATCGACGAGCGCACCGCCTTGAAGGTCTCTTGCTCCGCCGCCTTCATCTTCGGGTAGGGGAGGATGAGGTCTTCTTCGATGTTGCCGAAGCAGAGCTGGCTGATGAACGAGGGCGACGAGGCGTTCGAGGGCATGCCGGGCTTCTAACGCGGCCCGCCGCGCGCTTCACGCCAGTTGAGCGACTTGACCTACATCGCCCGGAGCACGTCGTCGGCCACGCCGTCGCCCCGCACGAAGGCCGCGCGCAGGCGCTCGATCGACTGCCACTCCACCGGCCGCCCGGCCGCCGCCAGCGCGTCGCTCCAGAGCCGCTTCTCCTTCTCGGTGAAGCGCCCGTCGACGATGCACGCGATGGCCAGCACCTGGAGCGAGAGCCGCAGCTCCGCCGGCGGCAGGGCCTTGAGCCCCGAGAGGAACGCGCCCACGTCATCGAGCTCGGCCTTCCCGGTGTCCTTCACGTGCGCCATCACCTCGTCGAGGAGCGCGCTCAGGTTGGGGTGCAGGTCCTGGGTGCGCACGATCGACGCGGCCACCGCGCGCGCCGCCGAGACGCGGCCCTCGAGCGAGAGGGCGGGCGCGTCACCGAAGACCACGTCCACCAGCTCCCGTGAGGCGCTCGGGCCCATCGCGCGAATGCGCGCCTCGCGCAGCACCCACCAGGTCACCAGCGCGTTCCACGCCGCCGTCACCGGCACCCCCACGAACGGGAGCAGGGTCTGCAGGGTGCCGCGCACCAGCACCCGCGCGAGCACCCGCCGCAGCAGCATCTTCAAGAGGAAGCTGGTGACGCCGACCTTCGCTTTGTACGCCAGCGAGGCGAGCAGCAGCCGGGCCTTCGAGGCCTCACGCCGCGCGTTGATGCCGCGCTCATGGAGGATGGGGTTGGGCAGCTCGAGCGCCGCGCGGGCCAGCGCGTCGACCAGCGCGGCGTCGCTCGTCTTGCGGTTGGGGCCGAAGAGCTCGAGGCCGGCGGCCCGCGTCAGCTCGTGGGTCGAGCGCAGAATGTCCCAATAGAGGAAGGCGATCTCGGCCACCGCGGCCACGCCCGTCGCGGCGCCCACCACCGCCCAGAACTGGAGCGAGGCCGCCGACCACAGCGGCGTGCCCTCGGGCGCCAGCGGCGTCGCCCACACCTCCGAGGCCGCCGAGATGGCGCCCGACAGCGCGCCCGCGATGGCCGACCGGACGATGGCGCCGCGCACCACCGCGCGCATCGAGGCGCGCTCGTTCGGGTTGAGCACGTGCACCGCGTCACCCGCCGGCGCGGAAGGCACCGGCAACGCCTGGCTGCGCTGGGCGAAGTAGCGAACGGCTACCCGCTCCAGCAACGGCTTGGTTGGCGGGGTAGGAGCGCGGCTCACGCGGGCCCCGGCGCCCCGGGGCAGGCCAGGCGGAGCCGCGCGAGGGTGGTCGAAGACGCCATGCGCGCGAGGTACTGGCCGCCGCGCCACCCGTCAATCAAGGCAGCGCTCCGGGGGGCTGCAGCACGCGGCTGGTCGCCGTCTGGCTGAAGTACCCGCAGGCCGGCGTCTCGTGGCGCTCCATGGTGGCGAAGTCGACGCGATAGAGGCCGAAGCGCGGCCCGTACGCCTCGAGCCACTCGAAGTTGTCCATCAGAGACCAGTGCAGGTAGTGCGTCACGTTGACGCCCTGCTGCCTGGCGAGCAGCAGCTCCTTCCAGTGGTCGTACAGGAACTGCGTGCGCCGCGTTCCTTTGCGGTCGTCGAGGCCGTTCTCGGTCACCCACACCGGCACCGGGTAGCGCTTCATCTGCTTGAGCACCGTGCCGAAGCCCTCGGGGTAGTACTCCCAGCCGATGTCCGTCAGCCCGCGGGCGTGCACGTCTTTGAACTGGAAGCTGATGAACGGCGGGCCCGCCACGAACTTGAGGTGGCTGCGCGTGTAGTAATTGAGGCCGATGAAGTCCTGGCTGTTGGCGGCGCCGTCGACGCGCGTCTTGCCCGCGGTGAGCCCGGGCATCTGCACGGCCAGCGTGCCGGTGGTGAGCGCCTCGAGGAAGGCGTGGTTGAAGTTCTGCTCCGCCAGTCGGGTGAGGGCCTGGTCGAGCGGGTGCCAGCGGCGCTCGGGCGCGAAGACCTGCAGGTGCTGGCTGATGCCCATGGTGAGGGGCCGCGCCCCGGCCCTCGCGGCGAAGGCCGCCCGCGCGAGGGCGTGCGCCCGCACCAGGTTGGCGAAGGCCGCGTAGAGCTTCCGGCCGTCCTTGAGGCCCGGCGGCATCACGCCCGCGAGGTAGGCGCCCAGCAGAAACACGTTGGGCTCGTTGAGGGTGATGATGGCGACGTCGAGCCCCTCGAGCACCTCGGCGCAGCGCGCGACGTACCGTCGCCACGCCGGCAGGGACGCCGGTTCGTGCCACGGCGTCTGGGCGTGAAACCACGCCGGGTGCGTGAAGTGATGGAGCGTCACCACCGGCCGAATTCCCGCCCTCAGCAGCGCTTCGGCCCGCGCGCGGTACCCGGCCCACGCCTCGTCGTTCCACTCGTCGCGCCTGGGTTCGACCCGCGCCCACTCGATGCTGAAGCGGTAGGCCGTCGCGTTGAGCCGCGCGATGAGCGAGACGTCGTCGAAGAAGCGCTCCCAGTGCTCGCAGGCCCGGCCGCAGCGCGCGTTGGGGTCGTGCAGCTTTCCCTGCCGCTCCCAGTCGCTCCAGTCGTTCTCGATGCCGCCTTCGGTCTGGTACGCCGAGGTGGCGACGCCGAAGACGAAGTCAGCCGGGAAGGTGAGCGGAGCCGACATGCGCGGGAGCGCTTAGCACCCGATCGTCACCTGCGCGTGACGTCGCGAGCCCAGACGCTTTCGGCGCTCCACTGCCACCTCGAGTGGTCAGCGTTCTCCGGGGGGATTGGAGGGAATTCAGCTCGTTGGGGTGTGGCATGGAAGGCGCAGAAATCGTGACCATGCGGACACGATTCTCGGTTTCGGCGCTGGTGGCGACGCTCGGGTGTGCAGGCCAGGTGGGGCCCGTTCCGGCCGACGCGCCGGTGCGCTCGGCGCTCGAAGAGGCGGCCGAGGCGCAGCAGGTGCCCGTCTCGGTGCTGGCCGGCGTGGGCTTCTTCGGCATGCAGCTGACGATGCCCGGCACGGGTGAGGTGGTGCTCGACGGCGACGAGGTGCCGCTCCTCACCGGAGAGGTCGCCGCCCGCGCGGCGGGGTTGGCGAGGCTCGATGTCTCAGCGGTGACGGGCACCCTGCGCGGTCAGTTGCTGGGCACCGCCGCGCTCCTCCGTGCCCTGCGCACCGAGCGCCTTCAGGGCGAGACGAGCTCAGACGGCGTCGCCATCAGCTGGTTCCAGGACGTGCGCGCGCTGCGGGCGCTCATCGACGAGGCCGACGACGACGTGCAGACCCACTTCGCGCACGGCGTGTTCGGCGTGGTGGAGAGTGGGCTCGACGTCACCCTCGGCGCCGAGCGCCTCACCCTCACCCCCATCGACCTCGGCCCCGACGCTCCGCGCGTGAGCGTCAAGCAGGGGCTCGCCGTGGCCGGAGCGCCGCTGCCCATCGAGTTCATGCCCGGCAGCCGCAACTGGTCGGAGCGCTACGGGACGCCCATCGACCGCATCGTCATTCACACCACCGAGGGCGTGGGCTCGGGAAACATCTCGTACCTCGTCTCCAACACCCGCAAGGTGTCGGCCCACTACCTCGTCATGCGCAGCGGCGCGGTGTACCAGTTCGTCGCTGAAGAGAAGAAGGCGTGGCACGCCGGCTGTTGGAACCCGCGCTCCGTCGGCATCGAGCACGAGGGCTTCGCCGGCAACCGCAACCTCTACACCGGCGCGTACACGCCCTTCACCGACGAGCTCTACGCCAGCAGCGCCCGCCTCACCTCGTGGATCGCCGACAAGTGGGGCATTCCGAAGGACCGCGCGCACATCGTCGGCCACGGCGACGTCGAGCTGAAGAACTGCAACAACCACACGGACCCCGGCCCGTACTGGGATTGGAACCGCTACCTCGCGCTGGTGAACCAGGGCAACCCCGCCTCCTTCAACCCCACGGGCCGAGTCGACAGCGTCAGCTGTGACGCCGTCTCGGGGTGGACGTGTGACCGCGACGACTTCTCGCGCGCCCTCGACGTGCACGTGTACGCCGACGGCGTCTTCCTCGGCGCCGCGCGCGCCTCACAGACGCGTGAGCCCGCCGTCGCCGCCGTCTGCGGTGGCGCCGCGGCGCACGGCTACCGCTTCGAGCTGCCCGAGTCGCTGCGCGACGGCCGCGCGCGCAACATCGTGGCCTACGCCATCAACATCGGCCGGGGCACCGGCAACGTCGCGCTGCCGGGGAGCGGGCGAATCACCTGTCAGCCGTTGCCCGCGCACCTCACCGGCAAGCCCCTGTCGGGCGCGGTGAACGCCCTGCAGACCGGCCTGCGCTTCACGCCCATCGCGCCCGTGCGCACGCTCGACACCCGCACCGCGCAGGGTCGACTCTCTGCCGGCCAGGCGCTCTCGGTTCCCGTCGTTGGCGTCCCCGCGGGGGCAGCGGCGGTCGCGCTCAACGTCGCGGTGGTCGACCCGGGCGCCGGTGGCTTCGGCGTCTTCGGGCCCAACACCGGCGTCTCGTCGGTGAACTTCGCGGCGGGGCAGGTGACCTCGGGCGCGACCTACGCCGCGATTCCCAATGGCCGGCTGGCGGCCGTGTCTTCCGCGCCGACGCACCTGGTGGCTGACGTGACGGGCTACTTCTCGTCGTCGGGCGCCGGGCTCGTCGCTGCGTCGTACCGCCGCGTCTACGACTCGCGCTCCACCGTCGCGCTCCAGCCCGGGCAGGAGCTGCGCATCAACGCCGGCGGACTCGTTCCTTCGGGAGCGGTCGCCGCGCTGCTCAACCTCACCGTCACCCAGCCGACCGGCGCCGGGTGGCTCGCCGCCGCGCCGTGTGGCCGGTGGAACGGCACCTCGTCGGTGAACTACGCCCAGGGCCAGACGGTGGCGACGCACTCCACCGTGCAGCTCAGCGGCGGCGCGTTCTGCGTGCGCACCTCGACGCCCACCCACGTCGTCATCGACGTCGGCTCGGCCTTCGTGAGCGGCGCGGGCCTCACCTTCACCAGCGTCTCGCCGGCGCGCGTGCTCGACACCCGTGACCCGAACAGCGCCATCGCGGGCCGGCTCGAGGCCGGCAAGGAGTACCGGCTGCCGTTCGAGACGCTCCCGGGCCTCGGCGCCGCGAGCGCGGTCTCGTTGACCCTCACCATCGCGGGCGCTGGCGGCGACGGCTTCTTGTCGGCGGGGCCCTGCGGCACGCTCGGGAACCACTCCAACCTGAACTTCACCGCCGAGGGCGCGCGCGCGAACCAGGCGGTGGTGCCGCTGGCGGGCGGCGTCTGTGTGATGTCGCTCAAGCCGGCCGACCTCGTCGTCGACCTCACCGGCGTGTTCCGCTGAGCGTCGAGGCCGCGTGTCATCAGCTACCGGGTCGCGTGCCTCTGAGGCCACGCTGTGCGGCCGACGCCCGGTGGAGATGTCTGGCCCGTCGCCTGGGGCGCCTGCGGGCTCATGAAGCCCAGGGGCCGAGGCCTCGCCGACCCAGGGGCCGCTGACCGCGTCAGCCGACTCAGGCACCCGCGCGAGCGCTGACTGGCGCACGTTCTGATTGAAGAGGAAAACTCTGCGCCTCCGCGGGGGAGCCTCCTTGTCCTACCGCAAGCGGACGGGCTTCGGCTCCCGGAGCGGCCCGAAGCACGGCGCGCGGCTCGGCTGATGCTCTGCCTCCCGAACGGGAGGCAGTTCGTGAGATCTCTTCGTGTCGGTGGGCTGGGGCTGGTCGCGGGTGTTCTCCTGACGTTGGCGGCCTGTGGGCCGGCCGTCGAGCCTGACGGTGGCGTCGCGGGTGGGGGCGCCGCCGGCGGTGGCGCTGTCGGCGGTGGCGCTGCGGGTGGTGGCGCTGCGGGTGGTGGTGGAGGAGGCGCCAGTGGAGGAGGCGTCAGCGATGGCGGCGTCGAGGGGCTCAACGACGGCGAGTGCGCCGACGGCCTCGACAACGACCACGACGGAAAGACCGACTGCGCCGACGTCCACTGCGGCGGCTTGCCGTGCCGTCTTCAGGCGAGCGCGTGCGACGCGGTCGAGCTCTGTCAGGCCGGCGTCTGCCCAGCCGACGGCGTCGAGCCTCCAGGCACGGTGTGCCGCCCAGCCAGCGGCGCGTGCGACGTCGATGAGCGATGCACCGGCAGCTCGCCGGTATGCCCCGTCGACCAGTTCCTCCAGGCCAGTCAGGAGTGCCGCCCCGCGGACGGCCCGTGTGACGTCGCGGAGCGCTGCTCTGGCGTCGCCGCGGCCTGCCCCGACGACGCCGTCGCGCCCCAGGGCGCCATGTGCCGCGCGGCGGTGAACGTCTGTGACATGGCCGAGGCGTGCGATGGCGCCGCGAAGGCGTGCCCAGCCGACACCTTCGCGCCCAACACCGTGGTGTGCCGAGCCGTCAGCGGGCCGTGTGATTCGGCCGAGCGCTGCCCCGGCACCTCGGCGGCCTGCCCGGCAGACGGCTTCGAGCCCGCGGGCACCACCTGTCGCGCGGCGGCGGGGCCCTGCGATGCCGTCGAGACCTGCACCGGCGCCGCGAGCACCTGCCCGGTCGACGCCGTCTTGCCCGCCACGACGGTGTGTCGGAGCGCGGCGGGCGTCTGCGACCTGGCCGAGCTGTGCACCGGCACCTCGACGCTCTGTCCGCCCAACGCCTTCCAGCCCACCACGTACGTCTGCCGGCCGGCCTCGGGCGCGTGCGACACCGTCGCCGAGACGTGCCTGGGCGCCTCGGGCCTCTGCCCGCGTGACATCAACGGCTGCACGGCGACGCAGTACTGCGACGGCGCCAACTGCGTGGCGAAGAAGGCCAACGGCGTCGCCTGCGGCGGCGACCCCGAGTGCACGTCTGGGCAGTGTCACGACGGCGTGTGCTGCAACGTCGCGTGCGACGGCGCCTGCTCGGCCTGCAACCTGATGGGCTCCGTCGGCACCTGCCGCGACTACGCCAGCGGCCAGGACCCCGAGAACGCCTGCGGCCTCTACGGCTGCAACGGCTCGGGCGCGTGCCTGACGAGCTGCTCCGGCGCGTGTGCCAGCACCCAGTGTGACCCCGGCGCGTACTGCGCCGGCTCGACGTGCACCGGCAAGAAGTCCAACGGCGCGTCGTGCAGCAGCACCTGCGAGTGCAGCTCGGGCCAGTGCGTCGACGGGGTGTGCTGCAGCAGCGCGTGCAGCGGCGCCTGCGTGGCGTGCAGCCTGCCGGGCTTCGCCGGCACCTGCCGGAACCACGCCGCGGGCACCGACCCCGAGGTGGGCTGCGGCCTGTTCACCTGCAACGGCGCGGGCGCGTGCAACGCGACGTGCACCGGAGGCTGCGCGTCGAACCAGTGCGCCCCCACCAGCTCCTGCACCGGCACCACCTGCGCGCCGAAGCGGGTGTTCGGCACCTCGTGCAGCGGCAACTGCGACTGCGTCTCGGGCTTCTGCGTCGACGGCGTCTGCTGCAACACCGCCTGCAGTGGGAAGTGCCAGCGCTGCGCCGGCCTGCCGCTGCAGATCCCCGGCATCTGCACCAGCGCCCCGCAGGGCGCTGACCCCGACAACGACTGCGGGCGCTACACCTGCACCGGCAGCGGCAGCTGCTACGCGAGCTGCTCGTTGGCCTGCGGCCTCGAGTGCGACTCCACCTCGTGGTGCTCGCTCGGCACCTGCGAGGCGAAGCGACAGACCGGGCTGCCCTGCCTCAACGGGTGCCAGTGCGCCTCGGGCACCTGCCTGGGCTTCTGCACCTGAGCCCTCGTGGGAGTCCGTCGACGGGCCTCGGGCCGCGCTACGGCTTGAACGACTTCACGCGCGGGCAGGTGGCCGCCTCGGTGCAATCGCACGCGCCGGCGCTGCCACCGCACGAGCCACGCAGCCTGCGGCCACGGAGCAACCCCACGGCCATCGCCAGCATGGCCACCGAGAAGACGACGAAGGTGATGAGGATGAGCGTCATGCGGGCACCTGGAGCCACAGCTTCTCACGTCGGGCGCTCGCGCGCTTCAGGGTGAGCCCTCGAACCGGCCGCTGCCCTGTTCGACCAACCCGCCGTCGGGCTGGCGAACCAGGAACAGCGCCGACAGCTTCTCACGCCGCGCCAGCGCCAGCCCTGCCTCCGGGCCCAGCACGTTGAGGGCGGTGGCCAGCGCGTCGGCGCGCGCGCAGGTGTCGTCGAGCACGGTCACCGAGGCCAGCGCGTGCTCGATGGGGCGGCCGGTGCGCGGGTCGATGGTGTGAGACACCCGCTTGCCGCCGCGCTCGTAGAAGTTGCGGTAGTCGCCTGAGGTGGCCAGCGCGGTGTCGGTGAGGGGCACCACCCGCTGCACGCCGCGTCCATCAGGGTCGGGCCGCTCGACGCCGACCTGCCAGGGCACGCCGTCGGCGTTGAGGCCCCGCACGCGCAGCTCGCCGCCGACCTCGATCAGGTACCGGCGCGCGCCCAGGCGCTCGAGCGCGTCAGCGGCGCGATCGACCCCGTAGCCCTTGGCGATGGCCGAGAGATCGACCTCGAGGTCGCCGCGCGCCTTCACCACGCCCGCGTCGGTGAGCGTCAGCTGACGAAACCCCACGCGCCGCCGCAGCGCCTCGAGCGCCTCGTCGTCGGGCGGCGCGCTGCCGCCGCTGGGGCCGAAGCCCCACGCGTTCACCAGGGGCCCGACGGTGACGTCGAAGGCGCCGCCCGACAGCGCGCTCACCTCGGCGGCGCGCTCCAGCACCTCGCGCAGCGCGGGGCTCACCTCGAAGACGCCGCCGTCGTCGTGGCGGTTGAGGCGCGAGAGCTCTGACTGCGGCTTCCAGGTGCTCATCGACGAGTCCACCGCCGCGAGCGCGTCACCCACCGCCGCGGTCGCGACCTTCACCTCCACCGGCAGCCCGACGACGCGCGCCGTCCACGTGGTGCCCATGGTGCGGCCCGACAGCTGCGTCGTCGCCGCACCTGCAGGGGCGCGCTGGCCGGGCCACAGCCGCCACGTCGCCAGCGACACCAGCACCACCAGCGGGAGCGCCAGGCGCGGGAGCGAGAAGGGCCGGGCCGCCACGTCAGGACCCGAAGTCGTCGAAGAGGATGTTCTCTTTCTCCACGCCCAGGCCGTCGAGCAGGGTGAGGCAGGCCTTCAGCATCTGCGGCGGGCCGCAGAGGTAGTACTCGCAGTCCTCCGGGCTCCTGTGCGTCGCCAGGTACTCCTTCTGCAGCACCTGGTGGATGAAGCCGGTGGCGCCCTTCCACTGGTCTTCTGGGAGCGGCTCGCTCAGCGCCAGGTGCCAGGTGAAGTTGGGGTGCGCCTTCGCCAGCGCGTCGAACTCCTCGACGTAGAAGGCCTCTTTGAGCGAGCGCGCGCCGTACCAGAACGAGATGCGCCGCTTCGAGCCGAGCCGCAGCAGCTGATCGAAGATGTGCGAGCGCATCGGCGCCATGCCCGCGCCGCCGCCGATGAAGACCATCTCGGCCTGGGTCTCTTTGGCGAAGAACTCGCCGTACGGCCCCGAGATGGTCACCTCGTCGCCCGGCTTGAGCCCGAAGACGTACGACGACATCTTGCCCGGCGGCACGTCGGGGCTCGCGCGCGGCGGCGGTGACGCGATGCGCACGTTGAGGGTGATGATGCCCTTCTCGCCGGGGTAGTTCGCCATCGAGTAGGCGCGCGTGACGGGCTCCTCGACCTTCGAGACGTAGCGCCAGACGTCGAACTTGTCCCAGTCGGCGCGGAACCGCTCGTCGACGAGGAAGTCGCGGTAGCGCACCTCGTGGGGCGGCGCCTCGATCTGAATGTAGCCGCCCGCCTTGAACGGCACCTCTTCGCCCGCGGGCAGCTCGAGCACGAGCTCCTTGATGAAGGTGGCGACGTTGTCGTTGCTGCGCACCTTGCAGCGCCAGCGGCGCGTGGCGAACACCGACGCCGGCAGCTCGATGGCCAGGTCCTGCTTCACCTTCACCTGACACGACAGCCGCACGCCCTCGCGCGCCTCGGCCCGGTCGATGTGGCTCTCTTCGGTCGGCAAGAGCACGCCGTCGCCGCCCAGCACCCGCACCTTGCACACCCCGCAGGTGCCCTTGCCGCCGCAGGCGCTGGGCAGGAAGATCTTGTGCTCCACCAGCGAGCCCAGGAGCGTGCCGCCCGACTTCACCTTCACCGCGCGCTCGGCGTCGCCGTTGATGTCGATGGTGACCTCGGCCGCCGACACCAGCTTGCTGCGGGCGACCAACAACAACGCCACCAGCGTCAGCACCACCGCCGGGAACATCGCGATGCCAAGGACGAGCGTGGGGCTCACAGCTGAATCCCGCTGAAGAGCATGAAGGCGATGGCCATCAAGCCGGTGACGATGAAGGTGATGCCCAGCCCCCGCAGCCCCGAGGGCACGTTCGAGTACTTCATCTTCTCGCGCAGCGCCGCGAGCGCGACGATGGCCAGCAGGAAGCCGAAGCCGCTGCTCACCCCGAAGACGGTGCTCTCGGCCAGGGTGTAGTCGCGCTCCACCATGAAGAGCGAGCCGCCGAGGATGGCGCAGTTCACCGCGATGAGCGGGAGGAACACCCCCAGCGCCGCGTAGAGCTTTGGCAGGTAGCGATCGACCGCCATCTCGACCACCTGCACCATGGCGGCGATCGACCCGATGAAGCTCAAGAAGTTGAGGAACGAGAGATCGACCGTGGCCAGCTGCGGGCTCGCCCACGCCAGCGCGCCCTCTCGCAGCAGGAAGGTGTGGAGCGCCCAGTTCATCGGCGTCGCCAGGCCCATCACCACCACCACCGCCGCGCCCAGGCCCAGCGCCGTCTCGACCTTCTTCGAGACCGCCAGGAACGAACACATGCCCAGGAAGAACGCGAGGGCCATGTTCTCGACGAACGCCGCCTTCACCGCGAGGCTCAAGAAGTGCTGGAGCATCAGGGCTTCTCCGCCAGCGCCGGCCGCAGCGTCTTGAGCAGCCAGACGAGCAGGCCCAGCAGGAAGAAGGCGCCGGGCGCGAGCACCATCAGCCCGTTGGGCGTGTACCAGCCACCCTCGCTCGTCGGCGTCAGCACGTCGAAGCCGAACACCTTGCCCGCGCCCAGCAGCTCTCGCAGCGCCGCCACCACCGTCAGCACCAGGCCGTAGCCCAGCCCGTTGCCCAGCCCGTCGAGCACGCTGCGCCCGGGGTCGTTCTGCATCGCGAAGGCCTCGGCCCGGCCCATGATGATGCAGTTGGTGATGATGAGGCCCACGAAGACCGAGAGCTGGCGCGAGATCTCGAAGAAGAAGGCCTTGAGCAGCTGGTCGGTCACGATGACCAGCGACGCGATGATGGTGAGCTGCACGATGATGCGAATGGCCGCGGGGATCTGGTTGCGCAGCAGGCTGATCGACAGGTTGCTGAACACCAGCACGCCCGTCACCGCCACCGACATCACCAGCGCCGTCTCGACCTTGGTGGTGACGGCCAGCGCCGAGCAGATGCCCAGCACCTGCACGCCGATGGGGTTGTTGTCGAACAGCGGGTCGACGACCGTCTTGATTCGAGGCAGCGCGCTCATGGCGTCTCTCCTTCTGCCCGCAGCCGCGCCAGGTAGGGGCCGTACCCGCGCTCGCTCAGCCAGAACCGCAACAGGTGCGTCACCCCGCGGCCGGTGATGGTGGCGCCCGAGAGGCCGTCGACGCGGGTCGGGTCGGTGGTCGCCGGGCCCGCGGTGCCCTTGATGACCTCGATGACCGGCCGCCCCTCGGCGTCGAACGGGCGGCGGCCCTTCCACAGCGCCTGCCACTTCGGGTTCTCGACCTCGGCGCCCAGGCCCGGCGTCTCGCCGTGCTCGTAGAAGGTGAGGCCCTCGATGCGGGTGAGGTCGGGCGTCAGCGCCACGAAGCCGTGCATCGTCGACCACAGGCCCTTGCCCTCGACCTGGAGGATGACGTTGCGGTGGTTGCCGCCCTCGAGCTGCCGGTACACCAGGGCCCGCCGCGGCAGCCGCGCGATGCCCGCCTGGTTCGGCGGGGCCTTGTCGCTGGCGCGCGGGTCTCTCGCCTCGGCCCGTTGGTCGAACGCCAGCGCGTCGGCGCCCGGCACCGGCAGCCCGGTGGACAGCTCGATGACCTGCGGCACGATGTTGGCCCTGAAGACCTCGCCCACCTTCGCCGCCGTCCACTCGGCGCCCTCGGGCATCAGCCCCGCCACCGCGAGGATCTTCTTCTGGCGATCGAGCACCTGGTTGGCCTTCTGGCGCTCGGCCAGGGCCACCGCGGCCCCGGCGACCAGCACCGAGCACACCGCGCAGACCGCCAGCGCGAAGAGCAGCACGTAGGCGTTACCTCTTCGCAAGGCGCGCCTCCCTTCGGCGAATGTTCGCGCGCACGAAGCCGTAGTCGAGCAGCGGCGCGAAGACGTTCATGAAGAGGACGGCCAGCATCATGCCCTCGGGGTACGCGGGGTTCACCACGCGCACCAACACCGTGAGCGCGCCGATGCCGAAGCCGTAGAGCAGCTGCGCCGTGGGCACGAAGGGCGACGTCACCGGGTCGGTCGCCATGAAGACGGTGCCCAGCGCCCACCCGCCCAGCACCACGTGCCAGTGGAAGGGCACCGCGAACATCGGGTTGGTGGTGGAGCCGATGCCGTTGAAGAGCAGCGCGAGCGCGAAGGTGCCCAGGGTGACGCCGAGCATCGTTCGCCACGACGCCAGCTTCGTCACCAGCAGCAGCGCGCAGCCCACCAGCGCCGCCAGGGCCGACGTCTCGCCCATGGAGCCGGGGATGGTGCCGAGGAAGGCGTCCCACCAGTCGAGGCCGGTCAGCCCGGGCAGGCCCTGCGCCGCTGCCTTCGACAGCCAGGTCGCGCCCGTCATGCCGTCGACGCCCGAGAAGTCCGCCGCGATCCACGGGGCGTCGCCCGAGATGTCGGCGGGGTAGGCGAAGAAGAGGAAGGCGCGCACCACCATCGCCGGGTTGAGCACGTTCATGCCCACGCCGCCGAACACCTCTTTGCCCAGCACCACGCCGAAGCTGGTGGCGACGGCCACCTGCCACAGCGGCTGCGTCGCCGGCACGATGAGCGGCACCAGCGCCGAGGTGACGAAGAAGCCCTCGGCGACGTCGTGGCGGCGCACCACCGCGAAGAGCACCTCCCACAGGCCGCCGGCCGCCAGGCACACCACGTAGACGGGCAGGAAGTAGACGGCCCCGTGCACCACGTTGGCGAGCACGTCGTCGGGCGAGTAGCCCAGGCCCGTGGCGGCGTAGAGCGTCTCTTGCCAGCGCGCCAGCGGCTTCGCGCCGAGGGCCAGGGCCCGGTGCGCCTGCAGGCCGGTGTTGTAGACGGCCATGGCCATCGCCGGCAGCAGCGCGACGTACACCGTCACCATGGTGCGCTTGAGGTCGAGGCTGTCTCGAACGTGCACCGCGCCCGTCGTCGTCGCCGAGGGCGTGAAGAGCAGCGTGTCCACCATGTCGTAGACGGGCTTGAGCGGGGCGAACCGCCCGCCCTTCTGAAAGGGCTGGCCCACCCGGTCCATCAGCTTGCGGAGCGCGCGCATCAGGCCTCCCGCTCCAGGGTGTCGAGGGTTCTTCGCAGCGCCGCGCCCCAGTCGGTCTTGCCGGGGCAGACGAAGCTGCAGAGCGCCAGGTCTTCTTCGTCGAGCTCGAGGGCGCCCAGCTTCTCGGCCTGCTCGGTGTCGTCCATCGCGAGCGCGCGCAGGAGGAAGGTGGGCAGCACGTCGAGCGGCACCACCCGCTCATAGACCCCCACCGGCACCATGGCGCGGTGCTCGCCGTTCTGCGACGTGGTGAGGGCGAAGCGCTTCTTCGGCAACAGCCCCGACAGCATGGTGGGAATGCTCGAGAACCGGTCGAGGCCCGGGCGCAGCCACCCGAGGAACTCGCGCGCCGTGCCTTCGTGCAGGCAGGTGACCTGGGTGTGGTAGCGGCCGAGGTAGCCGTCGTGCGCCTCGCGGCCCGCGAGCACCGACCCCGAGATGACCCGCACCGCGCCGTCGTGGAGCAGCCCCCGCGTGAGGTCGGCGAGCGAGGCCCCCAGCCGCGTGTGGAACAGCTGCGGCGCCTTCACCGCGGGGCCGGCGATGGAGACGAGGCGCTCCACCGGCAACCGGCCGGTGCGCGCCAGCCGCCCGATGGCCACCACGTCCTGCGCGCCCAGGTGCCACACCGCGCGGTGGCGGCCCACGGGGTGAAGCGTGTGGATGTGCAGCCCCGCCGTCCCCGCGGGGTGCGGCCCGTCGAACACCACCTCTTCGACGTTGTCGGCCTTCACGCCCCGCGCAGCGCCGGGGGCGCGACACAGCCAGGTGGTGCCGTCGGTGAGCCGCGAGACGAGCTTCACGCCGAGCTCGAAGTCGGGCTCGCTCCCTTCGAGGATGGTGTCGACGGGCGCGGCGAGCGGCTGGGTGTCGAGCGCGGTGACGAAGATGGCCTCGGGAATGCGGTCGGCCGGCGCCACCTTGCTGAACGGCCGCGTGCGCAGCGCCGCCCACAGCCCCGACTCGAGCAGGAGCGCCCTGAGGTGGTGCCGGTCGAGCGCCTCGTGGTGCCCTTCGCGCCAGCTCGAGAAGGGGAAGAAGTCGTCGGGGGTCGGCTGGCCAGCGCGCTCCGAGTCGGTGAGGGCGACCACCACCGAGAGCAGCGCGCGCCGCTCCCCGCGGTTGACCGCCACCACCCGGCCCGCGGCTGGCGAGGTGAACTGCACGCCGGGGTTCTTCCGGTCTTCGAAGAGCGGGGTGCCGCGCTTCACCGCCGCGCCCACCTCGACGTGCACGCGCGCGCGCAGCCCCAGGGTGTCGGCGCCCACCAGCGCCACCGTCTCGGGTGCTCCGGCCGCGCGCACCTCGAGCCGGGGCGCTCCTTCGATGGGCACGTTGAGCCCCTGTCTGACCCGAATCACGCGCATAGGCACAGACTCCCTCTTTGGGACGACGGTGTCAGCGCGCAAGTCGAGAAGTCGATGGAGCCGCTCTCTGGGCCGCTCCTTCGCGCCGGGCGCTTCACCGCCTCGAGCGCCACCAGCACCGGGCGGCCCTCCTCGAGCTGCGGCGCGAGGTCGACCTGTGACAGGCGCGCGAGGGCGACGAGCGAGCGCATGAGGGGCTCGTAGTGCCCCCGCGACGTCGGGGGAAAGGGCGGGCCGTCACTTCGCGGCGTCGAGCGCGTTGAGCACCCGCAGCGCCGCGCAGGCCGCGCCGTAGCCGTTGTCGATGTTCATCACCGGCACCCCGGGCGCGCACGAGGCCAGCATCGCGTTGAGCGCGCTGTGCCCGCCCTCGGCGACGCCGTAGCCGTTCGAGGTCGGCACCGCGATGACGACGCTGCCCACCAGCCCGCCCATCACCGTGGGGAGCGCCGCGTCCATGCCTGCCACCACCACCACCACCGGGTGGCGCCTGATCTCGTCGAGGCGCTCCAGCAGCCGCCACAGGCCGGCCACGCCGACGTCGTAGATGCCGGTGGTGTGGTGGCCGTAGTACCGGGCCGTGCGCGCCACCTCGCGGAAGACGTGCACGTCGCTGGTGCCCGCGGCCACGATGGCGATGCGGCTGTCGGCGGCGGGCCGCAGCGCCCCGAAGTACGCCGTGCGCGAGACGGGCTCGTAGTCGAGCGCGGCGCGGTGCTCGGCCGTCAGCCCCTCGAGCTGCAGCTGCGACAGCCGGGTCAACAGCAGCGACGCGCCCCTGGCCTTCGCGCGCGCGATGATCTGGTCGAGCTGCTCGGCCGTCTTGCCCTGGCTGAAGATGGCCTCTTCGAAGCCGATGCGGGCGGTGCGTTGGAAGTCGAGGGTGATCTCGGAGTCGGCCATGGCGGGCGCTCTATCGACGGGGCCGCAGCTTGGCCAGCCTCACATCGGCGGCGGGAGCGGGGTGGCGTCGAGGAAGCGCACCTTCATGCGCGGCGGCTCCCAGGTGAAGACCCACCGCGAGCGCCACCAGCTGGTGCCCAGGGCCTTGTCGTCGGAGTCGGGCAGGGTGCGCATCACCTTGCGCGAGAGGTGCAGCGCCGACTCGTCGAAGGTGAGGTCGCCCGAGCGCTCCGAGATCGACGCCTCGGCCAGCACGCCCCGGGGGTCGGTCGTCAGCACCACCACCGTGCGCAGCTGCGGCGCCGAGAGAGACTCCTTGATGCCCTCGAAGCGCGCGAAGCCCTGGGCGACGGCCTGGTTGAACTGCTGCTGGTCTCCGGGCAGGGCCGGGTTGCCGATGCGGGCGTTCTGCACCGAGGCGGTCTCGGCCACGCGGTTGATGGCGGCGTCAGAGGGCCGGGTGCGCGTGGGGTCGAGCACGCTCCCGAGCGCGTTGAGCACCTGCTTGCGCTCGGAGTCTCTGGACACCTTGGGCTCGGCCTTCTCGGCGGCCTCGAGCAGCGAGCGCGAGACGCCGGTGAAGAACCCGGGCAGGCGGCCGGCGCCCTGCTGCGCGCGCGCGACGTCGGTGGCGAGATCGAGCGACAGCTTTCGGCCCGCGAGCTCGGCCTGGTACTCGGCCACCGCCTGCTGATCAGGCTGATCCATCGGGTCGTTGCGGAGCGTGGTGCCGCGGGTGTCTTCGGCGTCGCTGGCCTCGGGCATGCGCATGACGAAGCCGGCGCCCGGGGTGAGCGAGGGGCGCTTGCCTGGCGTCGCTACCGCAGGGCCGGCGCCGCGCTCGGCGAGCGGTGCGTCGGCGCCTCCCAAAGCGGTCGAGGGCGAGCTCGAGGGCGCGGTGGACGTGACGGCCTGGAGTGCCTTCTGCTTCTTCTTCCTCTTCGACGCGTCGGCCTCGGGCCGCACCGGCTCGGGCGCGAGGGCCGGAGCGGAAGGCTCCACCGGCTCGACCGGCGCGGCGACGTCAATCCACGTCAACGCGGCGGCAGCTGGAGGCCGGGGCGGGGCGTCGGGCGCCAGCCACATCGCCACGCCTGCGAGCGCGTGCACGCCGAGTGAGAGCGCGACCGCGCCCACCCCTCGGCTCGCTCGGCGCGTGCTCGACATGAGACCCTTCTACCTGCGCTTGCCCGGGAAGACACCCTGACGGCGACCGCCCGAGCCGTCAGGGCAGGAACGCCCAGGTGGTGAACCCGTCGTGGAGCGGCCGTCGGCCGGTGAGCTCGACGGTCGAGGAGCAGGTCGCCCGAATAGCGTCGCGGTGAAGGTGAGCATGGTGGGCTCACCTTCACCGGGCGCCTCGGGGCCCGAGGGTGCGCCCCCGACGGCCGGCGTCCACGACGGCCGCCGTCGTTGCCGACGGCAGACCTGAGCGACAAGGTATCGCCGATGAGCACGCCCCTCATGGAAGAGAGCGAGGTCACGCTGGTGCAACGTCAGGGCTTGACCTGCAGGCTCGAGCGCCGAGCGCGGCGCCTTCTGCGTCGACCGCCTGGGTTTGCGTTTCGGGTGGCCGCTCCCGGCCGCCAGCTCGTCAGCCTGTGGTTTTCCGAGGTGGTCGCCGCGCGCCTCAGCGCGCCAGAGGCAGCGCACGAACTGTTCATGCTCGAAGGCCGCTTCCGTCGCGTCGAGGTGAAGCTGTCGGCGACGTTCGAGCTCGACGAGGCGCGCGCACCCGACGAGTGGAGGGCTGTGCTTCAAGCGCAGGCGCCACGGTTGCTGGACCACCTGGTCACCGAGGCCGCGCGACGTGGAGCCCCTCTCGCAGCCGCGCAGGAGGCTGAGTGGGCCAATGGCGCCGCCATCACCTACGTGAGCGGTCGTCGCCGATTCGTCGAGCTCTGGTGTGGCGTCCTGGATGTTCGCGTCGACGTCATGGCCTCGTTCCCCGAGGCCGAGGCGCCGTCGGTCATTGCGTGGCTGGACTCGGTTCGGGTCGAGCGCTGAGGCCGCGCTGGCCATCGCCGTCCGTCAGGTGACGCGTCCTCGAACCCGTTCGTCCTTGTTCGCTACTCTCGCGCGCAGCTCGACCTCGACCCGGGCGCACCAGCGCCAGCATGACGATGATCCGGTCGCAGCCGTCGCGCCCATCGACCTCGGCGTCCCGACGGAGCGCCTGACGAGGCTCTCGAGTCTCGTCCGCGCAGGCCGCTGTTCGAAATCAGCGACCTCGGCCGCGCGGAGTACGACAGGGACTTTGGCCGCGGGCCGACCCTGGGAGCGGTGGTCCCCAACCTGGAGGGAGACTTCTGGCGCCAGTGGGAGGCGCAACCTCGAGTGACGAGCGCTGACTCGCCACCGCCGCCCAGCTACGGTCGCGCGCCCATGACACTCGCCTTCGCACCCCCGCTGGAGCCCATGCTCGCGAAGGCCCACGACGAGCTCCCCCAGGGGGCGGGCTGGCGCTACGAGCCCAAGTGGGACGGCTTTCGCGCCATCGTGTTTCGTGACGGCGACACCGTCGAGCTGTCGAGCCGGGGCGGGCGCCCGCTGGCGCGCTACTTCCCCGAGCTGCTCGAGGCCCTCCGCGCGGCGCTCCCGGCCCAGTGCATCCTCGACGGAGAGATCATCCTCCCCGGGCCGAAGGGGCTCGACTTCGAGGCGCTCCAGTCTCGGCTGCACCCGGCCGCGTCTCGGGTGAACAAGCTGGCCGCTGAGCTCCCGACGAGCTTCGTGGCGTTCGACCTGTTGGGCCTGGGCGCTGACGACTGGCGAGGCAGGCCCTTCGGCGAGCGCCGCGACGGCCTCGAGCGCCTCTTCGCCTCCACCACCCGCGTCTTCGTCACCCCGCAGACCGACGACCCGCGTCAGGCGAAGCAGTGGTTCGTCGACTTCGAGGGCGCGGGCTGCGACGGCGTCATCGCCCGGCGCGAAGAGCTGCCCTACCGCCCCGGAGAGCGCGTGATGGTGAAGGTGAAGCACGGGCGCATGGCCGACTGCGTGGTGGGCGGCTACCGCGAGGGCAAGACGCCCGGCACCGTCGGCTCGCTGCTGCTCGGGCTCTATGACGACGCGGGCGTGCTCCACCACGTCGGGCACACCTCGAGCTTCAGCGCGAAAGAGAAGAAGGCGCTCGTCGAGCAGCTCGCCCCCTATCGCGACGGCGACAGCTTCGGAGAAGGCCGCACCCCCGACGCAGCCAGCCGCTGGGCCGCCAAAGAAGAGAAGGCCTGGGTGAAGCTCAAGCCCGAGCTCGTCTGCGAGGTGCGCTACGACTTCGTGCAGGGCGACCGCTTTCGCCACGCCACCACGTTTCAGCGCTGGCGCCCCGATCGCACCGCCTCGTCGTGCAACTACTCACAGCTGTTGCCGCCGCGCCCCTTCTCGTTGGACGTCATCGTGGCCCAGGCCCCGAAGAAGCGTGGGTGAGTGGTGTCGCTGCGGCCCGTCGAAGCCACCCTGCTGGCGAAGGAGCTGGAGCGGGAGTTGCTCGGCGCGGTGGTGCAGCAGCTCTCGAGCCCCACGCCCACGCGCGTCTACGTCGAGCTGCGGGTGCCGGGGCGGAGCGTGGTGGCGTTGTGGTGTTGCTGTCTCTTATACACATCTGACGCTGC
>JACSRE010000202.1 GCA_014879945.1 Myxococcus sp.
TCGTCGGCAGCGTCAGATGTGTATAAGAGACAGGGCGGGAGGAGGTTGAGAGCGCGATGCCTCCGAGCGCGACCGCCGACAGAAACGAGAGCGCGACGAGGAGGGGGCGAAGTCGCAGGCGCACCGGGTGAGCCTATTCGCAGCGCGCGCCGCTCCTTCAGCTCAATCGGCGCGGGGCCGTCGGCGGCGGCCCAGCAGGCCGAGCAGCACCAGCAGGCTCGAGACACCCAGGCCGCCTGTCGACGAGCACCCGCGGGGCGTCACGGTGCCAGGCGCCTCGACGTCGGTGCGCAGCGGCCGCATGGTGACGATGCGCTCCCGCGAGGCGCCGTAGCCGACGGTGATGGTGTAGCTGCGGTAGTCGGCCTCGGCCGCGACGGTGCCGCTGATCAGCCCGGCCTCGGACAAAGCGAGCCCCGGGGGCAACGCGCCGTCGAGGGCGAAGAAGCGCGCGCCTGCCACGGTGCTGCTGGGGTTGAGCTGGAGGTTCACCACCGCGCCGCGATCGAGGCTGGGGGGCAGCGCGCCGGTGATGGTGACGCCGCCGCCGGCGACGAACACCGTGTAGGTCGCCGAGTCCGACCGGCCCTGCGCGTCGGTGGCCTCGAGCCGGAAGCGGAACACGCCCGAGTTGGTGGGGCTCCCCGAGAGGATGACCCGCTCGGTGACGGTCTCCTCCAGCACCAGGCCCGGGGGCAGCACGCCCTCGAGCACCTCCCAGCGCACCGGCCGCGAGATCGGCGCCCCGCCTGCGTTCTGCGCGACGATGTCCACGAGGTACTGCTGGGCGAAGATGCCGTCTGGCAGCGAGGCGTTGGTGATGCGGAAGGGCGAGGCGTCAACCACCGTCATCACGAAGGCGCGCGAGTCGTTGTTCCCCACCGAGTCGATGACCGAGATGGTGATGGGGCTGGCGGTGCCGAGGGCGCCATCGGGGGTGCCCGTCAGCCGCCCCTGCTCGCTCAACGCCAGGCCCGACGGCAGCAGGCCCGACGTCACCAGGTACTTGTAGGGCCCGACGCCACCCTGGGCGCCGAGCTGGTAGTCGTAGGGGAGCAGCCGCGCGGGCGGCGGCAGCAGCGGGCTGGTCAACACCAGCGACGCCGTCGAGCGTGACACCTTGAGCCCGCGGCGGCTCTCGACCGTCTTCGTGCCGGCCTGCATCACCACCGTGAAGGCGTAGGCGCCCGTGCGGGTGGGCGTGCCGGCGATCTCTCCTCCCGGCGAGACGGTGAGCCCGGGCGGCAGCTCGGCGGGGTTCTTGATGGTGAACGAAGGCGTCTGGGTCGTCCCAGCCGCCGTCAGCTCGGCGAGGTACGGCTGGTTGACGATCGCGTCGGGCAAGAACGGCGGGTCGATGCCCAGCGACTGGGGCACCACCTGCACCAGGGGCCCCGCGAGGCCGTTGTCGGCCTTGTCCACCTCGTCGATGAGGTTGTCGGGGTCGATCAAGATGCCCAGGTAGTAGGTAGCCGGCGACAGCAGCGTGGGAATGCGCACCAGCTCGGTCGCGGTGTCCTGCTGATCGACGGCGAGGGTGACGGAGCGCTCGTTCACCTCGCCCGTCATGGTGACGATGGGGAGCACCGGGTCGTCTGGCGTCATGATGGTGTTGGCCGACAAGACGTAGCGGTACTTCGCGGCGGGCGAGGGGCGGTTGCCGTTGTTGGTGATGGTGCGGGTGACGGCGAACACCTCGCCGGTGCCGACGCGCGAGGGGCCGCGGAGGTTGATGGGCAGCAGGTTCGGCGCGGGGCCCCGCACGGTGACCGGGTCGGCCTTCGCGAAGTTGTTGCTGGGGTTGGTCTCGGCGAGCCCCGCCGCGACGGCCGCCGCGAAGAAGAAGTACGGCCCGCGCACCAACAGCTGGTTGCTCACCGAGCGGGTGGGCACGGTGCACGTCTTGCCGATGACGCGCACGGCGCCGGGCGCGAGGGGGAACGGGCCCTCTTCGCAGACGAAGGGATCTGAGAGGCCGTTGAGCGTCTCGTTGTCCGAGAGGAAGAAGACGACCGACACGTTGGGCGCGCTCGCGCCGCCCTGGTTGCGCACGGTGGCCTCGAGGCGAATCGGCTCTCCGAAGAACGCCGCCGTCGCCGTCTCGTAGGGCAGCGTGGGCCGCGCGATGCGGATGCGGTCCATGATCAGGTCGGCCTGGCGCACCTGCACGCGGTTGCGGCTGAAGGCCTGGTTGTTGGCGTCAGAGACCTCGACCACCACGCCCGCGGCCGGCCCGTCGTCGAGCTGGAGCAGCACGTAGTAGTCGTCGGCGGGTACGGTGGGCGCGAGGTTGAAGGTAACCTGCGCCACCACGTTCTCGCCGCCCTGCACGGCGCGGGTGCCCGAGTAGACCTCTCGATCGTCCATCGAGAAGACAGTGTCGGCCGAGAAGTAGAGCTTGAAGGGCACCACGCCCGCGGGGTCGAAGCCCTGGTTGGTCACCGCGTACGAGATGGTGACGGGGTCTCCGGGGCCGGCCGAGGGAGGCCCGCTGACCGACTCGGCCACCAGATCGACGCCCGCGAAGTACGGCGTGCTGGTGGCGAGCGCGTTGTTGACCTCGTTGGTCTCGACGACGGCGTTGGCCTCGTCGACCACCACCAACACGTAGAAGGTGCCTGCGGTGGGGCGCGGCGCGACGCCGGTGGTGGCGTGGGTGACGGTGCCGTTGGGGGCCAGGGTGAAGGGGCCGGGCGGGAACGCGCCGGTCACGATCTCGACGTCGGCGATGCCGGCGTCGGCCGACGGCGGGTCGAACAGCGTGTCCTCCGAGAGGTAGAGCCGGTAGTTGAACGCGCCCGAGGTGGCGGTGCCGAAGTTGCGCATCGAGACCTCGGCGCCGATCTGCAGATCGTTGCCGGCCTGCGCGATGTTGGTGACGCGGAGCACGGTGGGCTGCAGATCGACGCCCGGCGGCGGGCCGAAGCGCACGTAGGTGATCGGCGAGCCCGTGCTCATCGGGTCGAAGCTGGCGATGTCGCAGTGGGCGAACGAGGGCACCGGCATGGTGGGCACGGTGCGGTTGATGCAGTTGCCGATGGGCAGCGCGTTGGTGCCGAGGCCGCCGGTGGGCGACTCGATGCCGATGGTGGCCGAGATGGCCTGACCCGAGCCCAGCATGGTGCCGTAGAAGAACTCGACGACGCCGTTCTCCCAGAGGCGGAGCTGGAAGGTGAGCGAGTACATGCCGAAGCGCCGGTTCCAGTCTTTCCACTCGATCGCCAGACCTTGCCCGTTCGGGCCCGTCACCACCTGCTGGCGAAGCGCGCTGGTGCCGTTGTTGCCGTCGAGATCGTCCCAGAACGGGGCGAGCACCGCGTTCGGCTCGATGGTGGCCGGAAGCGCGACGTTCGACGGGAAGTCTTCAGTCGGGCTGGTCGACGGCTCGAAGAACGCCAAGCCGTTCGCCGTGACGACGAGGCTCGTGTACTGCCGGTTGTAGAACTGGAAGGTGAACGGGAGCACCACGGTCGCGCGGCCGCGATCACTGACGCTGTTGGGCGCCGTGAGGGTGATCGCCTGCGGGTTCGTCAGCGACGGATAGCCGCTGTTCGCCTGCGTGGTGGCGACGTACTGCGCGGCCGACGTCCCCGACCACAGGGCGAGAGCGAGCACCATCGTTCTGTACGACGTCATCGGAACAGACTCCTCTGGGGGCGGCTCCCGTCGCCCTTCAGTGACCGGCCGTGTGGCTCTATATATGAGAGTGTGCGCCAAGCACGCGGCTTCGTGCAGGTGAAGGTCGGTAGGCCCCCCGTCGTCCCCGAGGCACCATGAGCGTCGCCGCCGTCTCGCTGTCGTTGCTGTTGACGCAGACCGCCACGAAGGCGCCCGCGCACCAGAAGTTGCTCGACCAGTGCCTGGTGCAGGCCGCCGACCCGAAGAACCCCTGGGCGCTCGCGCACGGCATCACGGCCTTCGGCGCCAACTACCTCGCCGCTGACGGCCGGAAGGCCACCGAGGTGATCACCAGGGACTTCCTGCAGCGAAACCTGCTGCCCGACGGCGGCGTGGGCCCGGGGAACAGCTACGGCTTCCTGCGCTACGGCGCCGACAAGACGCCCATCGAGCCGCACTCGAACCTCGTCACCAAGACGTTCGTGCAGGCGAAGCTGCCGCTGGCGACGGCGCTGCCCACCGCGTGGGGCTCGGTGACGCTGCTGCAGCTGGTCGACAGCGTGAAGAAGGGCTTTCGCCACGTGCCCTCGAACGACGAGTACTGGCGAGACGCCGCGTGGACGATCGATCTGCTCTCGGCGACGGGGAAGCCGGGAACCACCATCAACACCGAGCTCGGGCCCATCCTCCTCGACACGGTGATGAACGACGCCCTCACCGCGCTCGAGAAGAGCCAGGCGGAGCTGGCCGAGGGCCTCGCGAAGGGGCTCCCCGAGGTGCCCAAGCGCAAGCAGGGCATCTACGCCCACGCGTGCGGCGGCATCCACTTCATGCAGGCGGTCTTCGGCTGGGCGCGCTTCCCCGAGGTGAAGAAGAAGTGGGGCCCGCGGCTCGACGCGCAGATCGCGGTGCTGTTCTACCGCCTCGAGTCGGAGCGCCGGCAGTACGACGCAGCGCTCCAGCAGGCGCCACAATTCAAGCTGCAGATCCTCACGCAAGAGGTGAAGTTCTACGGCCACTTTCTCGAGACCGTCGGCCGGCTCAAGAACGAGACGGGCTTCAAGCCCACGCGGGAGCAGCAACTGTCGATCAACAAGGCCAAGGCCCTGCTCGACGCAGCGGTGCAGGGGCTCGACGCCATGAAGGCCTTCTCGACCATGAAGACGATCAAGCAGTCGAACCCGCAGGTGTACCTCGATCTGATCGGGGACTCCTGCCACGCAGCGAACGGGTGGAACCAATGGCTGTGAGGCTCGCAGTGGTGGCGGCGTTGGTGGCGGTGGGCGCAGGGTGCGCGAAAGAGAGCTGCCTGTCTGGCGAGCCGTCGTGCGTCGTCGCGTCGCCCTGCCCCAACGTCTCGTTCGAGTGCAGCGGCATGAACGAGCAGCTGGCGATCGACACCATCAGCTCGGTCGCCCAGCGGCCCGGTGGGTGGAACGCGCTGGGCGCGAAGGGAGACGTGAAGCTCTCGAACGCCTTCGCCGAGGTGGTGATCGCGGGCCTTGGCACCCAGAACTTCCTCGACCCGAACGGCGGCTCGATCCTCGATCTGTCGCCCCGGGGCCAGCCGAAGGACGTGGTGAACAACATCTTCCAGGTGGTGGGCATCCTCCCGGGCGACGGCCTTCGGTACACCTCGCTCAAGCTGATCGACGAGAAGCCGGAGCGGGTGGCGGTCGAGCTGCGCGGCGCGCTCGAGGGCCGGCCCGACGTGATCGCCTTCACCCGCTACGAGCTGCGGGCGTGTGACCGAGGCGTGCGCGTTCGCACCGAGCTGATCAACGGCAGCACCGACACCGAGCTGTGGAGCCTGGTCGACGGCTACTACTGGAGCGGCCGCGAGGCCCTGCCCTTCACGCCAGGGGCCGGGTTCGGCTTCACGCACCCGTCGTTCAACCTCCTCACCATCAACAACGTCTTCCGCACCTTCCCGTTCCTCGCGGCGGCCGGCCACACCGGCGACGATCGCACCTCGTCGATCGCGACCGCGAGCTGCACCGCGCCCGGCATGGAGGGCTTCAACAGCGATCAGGTGAGCGCCGCCGGCCTGCCCCGCACCCGCGTGCCGCCGCGCGGCTACCTGGTGTTCGAGCGCTTCATCGCGGTGGCCGACTCGAAGGGCGTCAGCGGCGCGATCGATCTTGCCATGGAGGTGCGGCGCCAGGTGACGAAGGAGGCGTTCGCGGCGGTCTCGGGCAAGGTGGAGCGCGCCTCGGCGCTGGCGCTGGCCTCGGAGCGTGAGACGAGCGTGCTCATCTCGGAGGGGAACCTCGCGATGCCGGCCGAGCAGCGCAGCCCGTGGACCCAGGTGGTGCCCGCGGCCGACGGCACCTTCAGCGCGCGGGTGGTGGCCGGCAAGTCCTACGTCGTCGAGGCCCACAGCTTCGGCCGCAAGGTGCTCGAGAAGGAGTTCGCCAACGTCGCCGACGGCCTCGACCTGGGCGCCTTCGTGTTGCCCTCGACCGGCGCCGTCACCTTCCGCGTGAACGACGCGGCGACGATGCAGGGGCTCGACGCCGAGATCTTCGTGGTGCCGGTGGACGCCGCCGAACGCGAGAAGGTGCAGGGCACGCTGCACGGCCGCTTCACCTCGTGCGCGCCCTGGCTGGGCACGCCCTCTGGGGCGTCTCCGGCGTGCAACCGGGTGCTGGTGCGTCAGGGCCAGGCCACGGCCGAGGTGCCGCTGGGCCGCTACTACGTCTACGCCTTCCACGGGCCGTTCTGGTCGCTCGGCCGCGACACCGTCACCATCATGCCGGGCGCCTCGACGGTCACCTTCACGCTCACGCGGCTCGTCGGGCTCAAGCCGCCTGGAACGCTCTCAGCTGACTTCCACATCCACGGCGCCGCGAGCTTCGACAGCTCGATCCCCGACCTCGATCGCGTGCTCTCGTTCTCGGCCAGCGATCTCGACGTGGCCGTCGGCACCGATCACGACGTGGTGTACGACTACACCCGCACCGTGGAGCAGCTGGGCCTCGGCGCCCGGCTCTCGACCGTCATCGGGCTCGAGACCACCGGGCACATTCCGTTCCTCTTCATTCCGAAGTCGTCGTTCCCGCTGGTGATCGGCCACTACAACATGTGGCCGCTCAAGTACGACCCGTCGCTGCCGCGAAACGGTGGGCCCTACGATGAGCTGGTGGAGCCCGGCATGCTCTTCGAGCGCACCAGGCCCCTGTTCACCGGTACGCCGCTGATCGAGCTGAACCACCCGTGGGCGGTGGCGGAGTTCGGGCGCGATCTCGGCTTCCCCCGCGCGCTCGCGATGGACTTGAACCGCGATCTGCCCGCCGCCGACGACGGCACGAACCTGGGCATCTACGTGCGCACGCCTCAAGGGGCGACCTTCGCCAACGACGGCCACCACGCGCAGGAGGTGATGAACGGCACCGACAACGGGCTGTTCCACCAGTACCGCGCCTTCTGGTGGTACGTGCTCAACCAGGGTCGCAAGAAGGTCGGCACCGCGAACTCCGACTCGCACAGCCTCACCGACAACACCGTGGGCATGCCCTTCAACCTCGTCACCGCGCCGACCCAGCCCGGGCCCACCTTCGACGTCAACACGCTCAACCGCGCGGTGCTCGACGGCCGCTCGCTGGGCACCAACGGGCCGGTCATCGAGGCCACCATCGAAGACGCCGCCGGCATGGCGCGCCCGTTCAGCACCACCACCTTCGCGCCGAAGGCCGACGCCAGGGTGCGCGTAAAGGTGACCTCGGCCCCGTGGGTTCCCGTTCACGAGGTGCGCTTCGTGGTCAACGGACAGATCGTGAAGACCGTCAGAGATCTCCCGCTCCCGGCAGACCCGTTCGCCTCGACGGGGAGCTTCGTGCGCTACGAGGGCGAGGTGGCGCTCGCCGAGCTGCTCACCGGAGTGACGGGCGACGCCTGGGTGTCGATCGAAGCGGGCCGACCGCTCCTGCTGGCCGGCGACCTCGGCGGAGGCCAGGGCGGCGCGCTCGACGGCATGCCCGACACCACCGACAACAACGGCGACGGCGTGGTGAACGCGCAAGACGTGATGGGCACCGGCGCGAAGATCGGCCCGCTGGCTGACCCGCCGCTGGCGAAAGAAGGCGAGGCCGGCTTCGACTTCGCCAACGTCACCCTCGGGTACCCGCTGGCCTTCACCAACCCGTTCTTCCTCGACCGCACCGGGGATGGCCAGTTCACCGCGCCGGGCGCGAAGGGAGGCCGCTGATGCGAACGCTCGCCCTGTCGTTGCTGATCTCCACCGCCGCGCTCGCCCAGGAGGTGAGCCAGCCGGTGGTCGAGCTCCCGCGCGGAGGCTGCGTCGCGACCGAGGCCCGGGGCCTGCCAGAGGGCCCGCTCGCCATGGGCTACGTCGAGGCCGATCTCGCCAGCGGGCGCCGGGCCTGCCCTCGCAACGAGGTGGGGCTGGGCGTGCGCGGCCTCGGCATCATCGACACGCCGGCCTTCTACGGCGACGTCGGCGCGAAGGGCGCGCTCTTCGGCTCGTGGGCGGTGCGGCCGACGACGGAGCTCTTCGCGACCCTCGAGGCCGTCAGCTTCGGCTTCACGCAGAACGCCACCCTCACCAAGACCGAGATCACCCTCGGCCACATGACGGCCGGCGTCGCGCAGGTGCTCTACGACACCGAGAAGCTCTCGGGCGCCTTGACGGGCCGGGTGTTGCTCCCCACGTCCTTCGAGATCCCCGGGGTGCGCCTGGTGGGCGCGGAGCTGGGGCACACGGTGTCATGGCGCCCGAAGGCGTGGCTCGAGGTGCACGGCGCGGCCAGCATCGATCTCACCGCCGGGCTCGGCGCAGCCCGGAGCGACCCGCGCGTCGGCGCGCTCGGAGTGGTGGGCGCCATGTGGCAGCCCACCTCGTGGTTCGGGCTGGTGCTCGACGTCTCGGGGCGCGCGGGCCGCGTCAGCTACCTCGCGCCCACCCTCGGGGCGCGGTTTCGCATCTCGTCGTTCGGCCTCGAGCTCGCCGGGAGCCTGCCCGTCGTCGGGAACGATCGACACGACTTCGTGGCCAGCGCGCGCTTCAGCTGGCGGTTCTGACGGCCCTCACCGTCGCGACGGGGTGACGCCGCGCAAGGAAGGGCCCGGCGGCGTGGTGTCGCGCGCGGCCGCCGGGTACCCTCCAGGCCCGTGCCCACCCTGCCCCGTCGTCGACTCCTGAAGCTCGCGCTCGGCGGTGTCGGCGTCGCGGCAGGAGGGCTCGGCGGGCTGTTCGCGCTGCGCGGGGCGGCGCCCGAGGTCTCGGGGCTCGCGGTGCTGAGCCCTCACGAGTACCGCACCATGGCCGCGCTCGCCGAGGCGATGTTCCCCGGTGGCGCGGTGGGCGGCGAGAGCCTGGATCTGGCCCGCGCCTTCGACGGGTACCTCGCCGACGAGGCCGAGTGGGCGCGCGACGAGGCGAAGCAAGCCCTCACGCTGCTCGAGCTCGGGCCGGTCATCTTCGAGCGCCGGCTGACGACCTTCAGCAACCTCGCGCCCGCCGAGCGCATCGCCCACTTCACCCGCTGGGGCGTCTCTGACAACGGGCTGCGCCGTCAGGTCGCCGTGGGCTTCAGGAAGTTCCTCTGCCTGGTCTTCTACGATCAACCCGTGGCGTGGGCGGGCATCGGCTACGACGGCCCGATGCTGCCCGAGGCGACGCCGTGAGCGCCGGGGCCATCACCGACTGCTCGCAGCTCGCCCCCGCGCCCGAGCTCACCGTCGAGATCTGCGTCGTCGGCTCCGGCTGCGGTGGCGCGACGGCGGCCTGGGAGCTCGCGAAGGCCGGGCGCGACGTGCTGGTGCTCGAAGAGGGCGGCGACTTCACCGGCGCGAAGCTGACCCAGCGCGACGGCGCGATGTACGACCAGCTGTACATGGACCGCGGCGGCCGCGCGACGTCGGACCTCTCGGTCTCGGTGCTGCAGGGCCGGGTGCTGGGCGGCGGCGGCGTCATCAACGCCTGCGACGTGGTGCCGATCTCTGACGCGGTCGCGCGGCACTGGCAGACGAAGTACGGCCTGGCCGACTTCTCGCCCGAGGCGATGGCGCCGTTCCGCGCGCGCGCGCTCGAAGATCTCTCGGCCAACACCCCGCGCGAGGAGGAGCTCAACCGCAACAACCGCCTCTTGCGCGAGGGCGCGCGGAAGCTGTCGTGGCGCGGTGAGGTGATGCAGCACAACCGCGTGGGCTGCGTCGGCGCTGGCACCTGCCTCATCGGCTGCTCGTTCGATCGAAAGAAGAACCCGCGCTTTGTGGCGATCCCCAACGCGCTGGAGGCCGGGGCCCGCTTCTTCACCCGGGCGCGGGTGGTGCGCATCGACGACGCGGGCCAGGAGCTCAAGCGCCTCACCGTGAAGCGGCTCGACGCCAGGGGCTACCACGAGGGTGACACCTTCACGGTGCGCGCGAAGGTGGTGGTGCTGGCGGCGAACGCCATCGCGTCGGCGCAGCTGTTGCTGCGCTCGGGGTTGGGCAACGAGCACGTCGGGCGCCACCTCTCGCTCCAGCCGCAGCTCCCCCTGACGTCGGTGTTCCCCGACGAGGTGCGCTTCCACCGCGGCATTCCGCAGTCGTATGCCGTCACCGAGTTCGAGCAGCCCGAGCACCCCGAGCACGGCTGGTGGGGCTTTCGCATCGAGGCCATCTCGGGCACCCCCGGCATCGTCGCCACGCTGCTCCCGGAAGGGGGCCCGGCCGGCGTCGAGCGCATGCGCGACTACACGAAGCTCGCGGCGTCGCTGTTGCTGCTCCCCGACGCGTCGCCCGGCGTGGTGCGCCTCGAGCGCACGGGCCGCCTGCGCATCGACTACGCCTTCGACGACGAGCAGCGCGCGCGGTACCGCGACGCCGTTCGCGCCGCCGCCCGCCTCTACTTCGCCGCGGGGGCGACCGAGATCTACCTGCCGACGTCGCCGCCCCTGCGCCTGACGTCCGAGGCCGAGCTGAAGCGGGTGGACGAGCTGACGTTTCGGCCCACCAGCGTGCCGTTCCTCTCGGCGCACCAGCAAGGCACGGTGCGCTTCGCCAACAGCCCCCGCGACGGCGGGGCCGCGCCCGACGGCCAGGTGTACGGCACGCGCGGCGTCTACGTCTTCGACTCGAGCGGCTTCCCCTCGAGCGCCTCGAGCCACACCATGGCGCCGATCATCAGCGTGTCGCGCATGCTGACCCAGCGCCTGCTCACCACGCTGTGACGGCTCAGGGGTTGAGATCGATGGTGTAGCGGAAGTCGAAGGACTCGTCGGTGTAGCTGTAGGTGACGCCATCGACGGTCATCGAGCCGCTGATCACGCTGCGCAGCCGGAAGCTGTTGTTGCTGGTGTCGACGTTCGTGACGATCTTCAGGTTGTCGTACTGAACCGAGCCCCGCTCGGTGTCGGTCTCGACGGTGATCGGCCCGCCGTTCATGTTCACGGTGAGCGCGAGCATCGACATGTTGGCGCCCGAGCTCGAGCCCGTCGCCGAGTAGGTGGAGGTGATCGGCCCACCATTCATCGTCCACAGGCGGCCGTCGTCCGTCTTGTACTTGCAGGCCGCGCCGGTGATCGAGAACGAGGCCGTCGCGGTGGAGCTCCCGCCCATCGACGAGGCGCTGGCCGTCACCCGGATGGCGACCGTTCCGCCCTCATCGCAGCGGGCGGTGGCATCGATCACGTCGGCCGGCGTCGCTGCCTTGAACGCAGCGCCGCCCGACAGGCGCGACATGCGGGTCGCGTACTCGGCCGCCTGGGCCTTGTTCATCTGGAGCGGGGCCTTGCCACAGCCAACCAACGCGACGAAAGCGACGAGAACGAGCGAGACGCGAGACATGAGGCCCCCGGGGAAAAAGGAAGGCCCGGTTGTAGCGCGCACGCAGCGCCTCGTCACCGACAGGCTGGCTGCGCCCCGCCCGAACACCCGAACAGGAGCGTGTCGATCGCGCAGATCGACTCCTGCACCAGCCCGCGGCGTAGCAGATCGGCCACCACCGGCATCGCGAGCTGCGCGTTCGACTGCGCCTGCCCCGCGGGCACCGACGTCGACAAGAGCGTCTTGCAGGTGGACGCGGCCGCGGTGATCGCCGTCTCGTCGCTCCGCACCGCCTTGGCGAGGGTGTTGGCCAGGAAGATGAGCGAGCCACGCTGATCGACGTCCTGAAGCTGACGGAAGACCTGCGAGAGGCGGGTGACGCCGAACTCGGGCCGCATGTCACGAATGGCCAGGCGGTAGAGCATGCGCACCACGTCGGAGTTGCGATCGCTGACGGTGAGGCAGTTGAGCGCCTTGCGCGTCGGCTCGATCAGCGTGGGCGTCTGGAGGATCACCTTGAGGTCTTCGACGATGGGGCCGAGGTCGGCCTTGAGCTCCGCCGAGAGCGGGAGCTGATCGAAGGCGTTCTGCAGCGCCTGCGGGTCGGCGCCCTGGATCGCGGGGATGAGGGCGCGAGAGATGGCCACGAAGCCGTCTTCGGTCAGGTTCTGCGGCGCGAGGAAGGCCGTCAGGCTCGGCTTCGTGCCGAGGGTGTTCAGGTCTTGCACCAGCTTTCGGCCGGGGACGGTGTTCGCGTAGTCGGTGAAGGCGATGATCAGATCGAGGCCGTTCGACATGCGGCACTGATCGGTGTTGCTGCACAGGTTCGAGAAGGCGGCGGCGACCTCGTAGTGCGGTGCCTTGTCAACCGAGGTGCCCGTGCCCGTCATGTAGTCGATGATGCCCTGCAGCTGCGGCTCGATGACGGCGATGGCGTCGAGCCCCTTGCCCTGGTGCACCAGCACCTCGATCGACCGGCGCAGCTCACACACCTCGTTGGCGAGGTTGAGCGGCGGCGGCGCGCTCGATGGGGCGCAGTAGGCGTCCTTCGTGCCTCCCGGCTCGGGCGGCTTCGACGCCAGCGCGTTGAGGGTGCTGAAGATGATGCGGAGCACGTCGTTGATCGGCGGCGGCTCGTCTTCGCGGCTCGTCTTGAGGAGCTGGTTCTCGACCACCGTCTTGAGGTTCTGGGTCTTGCCGGTGGAGATGGCGTCGACGAAGCGCGGCATCAGCTGATCGAAGCGCCGGCACTGCTGCATCGCCGGCTCGGCTGGCTCTGGCGCGACCTCTTTGTCGGCCCCGCACGCGCCCAGGCAGAGGCCGACGAGGAAGGCAGACGCCGCGAGCCTGTGAGTGGCAGGCACGCGCTTCACCCGCCGTCCGCGCCGGCGTCGGGGTCGCCCGCGTCGGGATCACCGGCGTCCAGCACCTGACCGGCGTCGAACCCCGCGTCGACCCCGGCGTCCACCGGCTGGCCTGCGTCAAAGCCCGCGTCGACCGGCTGGCCCGCGTCAAAGCCTGCGTCGACCGGCTGGCCCGCGTCAAAGCCTGCGTCGGCCGGCTGCCCTGCGTCCATCGGTTGGCCCGCGTCCATCGGTTGGCCCGCGTCCATCGGCTGGCCTGCGTCCATCGGCTGGCCTGCGTCCATCGGCTGGCCTGCGTCGGGCCTGCCGGCGTCGACCATGACTCCCGCGTCGGGGCGGCCTGCGTCGGGCCGCCCGGCGTCGGGCACGGGCGGAATGACGATGACGCCGCTGTCGGGCAGCGGCCCCGCGTCGGTCTCCATGGGCACGCCGCCGTCAGGCAGCCGATCGACGCGCATCACGGTGAAGGCCGACACGGCGCGCTTGAGCGCCGAGGTGCTCAGCACCGTCGTGGTGCCGCGGAGCTCGTTGCGGACCCGGTCGAAGAAGAGGTTGCCCAGCACCTCCCAGGTGCCGTCTCGCGAGGTGAAGATGCGCAGGAGCGTCTCGTCGCGCACGTTCGTCATGTCCACTGCATCGAGCTTCACGCGAATGGTCGCGGGCTTGAGAAACCGGAACTCGTCTTTGGCGACCGCCTCGATGTCCCAGACCTCGCTGAGCTGGGCGCCGGGGCGGTCGGTCGAGGGGAAGAAGATGCGAAAGGACTGGCCCTCCGAGATGCCCTGGCTGGGCACCTCGAGGCAGAGCTTCCGATCGGGCGTGCACAGCTCTCCGCCAGTCGCGGGGATGGTGCCCTGCGTCGAAGAGCCTCCACACGAGGCGAGCCCCGCGGCGAGCACGAGCCCCACCCCACCCGCCAACAGCCATCGGTACGTTCGCACGGCGCGCAGCATACGCCGAGCCCCCGCCCTCAGGCGAAGCTTGACGTGCGCGTTCGTGCGGCGACACTCCGCGCACCGGAAGTTCCCCGAATTGGAAGTTCCTCCAGGAGCCCTCACATGACCAACCGCCTCATCGCCCTCTCTCTGGCCGTGCTCACCGCCTGCGCGCCCCCCGTCACCGACGCCAACAAAGACGGCATCGCCGACGGCGTTCGCACGCCCAACAGCGTCACCCAGATCGCGCCCTCGACGCCGGTCGGCTCCATCACCGGCGTCGTCGTCACCACCAAGTTCGGCCCGCTCGCCGACGCCAACGTGCAGCTGGTGCTCGGCGCCGGCTTCACCAGCGCCATCAAGTCTGCGTCTGACGGCGCGTTCCGCTTCGCCAGCGTGCCGGCGGGCTCCTCGGGGCAGCTGATCATCTGGAAGGACGGCTTCGGCTCGGTGCGGGTGCCGGTCACCGTCCCCGTCAGCGGCGGCAACGTGCCCGTCAACGACGCCAACGCCAACGTCGGCATGGTGCTGCTGCTCGAGCTCAACGGCTCGGTGAAGTACCAGGTCCAGACGGCGAACGGCCGGCCGGCGCGCGCCGTGCGTGCGCTGCTCGAGGTCAACCCCGCGGGGTTCCAGCTCGTCAGCGGCACTGGCTTCGGCAGCCCGCTGGGCCAGCTCTCGTTCGAAGGCCAGGCCGATGACACCGGCACCCTCACCTTCATGAACGTGCCCGCCCCGGCCGAGCTCGCGCGCACCACCGGCGGCCAACCCAACTACACGTTGATCATCTCGGGCCTCGACGAAGACGGCGACGGTGAGAACGAGTTCAGCGGCCTCGTGGACACCCGCAGCGGCCGCGACTTCTTCACCAACGGCGTCCCCACGCTGCGCCTGGCCGACAACCGCGCCAGCGGCGCCCCGCGCATCGTCGCCACCAACGTCGAGAGCCTCGACGGCACGCTGTCGCCCATTCGAAACATGCTCAAGCCCAACGAGAGCGTGTGGGTCGTCTTCGATCAGCCGATCAACGAGCGCTCGCTGCTGGTGCGCGCCACCCAGGAGGACTGCTCGACGGTGGTGAACACCAGCGTGGTGGTGAAGGGCAACGTGCTGCAGATCACCGCCGCGGGGAACGGGTGGACGCTGGGCGACAAGCACAACCTGCTGGTGCGCGTGACGGGCACCGAGGCCGGCGGCAGCAGCCAGACCTCGTCGTTCACCGGCTTCGTCTTCGGCGGCGACCTCGCGATGCCGCGCGCGCCCATGGCCGCGGCCTTCTCGATCAAGCGGGCGCCAGGCAACATGGGCGGCAACATCGCCAACGGCGACAACCTGATCATCACCTTCGACGTTCCCCTCAAGCGCGTCAGCACCAGCGGCTTCTTCCAGTGGAACTTCGATCTCAACATGATGGGCGGCGTCAGCCCGATGGACTTCGGAGAGCTGGGCAACTCGAGCGGCTTCCCCTTCACCGATGACGAGCCGACGCTCGACCCGCTCACGAGCCAGTTCTCGTGCCTGGCCTCGGGCTACACGCGGCGCTTCACCGCGCGCATCACGGGCCTGCCGGTCACCGGCGTCCCCAGCGGCACCCAGATGCGGGTGGTGCTCCCGGTCGTCGGCAGCGGCCAGGGCGGGTACCAGACGGTGTGGGGCGTGCCCTTCACCGGCCAGCGTGACGGAACGCCGACGATCCTCCCGTGAGCCTCCTCGGGCTCACCCTCGCCGGGCTGCTGCAGGTCGCCTCGGTGAGCCTGCAGCCTGGCGTGGCGCGGCCGGGCGACGCGGTGCTGGTGACGGTGCTGGGCGTCAGCCGTACGCCCTCGGGCACCCTCGGCTCCCAGACGCTCGACTTCCTCCCGGTGGCTGACGGCTTTCAGGCCCTCGTGGCGCTCTCGGTCGAGGCGTCGCTGGGCGCCCGCGCGCTCTCGGTAGACCTGGTGCCCGACGACGGCGCTGAGACGACCATCACCGGCGAGCTGGTGATCGAAGACCCGCGCTGGCCGCGCCGGGAGCTCAAGGTCGCCAGGAAGTTCACCAGCCCTTCGAAGGCCGAGCGGCTGCGGTCTGCGCGCGATCAGAAGGCCTTCGACGAGGCCTTCGACGCCGACCTCGAGCCGTGGCTGTTCGCGGCCGACTTCGTCTGGCCCAGGCCCCCCGAGATCACCGCGCCGTTCGGCGATCTGCGCCTGATGAACGGAAAGAAGAAGAGCCAGCACTTCGGGGTCGACCTCGACGGGAACACCGGCGACCCCATCGTCGCGGCGAACGACGGCGAGGTGGTGATGGTGCGTGACTGCTTCGGCTCGGGGAACACGGTGCTGGTGCACCATGGCGGGCGGCTCTTCACGGCCTACTTCCACCTCTCGAAGTTCGAGGTGAAGGACGGCCAGCGGGTGAAGGCCGGGCAGCTGCTGGGCAAGGTGGGCAAGACGGGGCGCGTGACGGGCCCCCACCTGCACTTCGGGGTCAAGCTCGACGGCCGCTGGGTCGACCCCGAGAGCGTGCTGGAGCTGAGGTTCTTCGAGCGGCCAGGCGCTCCCGCCCCGCCGCTCAAGCCCGACGCCGGCTGAGCGTCAGCGGTCGGTCCACTTCGCCGGGCGCTTCTCGAGGAAGGCGGTGACGCCCTCGGCGGCGTCTTCGGTCAACACGTTGAGCGAGAGCTGGCTCGAGAGGAACTCGACCGCCTGCGCCAGCGGCAGATCTTCGGCGGTGAAGTACGCGCGGCGCCCGAGCCCCAGAATCGCCTGGCTCTTGCCGCCCAGCTTCTCGGCCAGGGCCTTCGTCGCCCCCTCGAGCTCGGCCGCGGGCACCACCCGGTTGACCAGGCCCCACGCCAGCGCCTGCTCCGCGGTGAGCCGGTCGCCCGTCAGCACCAGCTCCAGCGCGCGCTTGCGCCCCAGGTGGCGCTGCAGCAGCGCCATCAACATCATCGGGAAGAGGCCGCGATCGATCTCGGGCGTTCCGAAGCCGGCATCGGCCGACGCGACCGCCAGATCGCACGCGAGCACCAGGCCGAGCCCTCCCGCCAGCGCGTGCCCGTTGACCCGGGCGATGGTGGGCTTCTTCACCTGCTGGAAGCGCTGGAGCAGCAGGCCGTAGGCCCGTCGGCCCTCGTGGCCCGAGAGGAACCCGTCGCCCGAGAGCCCGCCGAGGTCGCCGCCCGCGCAGAAGACGCGCTCCCCTGCGCCCGTCAGCACCAGGCACCGCACCTGCGGGTCGGCGTCGGCCTGGCTCAAGCCCTCGAGCAGCTGCTGCACCACGGCGGGCGACAACGCGTTGCGCGCGGGCTCCCGATCGATCGTCAGTCTCGCCGTGCCGCCCTCGACCTCGTACCTGACTTCGCGCTGTTCCATGGAGCCTCGCTGGGAAGGGCCTCGGCAGCCGACGCCGCCGGGGCGCGCGCGTGCGTCACCCCGCGCAAGAACGTCTCGGCCACCTGATCGCGGGCGCGCTCGAGCACGTCGTCACGGCGCTCCATCAGGCCCACCACGAAGGTCGTCAGCCCCATCTCGATGGAGCCGAAGAAGAGCGCCGCGGTGAGCTTCGGGTCGAGGTGGCTGGCCATCTCTCCGCGCGCCTGGGCCTCGGCGAAGATGCCGGCGGCCAGCTCGATGACGTCGGTGAAGGCGCTGCCCCGGTTGACCGCCCCGCCCGAAGGGCTCCGGCCCACCTCGAGGATCAGCACCTTCACGCCGCGAGGGTCTCGCCGGTAGGCCTCGAAGGCCACGTGCACGACGCTGCGAATGCGCGACTCGAAGTCGGTCTGCTCCGACAAGGCCGCCTGCACCCGAGCGAGGAAGCCCTGCCACCCGCTCTCGAAGACCGAGCCGAGCAGCTCATCTTTGTCTTTGAAGTAGTGGTAGACGAGGCCGTAGGCCACGCCGGCTTCGCGCGCGACGTCAGCGATGCGGCAGCCCTGAAAGCCCTTGCGTGAGAAGACCTCGACCGCCGCGCGCAAGATCGTCTTGCGGCGCTCGGCTTCGCGCTCAGCCCTCGCCAGCTTCGGTGCTCGTTTGGTCGCCACGGGTGCGTTCGTTGACTTCGAAATCAGCGAACGGACCGTAGCCGAAACGGCCGACCGAGCAAGCGGTCAGGTCACTCGATGGTGCCGCTGACCTCGCCCACCACCAGGCGCACCACGTGGCCGCCGAGCGGAGACGCGGTGTACTCGCAGGTGACCGGCACCGTGTAGGCGAGCGGGCCGTTGGGCGCCTTGCGCGGAGGGATCTGCTGGGCCGGCGGCAGATCGGGGTCGCGCGCGTCGACGACGGTGATGTCGATGGTCCGCCCGGCTGGGTAGGTGAAGGCGATGCCGCCGCGGCTGCCGCCCAGGGTCTGCACCAGCACCGGAGGATCGCCGGGGTTGCCGACGCCAGAGGCCTCGCCCACGCCGCAGCCGTCGGAGTCGGAGTTCTGCGCGATGGAGTTGTACCAGGGGTCGGCGACCCGAATGCTCAGGCGGTGGTACGCCGGCGGCATGCCCTGGTTCGGGGTGGCCTGGTTGCAGGTGCCCATGGTGGGGCAGGTGAAGTTGTACGGCCCGGCCGGGTTGAACGAGCTCAAGGTCGGCGACGGGTTGAGCGAGTCGTAGGCGTGGGGAATGCCCGTCCACAGGATCTTCTCCTGCGTCCAGATGAGGGTGTTGGGGTCCCACCGCAGGTTCTTGCCCGTCCACCGCTTGTCGCCGTTGACGTCGATGTAGCGCTCGTCGGGGTCCCAGGTGCCGTTGTCGTTCGAGTCCACGAAGGGCTCGGTGAGGTCGACGAAGGGCTCGTCGCCGTTCCAGATGCCGTTGTTGTCGAGATCGGTGAAGGCCTCTTCGCCCGAGGTGACGGCGATGATGGTGACGAGGTTGTCACGCGGGTTCATGCGAATCTGAGAGCCGTCTTTGTTGCGCCGGCCTGGGAGCTGCTCGAGGCGGCTGGGCTCGCGGGCGTTCATCGCCGGCGCGGGCGGTGGGTTGAGCGCGGGGTTGGCGACCCACAGGTAGGGCTCCATCCACAGCGGCACCAGGTACTCGCCGGTCTGCGTCTCGCCCTGGGGCGGCGTCCACGTCCAGTTCTCGGGGTCGACGTCTTTCGGCAGGGGCAGCGACGTCTTGTAGAGGATGGTGGCGTCGCCGATCACGTTGGACTGCGAGGTCTCGGTGGGGCCGATGGTGCCGGCCTCGGTCATGAACGAGACGAGCGCGTTCGAGACGCCGTCGCCGTTGCGGTCGCCGACGTGCGCCGAGCACTCGAGCTTCACGCCCGCGATCAGGCTGCGGGTCTGATCGTAGGCGCCGATGGCGTGGCGGCCGCCCGAGGCGTCGCCGGCGATGGGCCCGCACTGAAAGGTGAGCTGCGCGTGGTTGGGCACCGAGCCCGCGAAGGTGATGGGCGGCGAGAGCACCGTCTTCTCACCGGCGGTGGCGACGACGATCACCGAGTTCACCCGGCTCGACGCCTGCAACTGCGTCTCGGCGAACCCCGAGCCGCGCAGCGACTGCACCGACGTCGGGGTGATGGTGACGCCCATGTTCATGGACTGCAGCTTGAAGTCGACCTGCTGCCCGGCGAGGGGCAAGCCGCGGGAGTCGAGCAGCTTGAACCTGACGGTGACGATCTCGCCGATGCGAGGCTGCGCAGGCGTGATCTCGACGAACTCCATCGTCGTCGGCCCCACGCCCGCCCCACACCCCGCCAACACAGACCAGCTGAGCAACGTCACCAGGACGCGCAGTCGCATTCGAGCCTCCGGAAAGAGGGGCATCTTCGAAGCCCCCTCCCCCCTGGTCAAGCAGCATTCAGGGCCCGGTGCCGATGGAGCCGAGGCGAGAGACCGAGAAGTTGAAGCCGACGAACTCGGGCGGCCCCAGCAGGCCCAGGCCCGTCAGGCGCTGGGCGACCGAGAGATCGAACCGAAAGCAGTCGCACGCCGGCGTCCAGGTGACGCCGACCGAGTGCTGCCCGAACGACAGGAGCACGTCCTGCAGGTCGTTGCCGTTCATGTCCTTCACCTTCATGCCCGCGTCGTCGAGGCGCGGCCACTGCCGGTTGAGGAGCTGGATGTCGTAGCGCAGCCCGAGGGGCCCGAACCGGGTGCGGGCGCCGGCGGTCACCAGCTGGGCGCGGCTCTCGGCGGTGGCGACGACCGGGTCTCCGAAGAGCAGATCGACCGGCGCGCGCGCGCGGTTGTTGCCGTCGTCGAGCACGTTCTCGTAGGTGGCGTTGAAGCCGTGGCCCCCGGGTAGATCGCAGCTGAAGGTGCCCGAGGCGCGGGTGAGCCTCGGCAGCACCGCGGCGTCGACCGTCTTGCGCCACAGCGGCTCGAAGCGCGTCTGCCCGGTGACGGTGAAGTAGCCCAGGCTCAAGGCCAGGCGCGCGTAGGTCTCGGCGAGGCGAGGCCCATTGAACCTCCCGGGCTCGAGCGTCTCGGGGGCCAGCACGCCCCCCGGCCCCGGCGTCACCGGCGAGAGCAGATCGAAGCCCTGGCCGAGGTCGAGCCGCACCAGCTCTCGACCTCCACGCTGGACGAGGCGGTTGCGCAGCTCGGCGACGGCCTGCACCCGGGGCCGGTTGTCGCTGATGGAGCGATCGAGCTCGTCGTAGGGCGCGGGGCCGCCCAGCAGCGATGGATCGTTCGCGCGGTTCGAGGTCGCCAGCACGAAGGGCACCGCCCGCGCCTCGAGCACCGGGGTGACCGCGTGCCGAAGCGCGCCGCCGAACACCTTCGCGAGCTCGAGCTCGGCGCGCCCCGCGAGCAACGGGTACCCCCGGGTGACGGCGCGCCCGCTCGACTGTCCCGCCCACAGCCCCTGCCTCCAGCCCGCCGTCGCCGAGAGCGAGATCGCCTCGGCCACCGCGCCGCCGACCCAGAGGCGGGGCATGGCGTTGAGCCGGAACCGCGACTCGCGCTCCCCCGGCTGCCACACCCCGTCAGCCAGGCCCGCCTTGAGGGCGTTCGGGTTCGGGCCCGCGAACCGGGTCTGGGGGCACTGCGGGAGCTGGTTGGGATATCGCGACAGGTAGAGCCGCTCGACGACGCACTCGGCCGGCAGCTCGAGGCCGGTGAAGGGGTCGAAGGAGCGGCCCTCGAACGCCAGCGCGCCCTCGTCGCCGGTGCCCAGGCGCAGCGGCATCTGCTGCACGGCGTCGGCGGTGACGTCGAACCAGAGCGGGCCGACCAGCCGCCGCAGCGGCGCCGAGAAGGTCAAGGCCGGCAGCCGCTGAATCGGGTTCGGGCCTCTCGGCGGCGCCTGTGAGAACCGCGGGAACAGGTCGCGCCCGAACAGATCGTACCCGGTGGTGAGGTCCTGCCTCAGCACGGCGTCGAGCGTCAGCAGGTGGTCGGCGCCGCGGTGGAACAGCACCGCCGACGAGCGCAGGTAGCCGGCCTCGCGCGCGATCACGTCGGGCGTCACGTCACGCTGGTAGTACCCGTCGGAGTACGCCGAGAGCTCGACGCGGGTGCCGAAGCCCCCGCCGAAGTCCTGGGTGTGAAAGACCGACGCCTCGCCGCGCAGCCCGCGGGCGCGGGCGATGCTCAGGCCGGGGTTCCCCGGGTCGCGTTGGCCGCGCAGATCGTAGAGCAGCCCGAGCGTCACCCTGCCCTGCGCCCGCTCGGACAGCACGTAGCGAAACTCGCTGAGGAGCCGAGGCCCCTGAATGCCGAAGGGGAGCTGGTACGGCGAGGGCGCGAGATCGTCGTCACCGTTGCGCCAGAACGAGGTGAAGCCGCGCCCGAGATCCTGCCGGTTGAAGAGGCCAAAGCGATCGACCTCTCGTGGGCCGCCGAAGAAGTAGCCGGGCGTGAAGGTGAAGTCTGCGCTCCGGCCGGCGGTGACGAACACCGGCTGCTCGAACGAGAACCCGTTGAGCACCGTCGAGCCCGGCTTCGGGAACAGGAGCCCCGAGGCGCGGTTGCCGAGCGGCAGGCTGAGCCACGGGCTGGTCAGCGGCAGCGGGAACTCGCCGATCACCGGCACCTTCTTGATCCACGGCACCGGCCACCGCACGGCGACGCGATCGGCCGACTTGTTGATCACCGCCTCGGTGGAGCGAATCGACCAGCCGGGCGAGTTGAGATCGCAGTCGCACGGCGTCAGCTCGAGGTGCTCCATTCGCCAGCCGTCGTCCACGCGCACGAAGTGGTTGCCCGACAGCACCATGGTCGAGGCGCCGGCGGCGTCGAGCTCGGCCTGGGTGGTGGCGGCCAGCAGCTTCGGAATGTTGGCCCCGGCCTTGGCGAAGGCCTTGCCGTCGAGCACGTGCACCTCGACGACCTGCTCGCCGTCGAGCTTGAACTCGGCGACGTCGGCGATGATCGCGGTGGGTGTGGCGTCTTGCGCGATGCGGGCGACGACGTGGCCGATGGCGACGACCGTCTGGCGCTCCTGATCGTAGACGAGGCGCTCGGCGTCGACCGCGGCGCCGGCCGTCTCGAGGTGGGCGCGCCCCTCGGCGATGGTCCGCTTCGAGGCGCCGTCGTGCAGCATGCGCTCGGCGGTGAGCGTGAACTGGCTCGTCTCGGCCGCGCCAGCCGTGGCCGCCGCCACCATCGCCGCCGTCAAGAGTCCCCTCAGCCGCATCGCGTGTGGCCTCTAGCAGCCCGTGCAGTCGACTTCGACCGTCAGTCGCGACAGTCGGCCCAGCCCCCGACGACGCGCTCGCCCTCGAGCAGCACCTGGCAGCGCCCGGCGCCTTCCGGGGGAGCCAGCGCCGAAGACTCGAAGGGTTGTCATGGCGGCTGGCCCCGCTGCAGGTTCCGCGCCGCCCGGGGCTCAGTCTGGGCGCTCGAACTCGACGGTCAGCTCGTTGCCCGACTGCGAGGTGCGGTAGGCGACGGACCGCTTGAGGCTGATGGTGATGCGCACCTGGGTGTCGTCGATGGTCTCGGGCTTGACCAGCGAGACGGCGGTGTCGAAGAACGAGGTGTCGAGGAGGCGCTCGTTGTTGGGCAGGCCGATCTCGGTGTTCTCGAGGGTCACCACCACGCTGCGACGGCCCGCCTCGCCGACCGAGAAGCGCACGGGCGCCGAGGTGCGCATGAGAATGCGGCCGACGCCTTCTTGCTGGCGGAAGCCGACGTGCGTCATGCGGGCGGGCCGGCCAGCGAGCTCGGTGGGGGTCGGGGTGTTCAGCGCGGCGGCCTCGAGCTCCTTCTGCTTGCGCTGCCGATCGGCCTTCGCGACCTCCTCCCGGCGGGCCTCCTCCTCCGCGGTTCGCCGCGAAGCGGCCTGGCGGGTCAGGCGCTCGGCCTCGGCGCGCTCCTCGGCCTCGCGCTTGAGCCGCGCGGTCTCCTCCCGGGCGAGCCTGGCGCGCTCGTCGCGATCGAAGCGCTCGGCCAGGGCTCTGGCCTCGGCGTCGGCCTTCTCTTTCGCGCGACGATCAGCCAGCTCGCGCTCCTGGCGCTCCCGCTCTTCGCGGGCCAGGCGCAGCTTCACGTCCTTCAGCTCGGCCTCCTGGCGCTTTCGATCGCGCTCGGCCTGCGCCAGGCGCTCCCGCGCCTCAGCCTCGGCCTGCGCGAGGCGCTCGCGCTCCTCCCGCTCGGCCCGCGCCTTCTCTTCACGCTCGGCCTTCGCCTTCGCCTCGGCCGCGGCGCGCTCCTGGGCGAGCCGCTCCTTCTCGGCGCGCTCGGCCTCGAGCCTCGCCAGGCGCTCCGACTCGGCGCGCCGACGGAGCTCCTCAGCCTCCTTCGCCTTGCGCTCCCGCTCCTCGCGGGCCAGGCGCTCCTTCTCTTCGCGTTCGGCCTTCGCCTTCGCCTCGGCGGCCGCCTTCTCCTGGGCGACGCGCTCCCGCTCCAGGCGCTCGGCCTCGAGCTTCGCCACGCGCGCCTCTTCGGCCTCACGGCGCTTGCGCTCGGCCTCTTCCTTCTTGAGGCGCTCGGCCTCGACCTTCGCGAGCCGCTCCGCCTCGGCCTTCGCGCGGGCCTCCTCGGCCTCCTTCGCCTTCCGCTCGGCCTCGAGCCGGGCCAGGCGCTCCTTCTCTTCTCGCTCGGCCTTTTCCTTCTCTTCCGCCTCCCGCCGCTCGCGGGCCAGGCGCTCCTTCTCGGCGGCCTCGGCGGCGGCGCGGGCCTGCCGCTCGGCCTGGGCCTTCTCTTGCGCCAGCCGCGCCAGCTCCTTCGGGTTCTGCGGCAGCTTCACCACCAGCGCCGAGCCCTGGGTCGCGATGTCGCTCTCGAGCTCCTGCTCGAAGCCGATCAACACGCGGGCGATGGCCGCCGACTCGCTGCCGTAGCTGACCGTCTTCACCACGGTGATGACGCCGTCGTTCACCTTCAGCTCGGCCGGCACGCCCTGGAAGACGGCCTCGGAGATGTCGACGACCAGCCGCGGTGGATCGGTGAGGGTGAAGGTGGTGAAGCTGGGCCGGCGGGAGCCGCTGACCTCGATGGTGCCGCCCTTCACCTCGATCTTCGTGATGACGTTGAGCTGCACCCGGTCTTGCGCGAGCGCCGCCCCATCGGCCAGCAGCAGCGTACACACGAGCCAGCCTGCGCCAACGCGCCTGCGCCACGAGGACCTGCGACCGGGCTGTTCCATGCTGTAGCGGAGGCTACCAACCCCCCGCCGGACGCCAAATTTCCGGCTGGACCGGTCGGGGAGGCCTACCGGATGCGAGGCAGCGACGGCGGGCGGCCCCGGTGCGTGCGCGCGTACTCGACGAGGTTCTTGATGTCGTAGCAGACCTGCCGGGCGTCATGGCCCATGGTGAGCTCGATGTGGCTGTTGCCCTTCACCGGCCGCCACAGCAGGTACTCGGACTTCACCGAGCGGTAGACGCTGCGGGTCGAGGCGACCGAGGCCAGCGGATCTTGATCGCCGAAGATGATGGCCATCGGCACTTTGATCTTCTCGAAGCCGCGCTTGAAGTCGTAGCCCGTGCGGTAGCAGGCCACCTCGTTGTTCCGCGTCCACCGGGCGAACTGCTCGACGACGAGGCGGGGCTCCTTCTCTCCGCCCTCCTTGAGCAGCCAGCGCACGTTCTCCATCTGCAGCCGGTCCCACCGGGCGAGGTAGTTGACCCGGTTGGCCACCAGGCTGAGCACCGGGCTCTCTTCCGCATAGCCGAGGGCGTCAGAGGCGAACTTCAGCCACGCGTCGAGCGGCAGGTACTGGTAGCGGAACTTCTTCGGGGCCTCGGGGGCCTCGCGGCGCAACAGCTTCGAGCCCAACTCCATCGCGGCGTGGGCGATGCCCCGCTGCAGGTTGACGCTGGCGAGGGTGGCGTCGACGGCCGACTCGATGAGGGGCTCGGCGAACGCCAGCAGCTTCAGCGGCAGGCTGCCCCGGCCGAGCTCTCCCGGCGCGCCGATGGTGATGATGCCCTCGAAGTGATCGTGAATGCCGGCGTAGCCGTAGCCGAGGATGCCGCCCATGGAGTGGCCGCAATAGAAGATCTTCTCGCGCCGGGTGATGCGGCGCACGCCCGCGACGGCGGCCGGCAGGTCGTAGAGGAAGTAGCTGTCGATGTCCCACTCGTAGTGGAGATCGGTGGGCAGCTTCCGGCCGAAGCGCTCGCTGCGCTCGTGCTGGAGCGCCAGCGAGCTCTTGCCGTGGCCGCGCAGCTCGAGGATGTGAATGTCGAGCCCGAAGAAGAGCAGGTTCTTCACGAACTCGCCGCTCGTCCACGCGTGGCGGTTCTGACAGAAGCCGTGCACCAACAGCATCGGCTCGCCGAAGAGCGGCTGGGGAAACGGCTGCGGCGTCGGGCGGTAGCGGGTGATCACCAGCGACCAGCCGTCGGCGGTCTCGACCACGTACTTGGTCTTCTTGTACAGCGCGCGGAACTCGACGTCGTCGACGGTCGGGTGCGCGGTCTGGGCCGAGGCTGGAGCTGACATCGGGCGCTACCCTACCCTGCGCCGCTCACGGACGAGCCAACTTCGCGAACCGCACCCCGACCCGCGCCGCGGTGCCGTTGGCGTCGTAGTAGCTGCCCATCTTCACCTTGTAGAAGTCGCCCTTCGACGTCTTCACCACGTAGACGTGCGGGAGCGTGGTGAGCCGGTGCACGGCGAGGTCGTAGGTGTACCAGCCGCCCTCGACGGTGTTGAAGACGCCCTCGGCGCCGTCCTTCTGGTAGCCCGCCGCGGGCGCCTGGGTGAGCGCGTCGAAGTCCTGGCCCGTCAGCACCGCCACCTCGACGGTGCCCTGGGGGTTGGTGCCGCCGCCGTTCGCGCGCACCTTGTCGCGCTGAAATGACAGATCCCACGCGTTGGTGAGCTCGGCCTCGTCGAACTTGAGCTCCTTCGCCTCGTCGAGATCGACGTACGTCGGCAGCGTCTTCGAGGTGGCGTCGACGATGGCGTCGAAGACGTCGCCCGACACGGTGACCGAGAAGAGCGGCTCGGTCGGCAGCTCGCCGCAGACGCCGTCGAAGCAGTCGGTCTTGCGCAGATCGGGCGCGCAGGCGGCGAGCAGCACGAGCGGGAGCAGTCGCGTCATGGCTAGTACTCCATGGTGGCGCCCGCGAGCAGGCCGCGCGGCGGACGGGGGTTGAAGTCGGCGTCGCCGGCGTTGAGCAGGTTGTAGCCGTTGACGAAGAACTTGAGCCACGGCTTGAAGACCCACGTCACCTGCGCCTCGAGATCGAAGTACCCGGCGGCGTACACGGTGCGCGTCTCACCGAAGCCCAGCACGTTGGCGAAGCCGAGGCCGCTGCCGACGTAGAACGGCCGGGGCCCGTTCCAGGTGCCGCGCACCACCGCCTCGAGGCCGGTCGGCCGGTACTTCGCGTTGAGCGACGCGTTGACCCGGTGGCTGCTGCGCCCCTCGAGCGGCCGGTTGCGCGTCACGTCGCGGGCGTCGAGGCCCATGTACGAGAGATCGATAAAGGCGCCCCTGGACAGCTTGAGGCGGGCGTTCACCTCGGCCCCCTGGGTGTAGGCGCCGGCGACGTTCTCGTAGCTGAAGATGGTGGGCGCGTCGGGGTTGGGGAGCCCGCTGGCGGTGATGTTGATGAGGTTGGTGAGGCTGGTGTGCCAGGCGCTCGCCGACACCGTCCACCCGTCGATGGGGAGCCGGTAGTCGACGGCCACGTTCACCGAGCCGCTGCGCTCGGGCACCAGGCCGCCGTTGCCGTCGACGCAGTAGCCGATGCCGGTGTTGCAGAAGCGCAGGTAGAGCTCGTTGAACGACGGCGGCCGAAAGCCCAGGCCCCACCCCGCGCGGAACGTGAGCGCGCGGCCCGCGTCGATCTTGAAGGCGAGCCGGGGCGAGGGCGCCGCGCCGAACTGGCTGTCGAGATCGCCGCGGAGGCCGGGCTCGACCGCGAGCTTCACCGAGTCGGTGCTCAAGAGCTGCCACGAGTCCTGCACGAAGAGCCCGAAGCGGCCGCGCTGAACGAAGGCGGAGCTCAGGCGCGAGCTCGACAGGTTCTCGCTGAGCACCTCGGCGCCGGCGGTGAGCAGGTGGTTGCCCAGCTTCTGATCGACCTGCGCGTAGCCCTCGAAGAGCCGGGTGATCGTCTGGGTGTAGTCGTCGAGCTTTCGCGAGTTGCGCTGATCGAGGAGGAACTGATCCTTGAAGAAGCCGAAGTGGCCGCGCACCGTCAGCGTGGTGCCGGTGTCGAAGGTGCTCCTGGCGCCCAGCCACGAGTCGACCTGCTCGGTGCGCTGGGCCCGGTTGAAGACGGCGCCGGTGTCGTTCTCGTCCACGGCGCGCAGATCGGTCCACGCGTAGGAGGTCCGGCTCCACAGGCGCGTCGTGTCGCTCGGGTTCCACGCGACGTCCACGTCGTAGTCGAAGCGGCGAATGCCCGGCCCGTTGTCGGCGACGTTGTCGGGGTTGCGATCGAAGGGGCTGCGGTGACGAAAGCCGGCGCCGCCGCGCAGCTCGAAGGCCCCGAGCTTCGACGCGGCGTGCGCGCGCACGTCGGCCTCGGAGCCCAGCGGCACGTCACGGGAGCCGTTCTGAAAGCCGCCGCCCATGGCGCGCAGGCTCAGCTCGAGCTCGCGCTGGGGCCGCCGGGTGATGAGGTTGATGACGCCGCCCACCGCGTCGGCCCCATAGAGCGCCGCCGCGGGCCCCTTGACGATCTCGACGCGCTCGAGATCGCGAAGGCTGAAGCGGGTGACGTCGGTGATGGTGCCCGCCCGCCCGGCGACGCGCTGGCCGTCGACGAGCAGGAGCACGTACTCGGGGTCGAGGCCCTGCAGGCGAATGCCGACGCCGCGGTTCGTGTAGACCATCTCGACGCCCGCGTGCTGCTGCAGGAGCTGGCCGAGATCGCGCACGCCCAGCTGCTCGATCTGCGCGCGGGTGATCACCTCGGTCGGCGCGACGACGTCGGCCAGCTTGCGCTCGGTGCGAGAGCCCGTCACCACCGTCTGCAGCTGCCGGTCGGTCTCGACCTCGACCCCCGCGTCGGCCTCGAGCGACACCTCTGGCGCGCCCGCGTCGACGGCCTCGGGCCCGACGACCTGCGCCATCACCACCACCATCACCACGGCCGGGAACATTCGATGACTCTCGTAACCGAGGGCTCCGAGCGCTCCATCACAGGTTTGTCAGACGCCCCGGCCCCCGTGCAAATGCTGCGCGTCACTGCACCGAGCGGCCGCGGTGAAAGAAGGCGCGGAGCTCGGCGCGACAGCGAGGGCACAGCGGGCCCGTCACCTCTTCGTGCACGCCTGCCTCGAGCTCGTCGGCGTCGAGGTGTCCGAGCTGGCGGAGGAGCGCGTGTGGATCGGCCGGGCCGTCAGCAGGGGCCAGGACTTCGGACTCTCCCTGGAGCGCGAGGGCGACCCGGAAGTACGGCGCGCCCACCGGCAGCGCCCGCTCGCAGTGCAGGCACCGGCGGCCGGCCGTCACGGCGTCGCCTTCACCAGGGCCAGCGCGGGCCCGTCGAGCACCTGCCACGTTCCCGTCGTGAGCGCCGCAGGCAGCTCGAGCGCGCCGACGCGCTCGCGGTGGAGCGCCACCACGTGGTTCCCTGCGGCGGCCACCATGCGCTTGACCTGGTGGTACTTGCCCTCGTGGATGGTGAGGCGCAGCGCGCGCTCCGACACCCGCTCGCCCTGCCCCGCGACCGGCTCAGGCGCGTCGTTGAGCTGCACGCCGCCCGAGAGGCGCTCCACCAGCGCCTGGGTCACCGGCTCGGCGCAGGTCACCAGGTACGTCTTGGGCACCTTGTGCTTCGGCGAGGTGAGCCGCTGAATGAAGGCGCCGTCGTCCGAGAGGAGCAGCAGGCCGGAGGTGTCGGCGTCGAGGCGGCCGACGCACTGCACCCCTCGGGTGACGAACGGCGCGGGGAGCAGCGAGAAGACGCTCGGGTGATGGGTCGGCGTGTGGCTGCACTCGACGCCCGCGGGCTTGTGGAGCGCGAGGTAGAGCCGCTCGTGGAAGGGCCAGTCGACGCCCTCCACGGTGAGCACCAGCCCGTCGCTCTCGACGGCCGCGTCGGGGCTGTCGGCCAGCACGCCGTTGACGTTCACCGCCCCACGGTTGACGAGCAGCCGGCACGCCTTGCGGGTGCCGAAGCCCTGCGCCTGGAGCGCCTTGTCGAGCTGGAGCCGCACGCCGATCAGCCTCGACGCCTGCGCCGCAGCAGCAGCACCGCGAGCCAGGGCGCGGCCGCGAGCACGCCGTCGCAAGAGCAGCCCAGGGTGCCGGTGTTGCGCGCGGTGATGCGGCTCTTCAGCTGCGCCAGCTCGTCGCAGGGCACCGGCGGCTTCCCCCGCGGGTAGGTGCCGCAGAAGCCCGACGCGGTGCCGGGGTCGATGACGCGCTTCATCAGATCGCCCAGCGGCGCGGTGGGCGCCATCGTCGACGTGGTGCCGGTGACGTGATCGAGCCCGACGAGGTGACCGATCTCGTGCGTGGCGGTGTTCTGAATGTCGTACGCGGTGCAGAACGGCGTCTCCATTCCCTCGGCACAGGGCGGCGAGGAGATGGTGGTGAAGAGGAACCGCGCGCCGTCCGACGAGGCGCCGGCGTTGAACTCGATGTCGGAGTCGAACACCACGCCGGTGCGCGTCGAGTAGGTCGAGGTGGTGAGCGCGATCGTCGAGTCGCCGTGCTCCCAGCACTTGAACTTGTTGCCGCAGCTGCCATCAGACTGGCACGGGTCGGTCAAGGGCACCGCGTCGCGGCAGTTCTCTTCGCGAAAGGTGACGACGTTGTCTTCCTGGCTGCCGCGGCCCACCTTCGGGTCCACGATGCGCGGCCCCCGCACGAACTCGAAGTCGGAGCAGCCCCGGGCGACGTTCTGCCAGGCGGCGAAGGCGTTATCGACGGCGGTGAACTCGGCCTCGACCGGCGTCCTCGCGCTCCCGGCGGCGTCCATGCGGTACGTCACCTTGCGCGCGCCCCAGGTGACGCAGAGGTTCGACTCGCCGGTGTTGCTGAGCGCGCGCGTGCGAAGAAACGGCTGCGCCGAGGCCAGGCCTGACACCAGCAGCGTGAGCAGCCCGGCCCGCGACATCGACTACGGCCTCCGTCTTCGCCGCAACCACACCCCCAGCGCCAGCAGCGACGCGCCCGGCACCTCGAAGCAGCCCGCCTGCGCGGCCGGGGCCTGCTCGACGCTCAGGCGCGGAATGAAGCAGGTCTTCGAGACCCCGCCCTTCGGGTACACGTCACAGACGAACTTCTTCGAGCCTGGGTCGAGCACGCGCTTGACCAGCTCGCCCGTCACCGCGCGCGGGTTCATCGTCGAGGTGGCCTCGTTGATGTGGGCCAGCCCGAGCAGGTGGCCGACCTCGTGGGTCATGGTGTTCTGGATGTCGGTGGCGACGCAGCTGACGCTCTCCATGCCCCGCACGCACGGCGGCGAGTCGACGGTGGTGAAGATGTACGAGGGCACGTTCAGCTCGATGTCGGCGTCGAAGATCTGCGCGTTCTTCGGGCTGAAGCTGGTGGTGGTGATGGCGATGGCGCCGTCGCTGAACTCCCAGCAGTCGTACTTGTTGCCGCAGCTGCCTTCGCTCGCGCAGGGGTCGCCGGCGGGCACCAGGGTTCGGCAGCTGCGCTGGCGGAAGAGCACCAGGTTCTCGTTGCTGGCGTCGCCGTTCTGCTTGAACTCGATGGAGCGGCTCGTGGAGCGCGGGCCCTCGGAGAGGCTCAAGCTCGAGCACCTGGCGAGCTCGCTCTGCCAGGTGGCGTAGGCCGCGGCGATGGCGGTGAACTCGCTGTCGCCGGGCGTCTCGTCATTGCCGGCGGCGTTGGTGCGAAAGACGATCGCCGTGTTCTCTTTCCACCACAGGCACTGCGAGGTCGCGTCGGTGTCGGACTGGCGGGTGCGCGCGTAGGCCTGGCTCAAGACGACGGTCGCGACGAGGGCGTGGATCACGGCGTCTTCACCGCGGGGAGCGTGACGTCGGGGCGCGGAGTGGCGGGCCCCGCAGGGCTGGGCCCCAGGCTCTGGCGAACCAGGGCGGTGAGGGCCTCGAGCGTCATGGGCTGCACCGGCGACGGCGCGGGGGCGTGGGTCTTCGCGTCGACGAGGAAGAGCGCTTCTTCGCCGCCCCTCACCATCGGCGTGGCGCCCGCGCGGTCGACTACGAAGCGCCCCTGGGCCATGCCGACCACGAAGGCGCGATCGCCCCGGCGCTCGAGGAACACCACCACCTCCTCACCGAGCGCAAACGTCGCGGCCCCGTGCACGAGCTGGCCGATGTCTCCCACCACGCCGCCGGGCTGCATCGCGACGATCGTCTTGCCGGTGACGTTGCCCTTGAGCACCTCGCTGACGAGGATCTCGGAGTCGGTGATGATGCGCCGCTTGTCGCTCGTCCACCGCGGCTCGACGCGCACCACGGTGCCGCGCACCACCAGATCGGCGGCGCGGGTGAGCGCCGGCACGTCCATCGCCACCAGGGTGGTGGCCAGGGCGCTGAGGGCCCCCGTCGTCACCAGCGCCGTCAACCACCGTCGAGTCATGCGCCCACCTTAAGAGAAGGGGGCCTCGAACGCACCTCAAGGAGGAGCCCCTGGGCTTCTGCGAGAACGCTCCCTTCCCCACGCCGGTCTGCTAGGTGCGCGGGCATGAAGCCTCGCCTTCGTTTTGCCCCCTCTCCGACTGGCTACCTCCACATCGGCGGCGCTCGCACGGCGCTCTTCAACTGGCTCTACGCGCGCCGGCACGGCGGCACCTTCGTGCTGCGCATCGAAGACACCGATCAGGAGCGCAGCACGCCCGAGAGCCTGCAGGCCATCCTCGACGGGTTGACGTGGCTGGGCATCGACTGGGACGAGGGCCCGGGCAAGGACGGCGGCCACGGCCCCTACTTTCAGATGAAGAAGCTGGCCCGCTACAGCGAGCTCGCCGAGCAGCTGATCGCCACGGGCTGGGCGTACCGCGACTACTCGACCGAGGCCGAGCTCGCCGCGGCCCGCAAGGCCTTCGCGGCCGAGAAGGGCCTCAAGGACGGCGACGATCTGCGCTCAGCGGGCTTCAAGTTCTCGAGCCCCTGGCGCGACAAGCACGAGCAGCGCGAGGGCACCGCCCTCATCAGGTTCAAGATGCCACGCCGTGAGGGCCGCTTCGGCTTCGACGATCAGGTGCTCGGCCGCATCGAGAAGCCCTACGACGACTTCGACGACTTCGTGATCATGCGCAGCGACGGCGTGCCGCTCTACAACTTCGGCTGCGTGGTGGACGACCACGACATGGCCATCACCCACGTCGCGCGCGGCCAGGAGCACATCAACAGCACCTTCCCGCAGCTGATGCTCTACGAGGCGTTCGGCTGGCAGCCGCCGCTGTTCGCGCACATTCCGCTGATCTTCGCGCAGGACAACTCGAAGCTGAGCAAGCGCAAGCACCCCGAGGCCGACGTCATGAAGCACAAGGCCAACGGCATTCTTCCGCACGCGCTCATCAACTTCATCGCCCGCCTGGGCTGGAGCCACGGCAACGACGAGCTCTTCACCCGCGACGAGCTGATCGCGAAGTTCGACTTCGAGCACGTCGGCAAGTCGCAGGGCGTGTGGAACCCGGGCAAGCTGACGGCCACCAACCAGCACTGGCTCAAGAACACCGAGCCGCTGAAGGTGGCGATGCAGGTGCTGCCGTTCCTGCAGGCGCTGGGCGCCCCCGAGGCGAGCGTGGACGCGAAGCTCGAGCTGGGCGTGAAGGCCTTCGCCGAGCGCAGCACCACGCTGGTCGAGATGGCCGAGAAGCTGCGCCCCTACTACGCCCACGGCGTCACCATCGACGGCGCGGCCGCCGCCAAGCACCTCACGCCCGAGGGCAAGGTGCTGCTGGGCAAGGCGCGGGAAGAGCTGGCGAAGCTCTCGGAGTGGACGACGGCGGCGCTCGACCCGATCGTGAAGACGGTGGCCGACGCCAGCGGCGCGAAGGTCGGCGCGGTGGCCCAGCCGATTCGGGTGGCCGCCACCGGCGGCACGGTGAGCCCGGGCATCGGCGTCACCCTCGAGCTGCTCGGCCGGGAGGAGACCTTCCACCGCCTCGACGCGGCCCTTCGGTGAGGCGCCTGATCACCCTCTTCCGGCGCTACCTCTCGGGGTTCGCCTCGGAGCCCACGGTGGTGATGTGCGGCGCCACCGCGCTGCTGATCATCTCGCACTACCAGGGCAACACCGGCTACTTCCGCACGCTGGTCGGCGATCGCTTCGACAAGCTCCCCGCGGCGAACGTGCTGGGCCACTTCTGGTGGTTCGGCTGCTCGCTGATGCTGTACCTGATCGTGCCCCTGGTGCTGTCGGTGGCCACCAAGGGGAGCTTCCACCGCAAGTACGGCTTCGGCCTGGGCAACTGGCGGCAGGGGCTGCTCATCACCGGGGTGTTCCTCGCGGTGATGCTGCCGGCGGCGTTCATCGCCTCGAAGCTCGACGCCTTCAAGGGCATCTACCCGCTCGCGGGCAACGCGGCGTTCCAGCTCAACGTCGACGGCAAGGCCGTCACCAGCCTCGGGCTCTTCGTCGTCTACGAGCTCTGCTACTTCCTCTACTTCGTCGGCTGGGAGTTCCTCTTCCGCGGGTGGATGCTCAACGGCCTGCTGCCGAAGCTCGGGCGGGTGGGCGCGGTGCTGGCCCAGATGGCGCCCTTCGCGGTGATGCACCTGGGCAAGGCCGAGCTCGAGGCCCTGGGCAGCATCATCGCCGGCATCGCCCTGGGCATTCTGGCGCTGCGCACGCGGAGCTTCTGGTACGGAGCCCTCTTGCACGGCATCATCGCCGTGTTCATGGACGTGGTGTCGGCCTGGAAGTGGCTGTGAAGGAGCCTGTGATGAAGCGGTCGAGTCTGGTGCTGGCCCTGCTGGTGTCCCTGCCCTCGCTGGCCAACAGCGATCTGGGCGCGTCGCTGCCCGAGTACGCCCGGCAGGTCGGCGAGCACCGCTTCAAGAGCCCCTCCGACTGGGAGGGCACCATGAAGTTCTACAAGAAGGTCTACTCACCCAGCACCTGGCGGAACATCATCAACCAGCCCGGGGTGAAGGCCATTCACATTCCCAACCCGTCAGGAAAGGGCGAGTGGCTGGGTCTGAACATCTACGAGGCGAACGACGAGGTGCGAATTTACGTTGTTCCAATCGACCCGACTTCTGGTAAGGGGCGGCCATCCAAGCCTCAGAAATAGCAGTAGCGCAGTCACATCTTGGGGAATCGTCTAACGGCTAGGACTGCAGACTCTGACTCTGCCTATCTAGGTTCGAATCCTAGTTCCCCAGCATCACGAAGCCGCGGTGACCTTCACGGACACCGCGGCTTTCGTGTTTTCAGGGTCTTGCCAGTGCTACGAGGCGGCCATGCAAACCCCCGACGGCGTTCACCCGCTCAACGGAGCGTTGGGCACGCCGGAGCCTGAGGCGCGCGCCACCCGGTGGCCGCTGATCGTCGTCCTCGGTGGAGCCCTGCTCGGCTGCGTCTTCGCGGCGGTGAGCACCAGCGACTTCATCGCGCACCTCGATCGACAGGTGCACTCGATCCACTGCTCCTTCATCCCCGGCGCAGGGAAGGAGCTCGGCGAGAGCGGCTGCAAGGCCGTGATGATGAGCCCCTACAGCTCGTTCTTCCGCGAGAGCCTGTGGGGCGGCCTGCCGGTCAGCCTGTGGGCGCTGGCGACCTTCGCCTTCCTGCTCTACCGGGCGGGGCTGCTGGTGCTACGCGGCAAGGCCTCGCGCGCCGAGACGTCGTTCTTGTTGGCGGCGACTGCGCTCCCGCTGCTGATGACCTTCATCTACGGCTACCTCTCGGTCGCGAAGGTTGGCGACACCTGCAAGGTGTGCGTCGGCATCTACGCCTCGAGCATGGTGGTCTTCATGGGCGCGCTGGTGGCGCACCAGAAGAACACCGCGCCGCACGACTTCACCCCGCTGGGCTCGAAGTTCGCGCTCTGGTTCTTCGAGGGCGTCGCCTTCGTCGCGCTGCTGTCGATCACCTACGTGCTCTTCACCCCCTCGCCGAACGCGAAGACCGCCCTGGCCGGCTGCGGCACCCTGGTGAGCGGCGAGGACCCGAACGAGGTGATGATCCCCCTGCCCTCGGGCGACGGAGAGCCGGCCATCGAGGTGCTCGACCCGCTCTGCCCCGCGTGCAAGGCCTTCGACGAGCGGCTGGGCTCCAGCAGCCTGCGCAAGCGCCTGGAGCTGAAGGCCGTGCTGTTCCCCCTCGACCCGACCTGCAACTGGATGGTGACCGAGGCCCTGCACCCGGGCGCCTGCGCGGTGAGCGAGGCGATGCTCTGCGCCGGCGGGTTGGGCGCGAGCAAGGATCAGAAGGCCGCGCACGAGGTGCTGACGTGGGCGTTCAAGAACCAGGAGAAGCTGCGAGAGCTGGCGGCGAAGGACGACGCCGCGGTGCGCGCGAAGATCGAGGCGACGTTCCCGAAGGTGAAGGGCTGCCTCGGCGGCGCGCAGGTCAAGAGCAAGCTCACCAAGAGCCTGCGCTGGGCGGTCGCCAACGCCATTCCGGTGCTCACCCCGCAGCTCTTCGTCGGCACCGCGCGCATGTGTGACGAAGACACCGATCTCGGCCTCGAGTTCACGCTGAGCAACATGCTGTCGAAGCAGGGGAAGCTGGCCCGTTCACAGAAGAAGCAGGGAGCGCAGAAGCCATGACCGAGACGACGCAACGCCTGGGCCTGATGGGCGCGTGCCTGGCCATCCCCGCGATCATGGTGGCCGCCTGGTCGCACGCCGCGCAGACCCGCCTCAAGGAGACCGCGAGCGAAGCGAAGGACGTGGCCATCGCGAGCGTCTCTGACGACAGCTACTGCACGCCCCAGCTCAAGGGCATCATCCGCCGGGTGGCGGGCGCGTGCGGGTTGATCGAGGGCGCGGGTGGGCGCGGGTGCCAGCCGATGGAGGCCCAGAAGGTGGCGGCGCTGTCGGGCGACGACTTCAACGCCCTGTTCAAGCCGCTGTCGAAGCGCGCGCACATCATTCAGTTCGACGCCAGCAAGACCGAGCTCGACCCCGAGGCAGCGGCGGCGGTCGAGAAGGCCTGGAGCGATCAGCGGGGCGCCAGCTTCTTCTTCGTCGTCTCGCGGGCGAGCACCGACGGCGCGGCGGCGATGAACGAGGGCCTCAGCCGGGATCGCGCCAAGGCCGTGCTCGAGCACCTGCAGAGCAAGTTCAAGGACAGCGATCTGAAGAACCAGGTGGGGCTGCTGTGGCTCGGTGAGCAGTACGCGCAGCTGGGCGACGAGTTCTGCGCCTGGAGCCGCTCGCGCGCTGGGGAGTGCACCGCCGTCGAGATCAACCGCTCGGCCTTCGTGGCGTGGATCGACTGTGCGATCTGAGCTCGCGCTGCTGACGCTCTGCCTCGGGCTGGTGGGCTGCGAAGAGAAGCCCAGCGGCCCTTCGCCCTCGCGCTTCGCCTCGGTGAAGAAGAGCACCCAGGCCAGCGCGGCCGCGTTCTGCGACAAGCGCTACCCGGCCAACGGCGAGGGCTCGCACAGGTTCGTCGAGCCCCCAAAGCGCCCCTTTGGTGAGCCGCCCGCGAAAGCGAGCGGCTGGACGTGGCTCAACGTGTGGGCGACCTGGTGCAAGCCGTGCGTCGACGAGCTGGGGGTGCTCAACCGGTGGAGAGACGCCTTCACCCGTGAAGGGCTCCCGGTGGCGTTCACCCTGCTGAGCGTCGACGACGCCGAGGCCCGGCCGCAGCTCGAGGCCTGGCAGAAGAAGAGCCTCCCGGGCGCGATCGCGTGGCTCCGCGGAGAAGACGACCTGGGCCCGCTCCTCGACTCGCTGGGCGTCGAGCGCGGGGCGCCGATCCCCATCCACGCGCTCATCGACCCGAAGGGAATGATTCGCTGCGTGCGCGTCGGGGCGATTCACGAAGAGAACTACGGCGCGGCGCGCGATCTGATCGCCAAAGAGGACTGAGGGAGCCATGCGCGATCGCGTCGCCGAGTTCTTCGCCGAGAAGACGCCGAGGCGGGCCCTGGCCCTGGCGGTGTTCCTCTTGCTGCTGCTGGTGTTCCGAAGGCTGCTGGTGCTGCTGGCGTTCTTCGTCGCCTTCGAGCGGCTCCTGTTCTGGTCGGCAGGGTTCCTGTCTCGGCGCTTCAAGCTGCATCGCGGCGTCTCATTGGGCCTGGTGCTGGGGCTCTCGGCGGTCGCGGTGACGCTGACGGGGTACCTGAGCGCGGGGCGGCTGGCCGAGGTGGTTCGCGAGACGCGGAGCACCCTGCCCCAGCGCATCGCCGCGTTCCGCGAGCACCCGCTCTTCCTCGAGCTCGAGCCCCACCTGCCCGACACCGAGAGGCTGGTGGAGTCGGCGCAGCACTACGCGGCGAACGTGGCGACCTCGGCGGCCGCGCTCGGCCACCTGGTGCTCTACGCGCTCATCGGGCTCATCCTCGCGGTGGTGTACTTCCTCGACGAGGAGCGCCTGCGCCAGTTCCGGCAGTCGCTCGCGCCCGACTCGCTCTTCGGCACCCTCACCCGCTGGGGCGAGCACCTGGCCGAGGCGGTGAGCCTCACGGTGCAGCTGCAGTTCATCGTCGCGGCGGTGAACGCGGTGTTGACGCTGCCGGTGCTGTGGCTGATCGGCGTGCCGCACGTGCCGATGCTGATGCTGCTGATCTTCGTGTCCGGCCTCATTCCCGTGGTGGGGAACCTGATCTCGGGCGCGGTGCTGAGCATCGTCGCGTACCAGACCAAGGGCTTCCTCGGCGTGGGCCTCTTCGTGGGGCTGACCTTCGTGCTCCACAAGATCGAGTCGTACTTCCTCAACCCGCGCCTGGCCTCGCGCCACGTGCCCCTGCCCGGCTTCGTGCTGATCATGAGCCTGATCGCCTGGGAGCACCTGCTGGGCTTCGTGGGGCTCTTCGTCTCGTTTCCGTTCCTCTACGTGGTGGGCAAGCTGCTCACCGAGTTCCGCGGGCAGGATGTTCCGCCCGTCGTGGAAGGGGCCGCGGAGCCTGCGCCGAGCGCGCCGCCGGGCTGATTTCTTGCCGTCGCTCCAGCCTGCCTCATGCTTGTAGGCCCCTGTAGGCAACTGGAGCCAACCATGGAACGCCGCACCCGCCGTTCGAGCCGCATTCACGAGTCGCTCTCGCACTTCCTCGACGCGCTCTGCCTCAAGCGCAACCTCGACGCGGTCGCGCTCACCACCGACGATGGGCTGCTGATCGCCGGCAAGGGCAAGGTCGATCTCGAAGAGATCGGCGCCATCGGCGCGGCGGCGAACAAGACCTCGACCGGCTTTCTGGGGCACACGCTCCACGTCAACCGCTTCGAGGTGAACGATCTGATGCTCTGCCTCACCTCCATCGGCGCGCCGGTTCGCGACGACGCCGCGGTGGGCTCGCTGATGCGCATCCTCGCGGCTTGACCTGAAAGGCCGTTCAGGCCCATCGTCGGCGGCGTGAAGCCCACCCCCGTCGCCAACCCGCCCAACCCCTGGGCCTCGAGCGTGCGCGAGTACCTCGACGAGGTGCCGCTGGCGAAGGTCGAGATCTTCGAGGACGCGAGCCAGTCGATCCTGGCGAGCAACGACAGCCCCGATCTCGGCTTTCGCTTCAGCGTGAACCCCTACCGCGGCTGCAACCACGCCTGCGCGTACTGCTACGCCCGCCCCTCTCACGAGTACCTCTCGTTCGGCGCGGGCACCGACTTCGACACCAAGATCATCGTCAAGCGTCGGGCCGGCGAGCTGTTGCGCGCCGCCTTCGAGCGCCCGTCGTGGAAGGGCGAGCTGGTGATGTTCAGCGGCGTCACCGACTGCTACCAGCCGCTCGAGGCGTCGCTGCGCCTGACGAGGAGCTGCCTCGAGGTCTGCGCCGAGTACCGGAACCCGGTCTCGATCGTCACCAAGGCGCCGCTCATCGAGCGCGACCTCGACGTGCTCCAGCAGCTCCACCGCGACGCGTCGGTGCACGTTTCGCTCTCGATCCCCATCTGGGACAAGGCGCTGGCGCGGGCGATCGAGCCGGGCGTCGCGTCTCCGCCGCGGCGGATTCAGACCATCGAGGCGCTCGCGAAGGCCGGCATTCCGGTGGGGGTGATGGTCGCGCCCATCATCCCCGGCGTGTCGGACGAGGGCATGGGTGAGGTGCTCGAGGCCGCCTGGAACGCCGGCGCGCGCACCGCCGGGTACGTCTTGCTGCGGCTCCCCGGGCACGTGAAAGAGGTGTTCGAGGCGCGCGTCCGCGAGGCGCTCCCCTTGCGTGCCGAGAAGATCCTCCACCGGGTGCGCGAGACGCGGAACGGCAAGCTCTACGACGCCAGGTACGGGGTGCGCGGCCGGGGTGAAGGGCAATACGCCGAGGCGATCGCGCAGGTCTTCGACGTCACCACCCGCCGCCTCGGGTTCAACCGCGGCGACGAGTGGACCCGGGCCGAGACGTTCCAGCGGCCCGCACGGGTGGTGCCCCAGCTGTCGCTGTTCTGAAGCGCGGCTGCCCGAACGAGCGGAGCCCCGGGGCGGCTGGCCGAACAGCAACCCGGAGACGCCGCGCGCTCGCGAACCGCGACGCCGCCCACCCAGGGCGACCCGTCCCTGGTGCTGCTGCCCCCCATCGGGCAGTGGCGCAGCCAGTACACGGTGCTGACGGCCCCAGGCACCCGCGACAACCTCGCGCTGGTGATCGACACGAGCCGGGTTCAAGAGGTGCGCGTCGACGCCGTGCCGATGACGAGCTTCACCGCGGTGGGGACGACGCGCCCCCAGCCAGCACGCCGGAGGCCGCCGCGGGGTCGCGCTTCCGAGGCGCGGCTCGCTGCGCGAGCGCACGCGGCCCAGACGCACCGGCCAGGGGGCACGAGGCCTGACGGCAAAGACGCTCCGCCGACTGCAGCCTTCGCCGCTGAGCCTGCATCCGAACTCCGAAGCCCCCCTCGCCGTACCGAGGGCGCTTCCGAAAAGGACATCCGCCCGCGCTCAGGTTCTTCCTGGCGACGGTTGCGCACGCGCTGAGCCTCGGCGCCGGGGCCTCAGAATTCTGCCGAGCAGTTCGATGGTGTCGCGCGCCAGGAGGGGACTGCAGGTTGTCGCCGGGAAACAACTGCGCGAAATCACGCGGCGTCGGGGAGGTGGCACGCGCCCTGTACCGCGACGCGCCATGCGCCGCCTCCTCGCCTTCTCCTTCCTCGCCTTCGCGCTCTCGTGTGGACGGGTGGCCCTGCTCGATGACCCCGATGGTGGGAGCGCCGGCGGGTCTGCGGCGGGTGGTGGCGCAACGGCCGGAGGCTCGGCGGGTGGCGGCGGCAACGTCGGCGGCGGCAACGTCGGCGGCGGCAACGTCGGTGGCGGCAACGTCGGCGGCGGCAACGTCGGTGGCGGCAACGTCGGTGGCGGCAACGTCGGTGGCGGCAACGTCGGCGGCGGCGGTGGCTTCAACCCCTGCCGCGGGTTGTCGGTTGGGGCCTGCCGCGCGAACCCGTTGTGCGCGCCCGACTTCTGCTTCGCGTGCTCTTGCCGGCCGAACTTCGAGCAGTGCCGCCTCGTGCGGGAGGCGCCTGCGGTATGCCCGTCGTTTGGCTGCCTCCAGCCGCAATGCTGCGCGAGCGACGCGACCTGTGGCCGTCCCTTGATCTGCATGGAGCCGAACCGCCCCACGTGCGGCGCGTGCAACAACGCCCCGTCGACCTGCGCCGACGACGCCGCCTGCAACACGGCCACGACGGGCAACATCTGCCTGCCGCGCCCGTGCGCCTGTAGCGGTCAGACCGACTGCCAGCCCGGGTGCTCGACCCAGAACCCTTGCGGAGATGGCCAGACGTGCGACCCGGTCACCCGGCGCTGCGAACAGACGCGTTGCGCCTCGACGCCCTGCCCTTCCGGCTTCAACTGCGTCCTGGGGCCGACCGGCAACGTCTGCGTCGCGCGCGCGTGCACCTCGGACCGGGACTGCGGCGACATCTTCTGCGTCTCGGGCACCTGTCGGACGTCGCTAGGTGTCTGTGGACAGTTCATGCCCTGAAGCGGTCAGCCGCCGAGCACGCGCTTCATCCACGCCAGGCTCATGCGCTCGCGGGTGCCCTCCACGACGACCGGCGAGAGCCAACCGCCGGGGTCCATGTGCACGCGGTGCTCGACCCGCACCACGCCCGAGGGCTGACGCTCGAACACGAAGCTCCCCTTCAACGCCTTGAGGCGCACCACGTCGGACGGCGGCGGCCGCCCGGGGTCGTCGAAGGCCTCGAAGTCGACGCGACACACGCCGGCCCCACGGTTGCGCACCCTGCGCACCACGTAGTCACGCTGGCTCACCATCGGCGGAGCGATCCGGTCCCACGTCACGCGCTCATCGGCGGAGTCGGACACCAGGGTGCGCGACACGAGATAGGGCTCGTCGGCTGAGTCGCGCCCGTCGCCGAACGCCCGCGCGCACAGCGCCTCGACGCCGGCGTCGGCCTCGGCGACGAAGCGCAGCTCGCAGAACCCGGAGCCGGGCACGGCGCGCCACGAGATCTCGACCCCGCGCTCCACGCCCTTCGTCACGAAGCCGCCCTGCCCCAGGACCAGCACCAGCGCTGCAGCGATCATCGAGCCACCTTCATTCCGCCGCCCGGCCGCGACGCGAGTATTTGCTCACGTTTCGCTTGAGCGCGGCACTCGCGTTCGGGCAGAACACGGCATGGCCCGTCAGCGCCCCGTCTCCCCTCGAAAAGAGCCGTCACAGCGCCGCAGCCGGGAGCTGGTCGACCTGATCGTCAAGGCGACCACTCGCGTTCTGCTCAAGCACGGCTACGAGGGCTGCACGACGAACCGGGTGGCCGAGGTGGCGGGCGTCTCGATCGGCAGCGTGTACCAGTACTTCCCCAACAAGGACGCGCTGGTGGTGCGGGTGATGGAGCGCCACCAGGAGAAGCTCCTCGGGGTGATGACCGAGCACCTCGCGTCGTTGAAGGACGCGTCGCTGGAGGAGGCGGTGAAGACCCTGGTGCACGCGATGCTCGACGCGCACCGCATCGAGCCGAAGCTCCACCGGGTGCTCCGAGAGCAGGTGCCCCGCATCGGCGCGCTCAAGGCCCTGCATGAGCAGCACTCCGCTTATGAGCCGCTGGTGACGGCGTGGCTCGACGCGCACCGCGAGGCGCTCCCGGTCGCTGACCCTGCCGTCGCGACCTGGGTGTTGATCGCCGCGGTCGACGGGGTGCTCGGCCGCGTGCTGGTGGACCGGCCTGGCTGGCTCGAGCAGCAGCAGCTGGCGCGGGAGCTCGAGCGCCTGATCGTCGCGTACCTGCGCGGCGCTAGAACTTGAACAGCCGCTTGGCGATGAACAGCACCACGCTGGCGCCGACGACCGAGACCAGCAGGCTGTAGAGGTTGAAGCCCGTCACCCCGGCCCCACCCAGCAGGTTGAAGATCATGCCGCCCACCACCGCGCCGACGATGCCGACGATGATGTTCGCCAGCGCCCCCATGCGCGCGTTGGTGCCGGCGATGATGCTGGCCAGCCAGCCCGCGAGGCCTCCGAGAATGATGGTTGCGCACAAGCCCATGGCGAGTCCTTTCGAGGGTCGACGACCGCCCTTCTACACGCCCGACGCCCCTCGTGATTGCCCCGTTCCCAGGGTCAGCCGCGATCGTCGATCAGATCGGCGGCGGTGAGCTCGGGCGCGGCCTTGCCGTGCTCGAAGCCCAGCAGCCCCAGCTCGGCGTACTTCGGCCTGATGCGATCGCTCAAGAGGCCGATGCGCTTGAGGTTGGGGATGACGCGCTTGAACATCGTCTTGCGAAAGCGGTTCATCATCTCGCTCTCGAGCACCAGCCGCTCCCACTGCGCGCGGGTCATCGCGTGGCCGTAGTACTCGTCGTAGAACTCGTGCGCGAAGAAGCGGTTGCGCAGGAACAGCGAGACCTCGAAGGCCCAGTCCTCCCGCTCCCGGCGCTCCTTCTCGCTCAGCTGAACGATGAACTCCTTGAGCGCCAGCACCCCGTAGTGCACGTGGCGGGCCTCGTCGGTGATCACGTAGGTGAGCAGCTTCTTCAGCAGCGGCTCCTGCGTCATCTGCTGGATCATGCCGAAGGTGCCCAGCGCGAGGCCCTCGATCATGATCTGCATGCCGAGGAACTTCATGTCCCACCGGGAGTCGCTCATCAGCGCGTCGATCACGACGTAGAGGTTGTCGTTGATCTCGTACTTCTTCTCGAGCTTGCGCGTGAGGTAGGCGTGAAAGACCTCGACGTGGCGCCCCTCGTCCATCACCTGGGTCGAGCCGTAGAGCTTGGCGTCGAGCCAGGGCACGGCCTCGGTCACCTGACAGGCCGCGAAGAGCGCGCCCTGCTCGCCGTGGAGCGACTGCGACAACAGCCAGCCGGTGATCCCCCGGCGCTGCTCGGCGCGCTCCTTCGGGCTGGCCTTGATGAACGAGGCCAGGTTCGAGATGGGCAGGAAGTCCCACGGGAGGAGCGGCGTCTCGTCAGAGAGCGGGTCGACGTTGGTGCTCCAGTCGAGGTCGGTGGTGCCGTTCCACTGCGAGCTCTTGGCCGCCTCGTAGAGCCGCGCCAGCTCGGGCTTGTCGCGCAGGTAGTTCCAGTCGAAGGACACCGAGTAGCCGACCGGCATGCTCGAGAGCTCGCCGCGCTTGCCCCGCTTCTGGATCATGCCGCGATAGGCCGGCCCCAGCAGCGAGCGCAGCACCTGCAGGTTCCCCGACGCGGTGGCGTCACGCATCAGCGGGAGCGTCTCGACGACGTTGGAGAAGGTGTCGATGATGGCCATGGGTCAGCCCTGCCCTTTCAGTGAAGCCGCCATCAGCGCGGCGAAGCGGGTGTCGAGATCGGCAGGTCGCGAGGGCTCGTGGATCAGGCCGAACGCGAGGTAGGCGAAGAAGGTGTCGGCGATCTGCGAGGGCGTGCGGTCGCCGCCGGGCCGGTACCAGGTCGCCACCCAGTTGATGGCGCCGAACCCGAAGTGGCGCACCAGCTCGACGTCGAGCACCGGTCGGGCCCGCCCGCTCCCGTGCGCCTCGTAGAGCATGCCGTCCCAGAAGGACTCGTAGCGGCCGCGCTCCCGCTCGACGCCTTCGCGCGCGCCTTGCGGAAGGGAGCGCCAGTCGAACAGCAACACGTAGAGCGAGTCGTCGCCGTTGCACAGCAGCTCGAGGTGCGCGCGCAGCCCCAGCCGCAGCTTCTCGATCGGATCTCTCACCTCACCGATGGCCGCGCGCACCGCCGCCATCGCGCGCTTCACCGCCCGGTTCATCAGGGCCAGCAGCACGTCGTCTTTGCTCGCGTAGCGGTAGTGCAGGCTGCCCGGCAGCATGTTGGCCGCCGCGGCGATCTCGCGCACGGTGGTGGCCGCGAAGCCCTTCTCGCGAAACAGCTTCCCGGCGGCCTTCAGAATGCGCTCGTCGGCGTCTTCCTGGCCCGCGGGCTGGGTGGGGCCCTCGAGCGGGCTGGGGAGCGCAGGCTTGGTCACCCGGCCAAGCCTGCCATGGTCGAATGACCAAGCGCAAGTCGAGGCGGTGTCGTCGCCCTGAATTCAGGTGGTTGTGACTACCAAACCACGCAGCGGTCGGCGCCCGAGCGCACCATCGGCGCCTTCGGCTGGCACTGGAAGGCGTTGGTGAAGGCGTCGAGGTTGCCCAGCGGGCCCTTCACCCGGAGGAACGGCGGCGCGTGCGGGTCGGTGGCCGCGCGCAGCTTCGCCGTCTCGTCGCGCACCTTCGTGCACCACGACTGCGCGAAGCCGAGGAAGAACTGCTGGCTGCGGTTGAACCGGTACTGCGCGTCGGCGTCGGCCTTCTTCGAATACCAGTCGGCCATGGCCGCGTGCGCCAGCTTGAGCCCACCGAGGTCGGCGATGTTCTCGCCCAGCGTCAGATCGCCCTTCACCTTCACCTCGCCGATGGCCGTGTAGCCGTCGAACTGCTTCTTCACGCACGCGGCCTTCTCTTCGAAGGCCTTGCCCGCCGCCGGCGACCACCAGTCCTTCACGTTGCCGTCGACGTCGAACTGCCGGCCCTCGTCGTCGAAGCCGTGGGTGATCTCGTGCCCCACCACCATGCCCATGGAGCCGAAGTTCACCGCGTCGGTGGCCTCACGGTTGAAGAACGGCGGCTGGAGGATGCCGGCGGGGAAGACGATCTCGTTCTTCTGGGGATCGTAGTAGGCGTTCACCGTCGGCGCCGACATCAGCCACTCGGTGCGATCGACCGGCTTGCCCACCTTCGCGAGCTGGCGCTGCACCTCGAACCGGTTGGCCGCGAGGGAGTTGGCGAAGAACGAGCCGCGCGAGGTCGAGAGCTTCGCGTAGTCGCGCCACACCGACGGGTAGCCGATCTTGTTGTTGCCAACCATGCGGGTCACCTTCTCGAAGGCGGCCGTGCGGGTGGGCTCGTCGAACCAGGCGAGCGACTTGAGGTTGCCCTCGAAGCTCCTCTGCAGCGACTCCACCATCGCGCTGGTGCGGGCCTTGCCGTCTTCACCGAAGGCGCGGCGCACGAACTCGCGGCCCAGCGCGTCGCCGAGATCTCCGTCGGTGTACGCCACGCACTTCTTCCAGCGCGGGCGATCGGCCTTGGCGCCGGTGAGGGCCTTCGACGAGAACAGGAAGGCCTCGTCCTGGAAGCGCTTGGGGAGCGCCGGCGTCGACGAGCGCAGCACCACCCAGGTGAGGTAGGTGTTGAGGAGCTCGGGCCGGGTGTCCTTCGCGATGGCGGCGAGCTCGACGAAGTACGGCACCGAGTTGACGTTGATGGCCTGCACGTCGCTGGCGCCCAGGGCGCTGAAGTACGCGTCCCACGCGAAGTCCTTCGCCTGCTCGTTGAGGCCCTTGCGATCGATGCGGTTGTACAGCTTGTTGGGGTCGCGGCGCTCGACGCGGCTCTGCGACACCTTCGCCAGGCGCGTCTCGATCGACATCACCTCGTCGGCCTTGCGCTGGCACAGCTTTCCGTCGAGCCCCAGCAGGCCGAAGGTGGCCTCGACGTGCGCGCGGTACTGCTCGCGCACGTCCTTCTTGTCTTCGTCGAAGTAGTAGTCGCGATCAGGCAGCCCCAAGCCGCTCTGATCGAGCCCGGCGATCACCTCGGTCGAGTTCTTCAGATCCTGAATGGCGCTGATGTCGAAGAACGGGTGAAAGCCCGCGGCGTGAATGAGGCCGACGCTGGTGGCCAGCGACTTCGCGTCTCTCACCTTCGTGACCTGATCGATGAACTTCTTGCCCCCGGGCAGCGCCTTCTCGAGCCCCGCCTCGTCGGTGCAGGTGGCGTAGTAGTCGCCGAGCTGCTTGCCGAAGGCGGTGCCCGCCGGGAGCTTGTTGGCCGCCGCCTCGTCGAGGATGGCCTTGAGCAGCTGCTCGTTGCGCTCCTGAATCGAGACGAAGCCGCGCGAGTACAGCGGCCGATCGGCGGGGATCTCGGTCTTCGCCATCCAGCCGCCGCAGGCGTACTGGTAGAAGTCGCTGCAGGGGTCGGCGGTGACGTCGAGGGCGCTCTCGTCGAGGCCCGGCGGCATCGGCTTCGCGGGGTCGGCCACGAACTTCGGCGGCGCCACCGGGGCCGCCTCTTTCGGCGCGACCGGCGCGGGCGCGTCGGCCTTCTGGGTGGCACAGCCGGCGAGCGCGACGATCACCAACGACGAGACAAGACGCATGCGACCTCCGAAAAAGAGGCCGCGTGCTTACCGCAGGTCACCAGAGACCGACACGCCGATTCAGGCGACCTGCTGATCGGTGTTCGCGGCGGCCTCCTTCAGGTTCACCGCGACCAGCTTCGACACGCCCGGCTCCTCCATCGTCACGCCGTACAGGGTGTCGCCGATCTCCATGGTGCGCTTGTTGTGCGTGATGAGGATGAACTGCGACATCTTGCTCATCTCCTTCACCATCTCGTTGTAGCGGCCGACGTTGCCCTCATCGAGCGGCGCGTCGACCTCGTCGAGCAGGCAGAACGGCGTCGGCTTGATGAGGAAGATGCCGAAGATGAGCGCCACCGCGGTGAGCGCCTTCTCGCCGCCCGAGAACAGGTTGACGGTCTGGAGCTTCTTGCCCGGCGGCTGCGCGAGGATCTCGATGCCCGGCTCGGTGGACCCGGGCTCGTGCGTCATCATCAGGCTGGCGCGCCCGCCGCCGAAGAGCCGCGGGAACACCTGCTGGAACTTGTCGTTGACGATGTCGAACGTCTCCTTGAAGCGCTGCCGGCTCGTCTCATCGATCGTCTTGATCGCGTCGGTGAGCTGGGCGAGCGACGCCTCGAGGTCCTTCTTCTGCTTCGAGAGGAAGTCGAAGCGGGTGGCGATCTCTTGGTGCTCCTCGATGGCGGTGACGTTCACCTCGCCCATCTTCTCCACCTGGGCGCGCAGCTCCTTGAGCCGCTCGACCGCCTCGTCGCCCAGCTGCGGGTGCAGGTGGAACTGGTGAATCGCGTCGGCGATGGCGACGCCATGGCGCTCCAGCACCGTGCTCGACAGGTGCTCCATCTCGAGGCCGAGCTCGCGGCTCTTGAGCGTCAGCTCCGAGAGGGCGTGGGTGAGGCCCTCGACCGAGGCGCGCAGCTCGCGCAGCTCGTGCTCCTCGTCGCGCACCTTCGTCACCTCGAGGCCGTGGGCCTCTTTGCGGGCCTCGAGCTGCTGCCGCGCCTCGGCCAGCTTCGACTCGCGCTCCTCGCGGCCGGTGCCGGTCTCGACCAGCCGCACGTCGAGCTCTGCCAGCCGGCCGGTGCCCTCCTCGACCGCGACCGACAGCCGCCCCGCCCGCTCGGTCAGCTCGTTGACCTGCACGAAGAGCGCGTCGGCGCGCTGCCGGGCCGAAGAGCCCCGCTCGCTCGACGACGCCACCTTCACCTTCAGCGAGGTGGCCGTGGCCCGCGTGGCGGCGCTGCTGGCGCTCAAGGTGTCGAGCTCGCTCGAGAGCAGCTGCACGCGCTCCTCACGGGCCTGCCGGTCGGTCTGGCCGTGCGCCACCTCGCCTCGCGACGACTCGAGCTCGTGGGTCATCGCGTTGCGTGAGGCCTCGAGCTGCGACAGCTCGGCGTCGAGCCCCGCGATGCGCTCGCGCAGCTTCACCAGGCTCGAGCCCGCCTGCGACAGATCCTTCTCGTGGCTCTGGAGCGACAGCTCCTCCTGGTGCTTGTTCTTCTCGAGGCCCTTGAGCACGCCCTCGATCTGCCCGACCTGCTTCTGCAGCTCGTAGTGGCGGGTGATCAGCTCCTGGTAGCGCTCCTCGAGGTGCTTCACCTCGTCGGTGAGCTCGGCGATCTCACGCTTCTTCTGCAGCGCGCCGACGGCCGGGCCCTCCATCACGCCGCCGGTGACGACGCCGCCGGGGCGGAGCACCTCGGCGTCGATGGTGACGAAGGTGTACCCGGGGGCGCGCGCCGCCAGCAGCTTCGCGCTCTCGAGATCGTGCACCACCACCACGCCGTTGAGCAGGCGCTCGATGAGCGGCTTGAGCAGCTCGTCCTTCGCCTGCACCTGGGTGAGCGCCATCGCGCGCACCTCGGGGCCCTCGAGCGCGGGCAGCGGGCTCACCGGGTCGGCCACCACGGGGAGGAAGGTGGAGCGGCCCTCGCCGAGGGACTTCAGGTACTCGACGTACTCGAGGCCGCGCTCGGGCGACTCGACGATCACGTGCTGGAGCTGCTCGCCGAGCGCCGCTTCGATGGCCTTCTCGTACTCGGGGGGCGCCGACACGATGTCCGAGACGAGCCCGAAGATGCCGGCCTGGCGCAGGTCTTCGCCGGCCTTGCTCATCACCGCGCGCACGCCGCGATCGAAGCCCTCGTAGTTGCGGCGAATCTCTTCGAGCGAGCCGAGGCGGCTGCGCTTGTCGGACAGCTCATCGCGCAGCCCCAGCACCAGCACCTCGTTCTCGGTGAAGGCCTCGCGCAGCCGGCTGAGCGTCGTCTCTTCTTCGCCGCGGCGCTGGGTGATCTCCATCGCCAACTGGCGGCTCTGCTCGACGCGCGTGAGCACCTCTCTGCGGCCCTCGTCGAGCTGCGCCTGCTCCGCCAGCAGCACCGCGCGCTCGGCCTCGAGGCGGGCGGAGCGCTGCTCCAGCTCGCTGCGGCGCGACTCGAGGTTGGCCAGGTTCGACTCGTGGTTGGCGACGCGGGTGACGATGTCCACCAGCTCCCTGCGCTCGCCGTCGAGCCGGGCCGCGACCTGCGCCATCAGCTCCACCGTGCGCCGCAGCTCCTCTTCGAGCACCTCGAGCGCCACCTCGTCTTCGCGCGAGGCCACGCCCAGCTGCTGCAGCTCGGCCTCGGCCTCGAGCTTCTCCTTCTCGGCGACGGCCTTGCGCTCGAGCACCGCGGTGAGCTCGGTCTGCGCGGCGTCCACGCGCGCGCGGGTGCCGTCGAGATCTTCCCTCCAGTGCCCCAGGTTCTGGGCGTCGAGCTGCACCTGCGCCTCGAGCGCGTAGAACTCGGCGGCCGCCGTCTCGAGGGCCAGGGTCTCGGCCTCGAGCTGCTCGCGGCGGGCGCTGATGTCGGCGTCCATCGCCTGCACCCGGGCCAGCTTCTCCTGCTCCTCGGCCCCGCGGTGCTCGAGCTCGTGCGTCAGCAGGGTGCGCTGGGCGAACAGCTCGAGGTACCGGTGGGAGCTGTGGTGCAGCTCGATCTCGCGCATCTCGCCGCGCAGGCGCTTGTACTTCTCGGCCTTCTTCGCCTGGCGCTCGAGCGAGTCGAGGCGGCGCTCGAGCTCGACGACGATGTCGTTGACGCGCAGCAGGTTCTGCTGCGTCGCCTCCATCTTGCGCTCGGCGGCGCGGCGGCGGGCCTTGTACTTGGTGATGCCGGCGGCCTCTTCGATGAACGAGCGGCGATCTTCCGGGCGGGCCGAGACGATCTGGCCGACGCGCCCCTGCTCGATGATCGAGTACGCCTTGGTGCCCACGCCGGTGCCGAGGAACAGCTCGGTGATGTCGAGCAGCCGCGTGGTGGTCTTGTTGATCTGGTACTCCGACTCGCCGGAGCGGAACAGCCGGCGCGTCACCGACACCTCGGGCAGGCCCGCGAGCGTCTCGGGCATGGTGTCCTGGGGCTCCACCGTCAGGGTCAGCGTCACCTCGGCCAGCGACAACGGCGCGTGCGTCTCGGAGCCGTTGAAGATCACGTCCTCCATGCCGCGGCCGCGGAGGTTCTTGGCGCTCTGTTCGCCCATCACCCAGCGAATGGCGTCGACGACGTTCGACTTGCCGCACCCGTTCGGCCCGACGACGGCCGTGATGCCCGTGTCGAACGAGAACACCGTACGGTCCATGAAGGACTTGAAGCCCGTGATGTCGAGCCGCTTCAGACGCATGCTGGTCGTCCCCTCGCCGTCGCCAATTCGCGGGAGTGCGAATCGCTCCAGAGCCGGTAAATCGGCCCTGGAGCCGCGCGGAGTACCACGCGCCGGAAGACCTGAGCAAGCGTGACACTACATGGTGTGACGATACGTCCAGGCGGTTGAATTCATGGCGCTCAACGGGGCGAACCGGGGGTCACCTCCCGCGAAGGCGGTGCGGGCAAGGCGCGGGCGTGAGCACGGCGCGTGGCGGGCGGGGTGGGCAGCGCGGAGGAGCCGCGGCGACTCAGGCGGCCTTTCGATCGACCAGCACCTTCACCGCGACCAGCTGGCCGTTCACGATGGCGACCGCGGGCCTGCTCACCAGGCGGGTCACCGGCATCACCTGGCGGGGCCGGTCGGAGCGGTTGGCGGTGCGGGTCGAGTCGGTCATGGCGGGGGTGACTCAAAGCAACGCGGAGGCCAGACTTGCCCCTGAGGGCGGCGCTGGAATGTCGTGGAGTTGGCCGGGGGCACGCCCGCGGCTCGCATTCGCTGCGACGCCCACATGACGCGCTCTGCACGGTGGGGCGCCCTGACGTGACGATCAGGGCACCTCGATGGCCTGCAGGCCGCGGCCTCCACCAGGCACCACGGTGCGCAGCAGCACCACCTCTCCCGACTTCGCCGCTTTCAGTCCCGCCATCAGCTCATCGCGGGTCTTCACGGCCTTGTGGTTGAGCTCGGTGACGATCATGCCCCGACGCAGGCCCCCGCGCTCCGCTGGCGAGCCTGGCGCGACGTCGACCACCGCGGCGCCGCTGCGAATGCCGGTGGCGCTCGAGAAGCGTGGGTCGAGGTCGTCGAGTGACAGCCCGAGCCGTGGCGTCGAGGGCTCGACGGTCGTCTCGGAGCGGTCGACCGCGCCCAGGCCCTCGACGTCGGGCCGCGTGCCCAGCGTCACCTTGAGCTCGAGGGGCTTGCCGCGGCGGATCACCGACAGCGCCGCCGGCACCTCGGGCCGCTTGAGCCCCACCAGCCGCACCAACCCCGAGGCGCTCGTCGTCTTCACGCCGTCGATGGCGACGATCACGTCTTCCTCCTTGAGGCCTGCCTTGGCCGCCGGGCTGCCCTCGTTGACGTTCACCACCAGCGCGCCTTCGCCGTTGGGCACGTCGAGCGCGCGCGCCAGCGCCGGTGACAGGTCCTGCGGGGCAATGCCCAGCCACCCGCGCACCACGTAGCCCTTCGCCTCGAGCTGGGGCAGCAGCGCCTTCGCCAGGTTCGACGGCACCGAGAAGCCGATGCTGTTGGCGGCCGCGTTGATGGCGGTGTTGATGCCGATGACCTCGCCCTTGAGGTTGAAGAGCGGGCCGCCCGAGTTGCCCGGGTTGATGGCCGCGTCGGTCTGGAGGAACTGATCGTACGGCCCGGCCGAGATGTCTCGGTCCTTCGCCGAGATGATGCCCAGGGTCACCGAGTGGGCGAGCGCGAAGGGGTTGCCGATGGCCACCACGAAGTCGCCCACCCGCATCTGGCCCGAGTCACCGAGCGCGACCGAGGGCAGCTTCTCGACCTTGCCCTTGATCTTCAAGAGCGCCAGGTCGGTGAGCGGATCTCGGCCGAGGATCTCGGCGTCGAGCGCGCGCCCGTCGTCGAGGCGCACCCGAATGGTGATCGCGTCGGCCACCACGTGGTTGTTGGTCAGCACCAGGCCCTTGGAGTCGATGATGACGCCCGAGCCGCTGCCCTGCGTCGACGGCGGCGCTCCTCCCCGGCGCTGGCGCAGCGGCGCCGGCAGGCTGAGCAGCTCGTCGCCCTTCACCTCTTTTCGCACGTCGATGTTCACCACCGCGCCCTTCACCGACTCGATGAGCGGGGCGAGGCTGGGCAGCGCGGCCTCTTTCGGGGTGACCGGCTGCGCGAAGACGAGCGCCGCCGACAGCAGCGGCACGAGGGCGACGAGGCGAGACGAGGGCTGAGACATGGGCGTGACTTCCTCCTGAACACGTGACTTCCTCCTGAACAATCGGCTCGCCGGCAACAGCCACCAACGAGCCTCATTCCGCGGGGTGGTGTTCGAGCGGGCGTTCGTGGAGTATGCGTGCGTCTCGCGCCGCGGAAGTTTCGAGGGGCGCGCCGTTTCGGGCCGAAGGAGCACCACCCTTTGAAGGTCATTTCGCCGTCGTCCTCCCTGTTCGGGTTGCTGGCGTTGTCTGCCGCGCTGTCGGCCTGCCCCCCTCCGGTGAACCTGCCTGACGGAGGGGACGACAACACCATCGTGGTCGGCCCCGAAGGCGGGCTCTTCGTGCGCAACGGCTACGCGGTGGACTTCCCGCGCGGCGCCGTGACGCAAGAGACGAACATCTTCATCACCACCATCGACACCGGGGTCCCCGAGATCCCCGATCGCAAGCGCATCAGCCTCGGCTTCCGCTTCAGCCCCACCAACCTGCGCTTCGCGACGCCGGTGAAGATCTACCTGACGTGGGACCCCGAGCGCCTCGTGCGGGGCGTCGACCCGGGCACCTACGACATGCGCCGGCAGTCGGGGAACGACTCGTTCTTGAACCCCCTGCCTGGCTCGCGGACCAACACGGTGCCCCTCGACTCGGTCGAGGCGCCCACCGACCGCCTCGGCCTCTTCTGGATCACCTCGCCCCTGACGCCCAACATCGATCGGCTCGAGGTCGAGCCCGCCGAGGCCAACCTCCGCGTCGGCGAGATGCGCGCCTTCACCGCGCGCGTCGTAGCGCCGAACGGCGACACCATCGAGGCGCCCGTCACCTGGTCCGTCATTCCGCCTCGCGTGGCGCGGGTCGACGGCATGGGCGTGGTGACGGCCCTCGACCCCGGCGCCGCCACGCTCACGGCGCAGGCCGGCATGAAGACGGCGACCGCGAAGATCTTCGTCACCCGAGAGCCGCCGCTGGCCGGCCCGGTCACCGCCCTGCACGACAACCCCTTCCCCACCGGCAACGATCTCTGGGGCGGCGCCCTCGCGCCCGGCGGCCTGGGCACCATCTTCGTCGGAGAGAACGGCACCGTGCTCGCGCGGAGCGCCGCCGATCAGTGGCAGCGCCTGTTCTCGTCGCCCGGGCTGTCGCTGCGCGCGGTCGGCGGCACCACGGCCACCAACGCCATCGCCGTCGGCGTCAGCGGCACTGCCGGCGTCGCCGTCGAGTTCCGCGGCACCACCGCGGCGCCCCGGGTTCGCGTCTTCCAGACCAACAGCATCTCGGAGCTGTCGACCCTCTGGTTCGACGGCGCCTTCGGCATGGCCGCCGGCATCGGCAACAACCTGCTCGCGTACCGCAACAACGCGTGGGTCGAAGAGAACAACCCGACCCTGCGCCGGGTGATGTCGATCATCGGCGACGGCCAGGGCGCCTTCTCGGTGGTGAACGAGCTGGGCAGCATCTACCGCTACGATCCCGCCCGCCGGGTGTGGGACTCGCTGTACGAGCGGGAGCTCTCGGTGCTGCTCACCACCGGGAAGATCGTCGACACCACCACCGGCGAGTCCTGGGCGGTCGGCGGCGGCCGGCTCTGGCACTTCGTCAACGGCGCGTGGAGCGCGACCAACCTGCCGACGGCGCTCTCGGCGGCCCAGTTCACCACCGCCGACGTCTTCGATCACCGGCTCTTCTTCGCCGGGCGCCGCAACAGCCGCGCGTTGATCGCCAGCTACGATCTGCGGGCGCCGACCGCGACCGACGCGGGCGTCGCCACCGATGCCGGCCCCTCGACCGACGCTGGAATCGACCCCGACGCTGGAATCGACCCCGACGCTGGGCTCGACCCCGACGCTGGCCTCGACCCTGACGCTGGCCTCGACCCTGACGCTGGCCTCGACCCCGACGCAGGGCTCGCTCCAGACGCAGGAGCCGACCCGGACGCGGGCCTGCCGAGCCTCGATGCAGGCCTCCCCGACGCCGGGCCGGCGCCGACGCCCGCCGGGGCGTGGGTGGAGTACGAGATGCGCGGGCCTCAGCAGCCGCGGGGGCTGTTCGGTGGGGGCCCGGCCTCGGCGACGGGCTTCGTGGTGGGCGACTTCGGCGCGGTGTGGGAGTGGAACAGCCCGGCGGCCTCGTTCGTCGAGCGCAGCCGGGGCTTCTACGGTGACGTCGCCGACATCGCCGCCACGCCCTCCGACGTCTTCGTCAGCGTCAACGAGTGCGTCGACACCTCGTGCACCGTCAAGCGTGGCCGGGTGATGCACCAGGGCCCCTCGGGGTGGGAAGAGCTCGGCGCCTCGCAGCCCTTCAGCGGCGAGGTCTTCGCCATCGTCGCGCGAGAGGGCCAGGACGTCGTCGTCGCGTCCGCGGGCGCGCTGTATCGGTGGAACCAGACCGACTGGGTGCAGGTGCCCGCCAACCTGGCCGGCCCGATTCGCGATCTGAAGTGGTGCGGCAACCTGCTGGTGGGCGCGGGCGACAACGGCGCCGCCTACACCGGCACCGCGAGCCAGCTGGCCTTCGCGGCGCTCCCGGGGTTGATGGGCAACGCCTACGCCGTCAGCTGCCCGAGCCAGACCGAGCTGTGGGTCGCGGGCGAGCGCTACCTGGCGCAGCGCGTGGGCACCACGTGGACGGCCCGCACCTCGATGATGGTGCAGCAGGGGCCGTGGCGAACCCTCTACGCGCCAGGCGGCGGCGAGGCCTGGGCCTTTGGCGACGCCCGCTACGGCGTCTACTGGGACTCGGCGACGCTCCGCGCGGTCGAGTCGTTCCCCATCGACATGGACATCGCCACCGCCTCGTGGGGCACCTCGGTCGACAACGTCTACATGGTGGGCGGCACCAACCCGCCGGTGCGGTTCGGCTTCATGATGCGCTTCGACGGCATTCAGTGGCGCCTCATCGACTCCGGCAGCCAGCGCCGCGCGACCGCCGTCGACGGCTTCGTCGAGATGGTCGGCGGTCAGCCCCGCACGACGCTCTGGCTGGGGACGCTGGGCGGCGGCGTGCTCAAGTCCGTTCAGCCGTGAGGGCGGCGGCCCTGATCATCGCGGCGGTGGGCGTGCTCTGGGCCCTCCTGGCCACGCTGGTGCTCGCGCCCAGCTTCACGTCGATGCTCGAAGACTTCGCGGCGACCCTCCCCTGGCTGACGCGGCTGATGGTGACGCCCTGGGGCCCGCTGGCGATCGCCTTCGCGTCGGTCGCGGGGGTGGCTGCCTCGACCCTCGCCCGCCCGAAGTGGCTGCCGCTGGTGCTGGCCGTCGTCGGCACGTTGGCGCAGCCGGCCGTGTTCCTCGTCGCGATGTACCTGCCGATCTTCACCCTCGCCGGCCAGGTGCAGTGACGCCCGCGCCGGCGTGACGGCTAGTCGATCTGCGCGACCTTGTTGCGCTCTTCCAGGAAGCCCTCGACCGCCTCGGCCACGTTGTCGGCGAGCGCCTGCTGGTACGCGTCGCTGGCCAGGCGCTGCTCGTCTTCCGGGTTCGAGAGGAACGAGGTCTCGACGAGAATCGAGGGCATCTTCGCGCCGAGCAGCACCACGAAGAGCGCCTCCTTGGTGCCGAGATCGCGCACGCCCTTGTACTCCTTCGACAGCCCACGAATCAGCGAGCGCTGCACCCGATCGGCGAGGCGCTGCGACTCGCCGGTGTTCGCCTTGGTGGCGAGGTCCGCGAGGATGTACTGGAGGTCGTTGATGCCGCGCTCGGTGGTGGCGTTCTCACGCGCCGCCAGCCGCACCGAGTAGCGGTTGCTCGAGGTGTTGAGCGTGTAGGTCTCGACGCCGCGCAGGTTCTTCGAAGGCGCCGCGTTGCAGTGAATCGAGATGAAGAGATCGCCGTGCTCCTTGTTGGCCAGGCGCGTGCGCTGCTCGAGGGGCACGAAGGTGTCGTCGTCGCGGGTCAGCACCACCTCGAGCCCCAGCTTCTCGAGCCGGGCCTTGAGCTTGAGCACCACGGAGAGCGCCACGTCCTTCTCCCGAACGCCCGTCGGGCCGATGGCGCCGGTGTCGTGGCCGCCGTGGCCCGCGTCGATGATCACCCGACGCACCTTCAGGCCCAGCTGCTGCGCCAGCGAGAGCTCTTCGCCCTGCTGCTGCCGGGCGAGGGCGGCCAGGCGGGTGCGGGCCGCCGGGTCGGGCTTGCGGGCGCCCACGCGCACGTCACGCAGGCGCTCCTGCAGCGAGGCGATCGCAGACGCATCAGCCGGCTCGACGGCCGCCTCTTCGTCTTCCGGGGGCGGAGCCACGGGCTCGGGGCGCAGCGCGGCGGGCGTACGGCGGCCCTGCGCGCTCGGGGCGGGCTGGTCGTTCTCGGGGTTGCTGGGCAGCGTGGGCGGCTCCTCGCGCAGCTTGCGCAGCGCCTCCGCCAGGGCCGACACCCGCGTCGTGGGCGCCTCGGGCCCCTCTTCGGCGGCCGGCTCGTCTTCGACGGCGGGCGGCGGCTCCACCGGCGCGTGCGCTTGCTTCGAAGGCGCCGCGCGCCTGGGCGCGACGGCCGCGACCGGCTTCTCCTTCTTCGGCTGCACCGGCGCGGGCAACGACGCGAGGAGCTTCTGCATCTCGCGCTTCATGTCGTTGGCGCCCTCGATGGTGCGCTCGAGCACCTTGCGCGCGGCGGCCGGGTCGGCGCGACGGTCGGCGAGCACGCGCGCCAGCCCCAGCGCGGCGTCGTCGGCGAGGCGGTGCTTGGGCCAGCCGTCGATCAGCTTGCGCCAGGCGCGCTCCGCCGCCGTCAGGTCGTCGCCGTTCTGCGAGAGCCGCGAGAGATCGGCGAACAGCTGGCCCGACATGAACAGCGCCTCGGGCGCGCGGTCGCTCCTGGGGTACTTCGACGCCACCACGTCGAAGCGCTTGCCCACGTTGAGCCAGTGGTGGCGGAGCCCGCGCCGCTTCTCGTCGCCCTTGAGCTTCTGGTACTCGCTCTTCGCGCGCTGGTACGCGTCATCGGCGTTGGCGCTCGGCGCGGCGCCGGCCGCCGGGAGGACGAAGAGGCAGCAGATGATCAGGGTCGCGCGGATCAGCATGGGTTCGCTACAGGCCTGATGATGTGACCACGCGACGCACACCTCGGCAAAATTTCGGCGCGCGCGCGCTCAGAACCACCCGCCGTTGGTTGCTGATCACCTCGCCGCGAGAGCCTTGCTACACTCACGTTCACCCATGCCGCCTCCGAAGGATCCCAGACAGGGGCAGTCGGGCGCTCCCGCGAAGGCGCCCGAGGCCGCGCCGCGACGGCCGACCGGGCAGATGCCCCTTCCCACCGCGAAGTCGCAGGCGCAGCTGCCGCAGGTGCCGGGCGGCAAGTCGCCGACCGGGCAGATCCCCGTGGCGGGCGGCCGGTCGAGCAGCAACCTGCCCCCGGTCTCGACCAGCAAGGCGCAGCTGCCGCAGGTCACCTCGAAGTCGAGCGCGCAGCTCCCGCAGGTCGGCGCGAAGCCGACGCGCACCACCACCGGCTCCATCCCCGTTCAGACCGACCCCGGCACCACCGGGCCGACGTCGTTTCCCCCCGGCGGCTTCGAGATCTCGAAGGTCAACCGCGCGCACATGACCGAGGTGCAGAAGCTCCAGCAAGACGACGCGTTCGGCTCGTGGGGCCCCCAGCGAAAGCGCGCCAACTTCATCGGCACCGCCACCAACCCGGGCACCATGAAGGCCGTCGCCGAGGAAGAGGAGTGGATCGACCCCGACTACAACCCCGACGGGTCCAGCCCGCTGCCCGAGTGCGTGGGCCGCGAGACGTGGCGCGCCCTGAAGGCGCCCTTCACCAGCCGCGAGGGCAAGCGCAGCAAGGCGCTGTACCAGCAGGTCTTCAACCAGTTCGCCCTCGGCAACAACGATCGCTACGACGAAGACGGGCCCGGCAAGCCGCGAGGCCACATCTACGTGTGGGACGTCAGCCGGGCGATGGGCTGCGAGGTGCCCCACTTCGCCGGCGCGCGCGAGCTGTCGCTGGTGCAGACGATCGACTGGCTCAAGCACGAAGGGCCGATGCGCGGCTGGGTGCGGGTCAATGAAGCCGACGTCGTCGACATTGCCGAGCGCGGCATGCTGGTGGTGGCGATTCCCAAAGAGATGCGGGTGCGGCACATGGCCATCGTCACGCCGCAGGAGCCGGGCGGGCGCCCGCTCCTCACCGGCGCCGGCCTGGTGGTGGGCGTCAACGTCGAGTGCCACGAGCTCTTCGGCGTCACCGCCATCGACTACTACTACCACCCGTGAGCGAAGCGGCTGACGGTTCCGGGGCGTCAGCCGCCGTGCGAGAGTGACGCCATGGCGGATGCAGAGGTGTCGTTCGCGTCGTTGAACAAGCAGACGGCCGCGCAGGTCTCGGCCGCGCTGCAACAGCTCCTCTCCGACGTCAGCGCGTTGGTCGCCTACGCCGAGCAGGCCGACTCGCCCGAGGCCGCCGCCCTGGTGAAGAACGCCGTCGCCGAGGTGATGGTGGTCGCCCTCAACCAGCTCGGCAAGCCCCTGATGGGCGCGTGGGACTCGGTGCTCCCCGATCGCCTGAAGTCGCACCTGGGCACCGCCAGCGAGACGCCCGCCCTCGGCGCGACCCACGACGAAGAGATCACCACCGACGAGCACGAGGCCGCGTCGTAGCCCTCAGGGCCAGTCGCAGGCCTCGACGAAGAGCCGGGCCAGGGCCTCGACGCCAGCCTGATCGACCGGCGCGAAGCGCGCCTTGCGCGGGCTGTCGAGGTCGATCACCCCCAGCACCCGCCCGTCACGCAGCAGCGGCACCACCAGCTCGCTCTGCGAGGCCGAGTCACAGGCGATGTGCCCGGGGAAGGCGTGCACGTCGGCGACCAGCACCGACGCCCGCTTCGCCACCGCCGCGCCACAGACGCCCTTCCCCACCGCGATGCGCACGCACGCCGGCTTGCCCTGAAACGGCCCCAGCACCAGCTCGTCGCCCCTGAGGAAGTACAGGCCCGCCCAGTTCAGCCCCTCGAGGTGAAAGGCCATCAGCGCCGAGAGGTTGGCCGCGTTGGCGATCACGTCGCGCTCGCCCTCGAACAGCCCCCGGGCCTGCCGCAGCAGCTCCTCGTAGACCTCGGCGGGGGCGCCCTGGCTGCGCTGATCGTGGAATGCCGTCATCTCGTTGCCTTTCGCGGCCGACTGTGCCACGAGCCGCTCGGTTTTATTGGTATTCGACGCATCACCTCACGGGTGATGTCTGAAGGAGGTGACAGGTTCAGATGACGACGATTCGTGTCAAGGACGGCGAGTCCATCGAGGGCGCTCTCAAGCGCTTCAAGAAGGCGACTGAGAAGGCCGGGATTCTCTCTGAGATCCGCAAGCGCGAGCATTACGAGAAGCCATCGGTGAAGAAGAAGAAGAAGATGATGGCGGCCAAGAAGCGCGCGGTGAAGAAGTTCCGCAAGGTCTCCTGAAGACCCCTCAATGACGCGCCGGCCGGCACTCGTCGGCTGACCTGTCAGAAGCTCCCGGAGGTTGGCGACCTTTCCGTTGCCAACCTCCATTTTCTTCGTTGCGCAGCCCGACTCACCTGGAAGGAGTTCGCACATGGCCACCCTGAAAGAGCGTCTGGACACCGAGCTGAAGGACGCGATGCGCGCCAAGGACGAGCTGAAGCTCAGCGTGCTGCGAATGCTCAAGAGCGCCATCAAGTACAAAGAGGTCGAAGGCGAAGCCAGGGTGCTCGACGACGCCGGGGTGATGACCATCGTCGGCACGCTGATCAAGCAGCGCCGCGACTCCGCCGCCCAGTTCAAGGACGCCAACCGCCTCGATCTCGCCGAGAAGGAAGAGAAAGAGATCGCCGTGCTGCAGACCTACCTGCCCGCGCAGCTGTCGAGCGAGCAGCTGGCCGAGGCCGTCAAGGGCTGCATCGTCGAGGCCGGCGCGAAGACGCTCAAGGAGCTCGGCGCGGTGATGAAGATCGCCAGCGCGAAGCTCAAGGGCCAGGCCGAGGGCAAGGCCATCAGCGAAGAGGTGAAGGCGCAGCTGTCGCGAATGGCCTGAGGCCTCCTCCGAACGGGCCGGTCGTCATCGACCCGGCTCGCCCCGGCGTGGTTACCGTTTGAGAGCGCCGTCACCGCGCGCGAGAGGAGCCGAACCGGTTGCTGATCCCCGAGCACAAGATCGACGAGATCCGCGAGCGCGTCGACATGATCGCGCTGGTGCAGCGGCACGGCGTCGAGCTCAAGAAGTCGGGGCGCAGCCACAAGGGCCTGTGCCCCTTCCACCAGGAGAAGTCGCCCAGCTTCTACGTCTGGGCCGACACCCGGCGCTTCAAGTGCTTCGGCTGTCAGGCCGGCGGCGACGCCATCAGCTTCGTGCAGCGCCTGTTGGGCAAGCCCTTCGTCGACACCGTGCAAGATCTGGCGAAGGAGCTGGGCATCGACCTCGAGGCGGCGGTCGACCCGGGCATGCGCGAGAAGCAGCAGCTCAAAGACGCCACCGACTTCGCCGCGCAGCACTTCCAGCAGCGCCTGTGGGACCCGGCCATCGGCCACCACGCCCGCGAGTACCTCCGCTCACGCGGGCTGACCGACGAGTTGATGCGGGCCTTCGGCCTGGGCTGGGCGCCCATCGCGTGGACGGACCTCGCCGATCGCCTGCGCGAGCAGGGCCTGCTGGCGTTCGGTGAGAAGGCCGGGCTGGTGTCTGCGCGCAGCAAGGGCGATGGCTTCTACGACACCTTCCGGGGCCGGGTGATGATCCCCATCCGCTCGCCCGAGGGCCGCACCATCGCCTTCGGCGGTCGCCTGCTCGAGGGCGAAGACGGCCCCAAGTACCTGAACTCGAAGGAGTCTCGGCTCTACAACAAGTCCGAGGTGCTCTACGCCACCGACCAGGCCCGCGACGAGATTCGCAAGAAGAAGTCGGCGGTGCTGTGCGAGGGCTACTTCGACGCCATCGGCCTCCACCAGGCCGGCGTGAAGCACGCGGTGGCGCTGTGCTCGACGGCGCTGACCCCCGGGCACATGGCGCTGCTGGGCCGCCTCGAGGCCAAGGAGCTGGTGCTGCTCCTCGACGGTGACGAGGCCGGCCGAAAGGCCGTCGAGCGCCTGGCGGGCCCCATTCTGGCGGCGGGCCAGTCGGCGCGCGTGGCGGTGCTGCCCGACGGTGAAGACCCCGACACCTTCGCGCGGCGGGTGGGCGCCGAGGCCGTGCAGCAGCTGGTGGCGAAGGCCAGGCCCCTCACCGAGCACCTCTTCACCTCGATGCTGCCGGGCGGGCCCGGGTCGTCGTTCGAAGAGAAGATGAGCGCGCTCGACCGGCTCAAGGCCATCACCTCGGTGCTGCCGGTCGGCCTGGTGCGCAGCGCCTTCTTCGGGGCCCTCTCGAAGCACTTCGGCATTCCCGCCAGCGAGCTCGAGACCGAGCTCAAGAGCAAGAATCCCCAGGCGGTGCGGGCGGTTGGCAAGCCGGTCAGCAACGAGCCCCGGCCCGACCCCATGGAGGCGCTCTACGCGGCCTGCGTGCTCCGTGACACCCGCCTGATGGGCAAAGACGAGTACCGCTGCTTCGACGAGATCAAGCACCTGGGCGTGCGCACCCTGCTGCTCACCATTCAGTCCGGCACCTCGCCCGAAGAGGCGCAATACGAGGCCTCCGACACCGTGAAGCTTGCGCTTCAGGTGGCCCGTGATCAGCTGCCGGTGGACGAGGCCAGGCTGGAACCGGCGTTTCACTCGGTGTGTCGGAGGGTCAAGCTGCGCGCCATCGAGGAGCACCTGGGCCGAATCGCCCGCGAGACCGCGCAGACCCCCGGGGCCGCCGAGCTGACCGACGACGCCCGGGCGCTCCTCGAACAGCGGGGTCAGTTGCTGGACCTCAAGCGGCAGTTGCTGTCACAGAAATGAAGCTTTGACGGTTATTTGAATTGTGTCCGGCCTTTGGGGTAAGGGCCGGGCCTTTGAGTTGATCCCCACCCCGTAGGTGCTCCCGACCATGCCCATCAAGCCCTCCCGAACCGACAAGAAGAAGTCCGAGAAGGACGTGAAGAAGAAGAAGGCGTCGGCCGAGCCCGCGAAGCCCGAGGGGAAGCGCGTCATCGTGAAGTCCGCGAAGCCCGCGGGCGCGACGGCCACCGGCCCCCAGGAAGACGCCTCGGCGCTCGCCCGCGCCAAGCTCATGAAGACCAAGGGCAACAAGGGCGCCCAGGAGGTCGAGGGTGATGAGGTCGAAGAGCTCGCCGACGAGGCGATGCTCGACGCCGAGGTCGACCCCGACGCGCAGAAGGAAGAGATCGAAGAAGAGCCCGTCACCGAGCGCAAAGAGGTCAAAGATCTCCTCGAGGCCGGCAAGCAGAAGGGCTTCTTGACCTACGAAGAGGTCAACGACGCCCTCCCCGCCGACGTGGTGTCGTCCGATCAGATCGACGACGTGATGTCGATGTTCGGCGACAACGAGATCGAGATCGTCGACGCGCAGAAGTCGGTGGACAACACCGAGGTCAAGCCGACCGTCGCGGCCGAAGAAGAGCAGGAGAAGAAGAAGGAAGAAGAGGAAGAGGAAGAAGAAGAGGCGCCGAAGATCGCCGACGAGCCGGGCGCGAAGTCGAACGACCCCGTGCGCCTGTACCTGCGCAAGATGGGCTCGGTCTCGCTGCTGACCCGCGAGGGCGAGGTCGAGATCGCCAAGCGCATCGAAGACGGCGAGAAAGAGGTGATGCGCGCCCTGCTCGACTGCAAGGTCGCGGTCGCCGAGGTGATGGAGATCGGCCCCCGCCTGCGGGCCGGCAAGCTGCGCATTCGTGAGGTGCTCAAAGACGCCCCCGAAGAGCCCGCGCGCGAGGAAGAGGAAGAGCCGGAGTACGAGGAGCCCGCGGTCGAAGGCGCCGAAGGGGTCGCCGAGGCCGTGCCCGGGCAGCCCAAGGAGCTCCAGCTCAACGCGGCCGAGCTCAACCGCATCGAGACCATCAACAAGCAGATCGACAAGTTCCGCAAGGTCTACAAGGACCTGATCGACGTCGAAGACGATCTGACGGGCCGCAAGAAGCTCTCGGAGGTCAAGCGCAAGGAGCTCAAGCAAGAGGCCATCGAGCTGCGCGAGAAGCTGATGGAGGCGCTCGAAGAGATGCGCCTGTCGAAGAAGATGATCGACCGGGTCGTCAAGCACGTCTCGGACATGATCGATCTCGTCAACCGCTCCGACGACGAGCTGCGCGACATCGAGCGCCAGTACGGCGTGCCGCTCAACGATCTCAAGGTGGCCCTCAAGGAGTCGACGGGCAACCCGCAGGCCCTCAAGCGCCTGGCGCGCCGCCTCAACAGCACCGACGAGCTCGTCGAGGCCCTCGATCGTGACGTGCGCACCGCGATGCGCCGCATCAAGAAGGTCGAAGAAGACGCGGGCATGGAGATCGAGACGCTCCGCAGCAAGCACGACGCGATTCGCCTCGGCGAGCGCCGCGCCGAGCGCGCCAAGAGCGAGCTGGTCGAGGCCAACCTGCGCCTGGTGGTGTCGATCGCCAAGAAGTACACCAACCGCGGCCTGCAGTTCCTCGACCTGATCCAGGAAGGCAACATCGGC